>VAZG01000407.1 GCA_005885285.1 Alphaproteobacteria bacterium | reverse complement strand
ATGACCGGTGTTACAACGAATACGCCGTAGCCTGGACGAATGGGGGCATTCGCATCCGGTCGTGCATAGCAAAGCTCGCCCGATGACATTCGTTCCAAGCACAGCGTCCTAATTCGTCAGCACGAGTGTCCACAGCACCCGAACGACATATGGAATGGCATCAAGCGGTTTGATCTTGGTCTCACCGGCGCCAAGGCATCGCAGATGTTCACGGTGCGCGAAAGCGTTGCTGACTATCGCTATGCGGCGGCTTTGGTCGCCATCGCCTTGCGCATGTCGGCGACCAATTCGCGATAGTGCAAAGCGAGCCGCAAATATAGCTCACGTTTCGCCCCATCCGTCGCCGGCTTGGCAATCAGTTCGCACTCGGCAGCGAGGGTCTCAAATCGATCCAATCTACATTCAAGGTCGGTCATGGCATGTCCCCCAACAAAAGCGGCCCCAGTTCGGCGCTGGGCAATCTGGGGCCGTCCGAACGCCGCGAGGGCGGCTCGCGACGTTCGGCTGCAGCCAATCACATCAAGCTCACCGCCGCTGTTCAATTTTGAACACTGTCCTAACTCCCCGCCCCGAGCACCCAACAGAAACGGTCCCAGCAACCCAATCGTTGCGGCATCGACACCGTGACGCTTTGCGCGTTGCCTCGGTCGTGGAGCCTTTTTCGGTCAGATCCAACTAGGTGGCAGCTGGCGCACCATTGTTTCGCAAGCGTTTCGCCGTGACGAGGATTGGCGGCGAAGGCTGATGTCGCCGCCATTGCGGCGAATGCGATTGCGGAATTGCCAAAGAGCCGATTGGCGATGCGAAGCTGGAACAGCCGCGTTCTTCCATGCCCATGTTTGGATTTGTCTGGCGGCTAGCAAGATGACTTATGACCGCCTGCTGTCTAGGGCGCGCCAATGTCCGCTGCGGGTGTGCGCCATGCAAAGGCGGCGTTTTCCAGTGGGTGCAAATCCCATCCGGCAACCGCTCCAGCCGGAAACAATCGGAGCAGTCATGGAGGTAACGAAGGTAACGAAGTGGCTGAAGCCTTCGATTGACGTGTCCCGAATTGGTGACAGTGCGAGTGTGCAGGCCGCAACGCGAGTGAACGCCGAGCAATCCTCGAAAAGGACAATGCGCAGCACGACCCGACAACCCTATCGGAGAAGACTAATCGTCTGGATGAAACGAGCGAAGCAATACGTTCAGACGCTGCGCCGGGTAGTGGCGGCGGCATGTACACACGGAAAGCGCGCGAAGCACGTGAAGCCCCAAGGCGTGGTCAGCGATGACCAACCGGAAGCCCGCGAGGGACAGGCTGGCGGAGACGTTCGTAGTACCGCGGAAGCCGATCCGTGCGCTGGCGCGGATCGGTAAGGAAGCGTAGCCTATAGTTGTAAGTCGGCGTATAGGCATCTCTTATGAGTTGGGATGCGGAAGACGTGGCGCTGCTCAAAAAACTCTGGGCCGTAGGACAGAGCGCCGCGCGGATCGCGTGCCGTCTCGGGTTATAGCCGTAACGCGGTCTGCGCCAAGCTAACTCGATTGTCCGCTCTTGAAGTGGACGTCCCGCGGAAACCCCATTTCGGTCGACAATGACTCGGATCGGACATCCGCGTTTGGATGCGAAGGTCCATTATTGATATTCCGTGGGTCAGGCGTTCGGTGCTGTCCCCGCGATTTGAAATCAGGACAGTGAGCAAAACTGAACAGCGGCGGCGAGCTGGATGTGATTTGCTGTAGCCGAACGTCGCGGGCCGCTACCGCGCCGCTTCCCCCGATGGCCCCAGCTTCGCCCCCGAACTGGGGCCGTTTCGGTGGGAAGCAGACCTTTAGGCGATCACGCGCGTTGAGGCCTTGAGACCGGGGCGACGACAAACGCGGAGCTTTGGTATGAGCGGTATTCCTCTTCACATACAAAGAAGGTTCGAGCGGCGTTGGGCCGCTAAACTTGCCTCGTCGGGTGCATCGGCCGCGCCCAAAAGCATCGACTTGAAAGGCACCGTCAACAGCTTGCCGCGCCCGCGAACAGCAAAAGGAACGAACGATGACCAACTGGCCTGGCCGATCATTCCATTTCCGGAGAATTGGTACGCCGCCTGAGCTGCCTCGCGGCCCGCATCGTTTTCAATGCGCTAACTTTTGTTCTGCGTGAGGTGTCAGATGACAAATGCAAAGGAACTTGCCGAGGGCGCTCGCATGTTCGAGGAGCGAGCAGAAAAGCGACCGATCCGATATCCCGGCAACACTAATTGAAGATTGAAATTGGCAATGTCGTGGACGAGGACCGAAAGACACTTCTCGGGGGGGCTGTAAGCCGCTGCTGATAGGCATTCATTTGAAACCCCAGCTGATGGACGCCACAAGCTTCAGGACGAGAGTCGTCCTAGACTTCTGTCACCGTGGCGGATGGAAGCGTCAAACTAGGCCACGAGCCCTAGCGCGCGATTTGTCTCGCTATCCCCGACCAATAAGCGCAGCCTTCGCTGCGGGGCCTCTCCCTAGGAGGTCAAGATGAACACAATCAAAAGCACGGGACTCCACGTCGGGGTGGTGACCGTATCGGCCGATCGAACGCTAACAGAGGCGCGACAACTGGAAGCGATGGCCGCGAAGCTGCTAGAGACTGCCCGGAAGCTCCCTGCGGGGCCGGTATGTCGCGACATTCTTAAGGAGATCGGGAAATTCCGTGCGCGGATCGCCGCGCTGAAAACGAAGGTGAAATGAGTGGCATGGGGATATCATGCGAACGACGATAAAAGCCCGCTCATAGGTCTCTTGAACTGCATCATATGCAAAGAGACAATGAAGCTTGAGAAAACCGCCCCCGACGCCGAGGGTAAAGACATCATTCAGTATCGTTGCGAGCAGTGTGAGAGAATTGAGCGGGTGCGACTCTTCCGCCGAAGTCGAGATGCGGCGGCCTGAAGGTGAAAGGGAAATGAGCGGATATCTCAAGCAAAAGCTTTTTCAGGCTCTGCATGATTTGGTCGGCGCCGGCGACTTAGATCAGCGTCTGACTCACGCAGGGAACTATTTGGCTCATGTTCAAGATCATGAGGTTCCTGAAGAGCATCGAAAGGAACTCGGGGAAATCAAGGCGATCATGTTTGCAACGCCGCTGTCCTCCGAACGAGGCTATAGCCCCCGCGAGATTTCAACGGAGGACGGCACGAAGCTGGCCCATCGAATCCTCGAGCTGTACACCAAGGTCATGGGCGGGCTCCAAGCAAGCCATCCGCCGCCTATAGCCGGGGCTCAAGGTGAAGAAATGACAAAGACACCGGGCGAGTTTGAACCACCTAAGCCGATCACCAACGCGGAGCGCGCGGCGCGTAAGGCATTTCGCCAAGTCGATCCCGAAAAGGCAATGACTGAGAACGAACTTGCACAGAAGGCATTTTATACCAACCGGGAGCGGCTCAAGGCCGAGCGGCTGGCACGGGAGGCCGCCGAAACGCCAGTGACGGCCAAGAAAGCCAAGACCAAGAAGAAGCCGCGTTAAAAATCTATCCCCTTTCGGGGCGGCTTTTCGCTGCGCACGCCCTCAGGTTGCGGAAAGCTTCCGCCATGGCGCGACTCCTTAGCATGCCCGCAGAGGTCTGCGAGAGGATGAGACGACGACTGAGGATCGGTCTTCCCGGCGCATGCGAACACCGGTGACCAGGATGGCCCGTTCGAATGCGCGCTGATATCCATGATGGCCCGGAGCACAACACGCTCCAATCAGAGGCCGGATACATTGATGCAAGACCGCATCTGCCAGCTTGACGAAACCTCTTGCAACGCGTGGCCGGACCATACATTGGGTCAAACGCTACAGTTTCGCGATATCAGCGTTACGGCCGGTTTGCCACCGATCTTTGGAACCTTTGGTGTTTGAGCAAATGCACTCGTTGAACAAAGCATCGCCAAACTTAAAATCCATTTCATAGTGCGTGCGTGTTATCCCAAACGTGAATTCGTGACTCGCGGCAGAAAATAGCGGACGGTCATACCGGCGCTATGGTTCCGGTCGATGAGTAAAACATCGCCGGCTTTCATTTCATCCTGCATAGCATTGCAGCACGAGTCCGCTGCGTAATTGCCCTTAGGAATGGATGCGCACAGGTCCAACGAATTGATAAGGACATCTTTCGCGCCACTTGCAGAGGCGCGACCCATCTGCTCCGTCAATTCTTGTCTGAAGTGATTGATTGAGGTCATCGGGAATTACCATCCCTTCGAAGTCCACGCTGCTCCTATTCAACAATAATAGCGAGCGTTACCCCGTCGGTTACCAACTGCATCGCACCCGGTTTGGAGAACAACCGTTGTTGATTTTCATCGACATTCTCTAATTAGACGCGCATGGTGCTTTCCCGACGCGCCCACGCAAGGCCGGCGGCCCTTCAAAAAACTCGTTAAGTCGGCATCCATCTGGGTGTCCGCCGGGCTTTGACCGTTTGAAAGGACAACTCATGCCGCTACCATCAATTTTCCAGGATCATTCGTTCAAGCGTCTTGTTCAAGGTGCAGCGGTTGGCGCGGTGGCCACCATGATCATCGGCTTCAACTGGGGCGGCTGGTCGTTAGAAAGCACAGCGGAAAAACGGGCTGATGAAGCTTCACGGAGTGCCGTCGTTGCGGTCTTAGCGCCCATTTGTGTTGATAAATTTCAACGCGCTGCGAACGCAACCGATAATCTAATCGAACTCAAGAAAGTTTCGTCTTACATGCAAGGCAGTTTCGTTGAAAAAGGTGGTTGGGCGACTTCACCAGGCACCGACAAGGCTAACTCTGCGGTCGCCCAAGCGTGCGCCACCATGCTCGGAACGCTGAAATAAGGATTGGCGGAATCGTTGTGGCTGCCTTTCACAAGAAGGCACGCCTTTAACGGGACCATATTTATGTAATCGTGCCTCGCTCTCTATTCCCACTTCAGCGAGGCACGCGGAAGGTCGCGCCACTTCTTTGAAAAAATCATAAAGTGCTCTCGCCGATGTAAAGCACAACGCCACCAAGCCCAATAATGCTTGATGGCGTTGGATTAGGTCCGGACAGCGCAATCCCCCGGTGATACCAAAACAGCAGATATGCACCGCGATCGTCTGTTCAAAATTGCTCACCTACCGGTATTTTCAAACTAGGTCACTGTCGTCGGGAACAGGCCAGTACCCACCGTCCGGTGCCGGCCGGGCACCCGCAATTTGAAATTAGGACAGTGAGCAAAAGTGAGCAGCGCGCCGCTGTTGGATGTGGTCGGCTGGAAGGGAAGCCGCAGCCACCCTGTGGTTTTCCCTCAAGACCCCGACGGCCTCAGTGCTCCGCCCCCGCGCTGGGGCCGTTTCTTGATATTCGATCACCTCGTCAGCAATCGAGCAGCGAGTGTGGAACGGCAAGAGCTGTAGGCCACGTCACATTGCAAGCCGGCTTCCGCGCGCGGGTGGACGTAAACTGACCCAGTCGGTTAGCTCTCGGGACTTTATCATAGGGAGTGTGCGCCATGGAGAAGGACCGAATCGCCGGCTCGGCGCAGGATTTCGCCGGTAAGATCGAGGGCACCGTGGGCGATATCTCCGGCGACGCAAAGCCCCAGGCAGCAGGCCGCGTTCGCGAGGCGACAGGTACAGCGCAGAACCTGTACGGCCAGGCCAAGGATGCAGCGCGCGAAGCCACGGATGCCGCCGCCAGCTACGCCAAAGACGCTTATGACAACAGCGGCGATACTTTCCGTGACGGCTCGCAAGCGATTGCGAAGAAGGTGCAGGACAACCCGCTCGGTTCGATGTTGATTGCGGGCGGGATCGGCTTTGCATTGGCGCTATTGATGACGCGTCCGCCGCGGCGCTAGCGATATTGGGATGGCCATATTGGAGCAATTCACGCTTTGATCAATTGGCTGTTTGTTGGTTTGGAGATTAAATCGTGAGCCGGAATGAGAGAGGCCGCCAATCGAGGCGGCCCCTTTCAGAAATTAATCTCACCCATGGTGATGATGTCGCCAACCGTAATGGTGGCCTCGGCCCCATCCGTAATGATGACCTCGACCACCGTGATGGCCCCAGCCGTGCACCTGGATGATTGAGCTGTCAGTCCTGGTAGTAAGTGCACTCAGGTTTGCGCTTGGCATTGCCAAAGCAGACAGGCTTGGAGCGAGCGCAAAAGTGCAAGCTGCGTGTTTGCTCCTTGGGTCGCGTGATCGCGGTATCGCTAATGCGTCGCCACTCGGATTGTTCCATGAAGGCAACGCACGTTAGACATTCAGGGCGCAAGCTGAGTGGAATGAAAGAGGCCGCCAACTGATGGGGTGAATGGCCCGATGACGCCGCCTTTCAAATCAAAACGAATGCGATAGCCACCCCCATGACGATCAGCGTATTTGCGCCAGCAACCGCGATGGCGAGATAAACGTCAGCCATGACTTTCTCAGACTGGAACTTGGCTTGGCTGTCGAACACCATACGGCCCCGTGCAATTGTCTATCCTGCAATACCAAGCGGAAGATCGGAATTCCTTCCGAGGAAAATGTCCTCAACAAAGAAAAATCCAGCTCACGCCGGGATGGCTAGATTTGGTCGTTACATGGGTGGCCGTAGACCGGGCGATGATAGCCAGTGACTGATCTGGGAAGCGGTCCGTAGCTGACGGGCCTTTTGCAGCAGTTGGTTCTTCAGTTTCCCGTAAGGCAACTTGGCCGCCTCTTCTTTCGCGGCCTCAGATTGCTCGTGCCACTTCTGCTCAGTGGTTTTCTTCTTGATCATGATGCAGTCGCCTTACATCAGGCGAGAGCACAACACTCTCAGTCACCGATAGATGCCGTAATGGACGGTGATAGGGATAGTCTTCCACGCCTTCGCCCTGACATCTGCTCAATACAGACCAGCTTTCGGAATAGTTGATCGACAAATTGCGATACTCGCGATCAGTACCCGGCTCTCCTTAAGAACAGTTCAGCAACCTACAGCTTTACCAGAACTCGCCGGACAGCCGCTGCATGTCCGATGCGGCTCAAAGGCGCCGTTTGATCGTCGGCCAGTTAGTTCCAGGTCTAACCCGACAAACGGGCATTCTCAGTGCGCCGTCGGCATGTCTCAGATCTGCCAGCAGCCGATAGTTCCGCCAACCTGAGCATCCATGCCCGATCCACAAACGCCAACTTTATCGCCTTGCATGGCCGCGCGGCCTCATTGTCCCAAATGCCCGTCGTGCATGGAGGTGCAGCTATTACCTCAGGATGTTCCGGATTCGAGCACTTACCCTGCGGTGTACGGACGGCGGGCGGACGAACGTCGAAACCTCGCGTTGATCAACTTGACCAGATCTTGGTGGGACACCACATTAGGATGTAGTCGTGAAGCACGAAACCTCGCCTGATAGCCGCAGCCAGAATGCAAGCGCGGTGGATGCCCTTCAAGAAGCGCGTGCGATGCCGCCTGGTGGGCAGCGAACCGACGCGCTCAAGAAGGTCTGCTTGCTTCGACACGTTGCGGACAGTCATGAGTTGATGGTTATGAAAAAAAGGAAGGCCGGGAGTAGTTGGAGTCAAAGCAAATTGTCATTACCTCGGCTAGACACCACCGCTGCTACACCCGGTCAAGAACACTGGATCGCACGCTTTCGCTGATCGCGGCATTCATTATTGTCGCAATCATCATGGTTGCCCGATATTGATCCGTCCCGGCGCTGGGGACCGCTTGGTGCTGGACTACAAACTAATTCCGGCCAGAGGCAGAACCCGTTGAAGGATAGCCCCTAGGCAAATCAGCACCACAAGCAATTTGAGAAGATTAGCCAGCCGGCTATCTCGAACAAACTTGTCGATGGCCCAAAAGCAGATCGCGCCGACCACGACGATAACTAAAACCCCGATTAGAACTGAAATCATGGCTGCCCCCTGTACTACTGATTTTCATGACGTCCTGCACCTCACATTGTACTCCGCGCGTCATTCCTTTTAACTACAACCCGGAGTCGACGAGGCGGCGGGTCTGTTTGCCAACCTCAATAAGCCTGGAATCGCGTTTCTGACTTAGAAGCCTTTGCCGGCACATTTCTTTCTTGGCCGTATCGACTAGCCTATCCGGGCGGCGCTCAACCTCCGCTATCAGCTTTCTAGTAATTTGCGCGCGGGCCTTTTTGCTCAGCGAATACCCGTGAATACCCAGTCTATCATACGACGATCAAGATCTCCCCGACCGAACGAACGCTAGCTTCGTGGCTGAGCGAGCCACGTTTTTACGCTTGGCCTCGTCAAACCGCCGGAACAAGCGAAGTCAATGGCACGTCCAATACGTACACGAATCCCGTCGTGTCGTAGGCCAATTGAACCTCTCCCTTCAATTGCTGTCCAAGTGAGCCGATCAGGCGCGTTCCGAAACTTCGCCGGGAGGGGGCATGTACGGCGGGGCCATCCCTTTCGGACCACGTCAGCAGCAATCGTTGTTTCTCTTCGTCGATCGTCCACACAATCTCTATGCGCCCCGCGGGCACCGACAATGCACCAAATTTTGTAGTATTGGTACAAAGCTCGTTGAGTGTCATGGCAAGAGCGATCACAGCTCCGGATGTGATCCTGATATCTCTTCCCTCGATCGAAAACCTACCGGTATCTTGGCTGTCATACGGCTCTGTCGCACCGCGGATTGTGTTGGTCAGGCTCGCATTAGCCCATCTCGCTTGCAGCAGCAGATCGTGCGCCCGACCTAACGCCACGAGCCGGCCTTCAATCGCATGTTGACCGTGTTCAATACTTGTCGCCGTTCGCAGGCTCTGCGACGCGATGGCGCTCACGGTTGCCAGAGTGTTTTTGATCCGGTGGTGCAACTCTTCAAGAATAAGCTTCTGCAGTTTGTCGGCTGCTTCGCGTTCCTTTGCATCGATGCCCGCCTGTGCAAGCAACACCTGGGCGTCGATTCCGGCCTGCTCGAGCAATAGACGAAGACTGTCGTTTTCCGCGGTCAGAACTTCCTGCGAGGTGGTGGAACTGGGCACTCCAAAGTGGGGAGCCTTGCCGCTCGACTCAAGATGCGACGACTTTACAACCAGAGTGGCGATATCGCTCGGATTGATTTCTAACGCGCCTTTACTCATCATGTCCCTCATTTCTGCAATCATCTGCCTCACGTCGAGCGGCTTCCTGAAAAAGCGACTATCGGTGGGCCTGTCGGCATCAGCCAAGGTCAACTGACCGGACACCAGGATAATCTTGATCAACGGCCAGCGTTCATGGACGGCATACGCCAGCTCAAGGCCGTCCATCCTGCCCGGCATCTGGATGTCGGTAAACAGCAATTCTATGTCCGAACGGGATTCGAGAATAGCGAGGGCATCGTCGGCGCTGACCGCTTCAATAGGAGAAAAGCCTGCATCCTCAACGATGTCTACCGCGCGCATGCGGAGCATCATCTCGTCTTCAACAACGAGGACTGCCGGCTGAACCGCAGGATCGATTGAAGCCATGATCGCCTGGCACTTTCATCTGAGCCGGTGAAATTAGCCCGTGCCAGTTGCTCACTCATGGCTTCGAACGTTCAAAAGCGTAATGATGACTGAGTTGGCTCATTCCCGTAAAATAAGGGGTGCCGAGCCCGCCGAGTTCTCGCCGCAGCATCCTTACGATCGGCGCATTACTTCACGCGCGTCCCCTTGAAGAACCCGGCATTGGTCGTATTCTGCTTGACGCCGCAAGCGGTGCATGGGACCAGCTTGCTCCTCCGAGGTCTGGAGCCGTTGGTCAATATTGCTCATTTTCGAAAAGATTACTGAGGCCTTTTGTCATTTAAGCCAAGCGAGTGGCGCGGACCAGATGTAGTCCAACAAGCAAGTTGCGCGCAGTTTTTTCGTAGCATGTCGCGATACCTCGATAATGTTTGATGGAGGACTCGTTCGGCGAAATCACGCTCAGCATGAAGTGCGAGTCGCCACCCGTTTGACCTTGCGGTTGATTTTTGAACCCTGCAGCATAACGGGTGCCCCTCATGCCATCTGCACGGACAAGACCGATGGGCGGCGTCAAACTTCATCGAGGCGGAAATATATGAGGTCTAATCGCACGCTCTGGCACCGAGGTCATCAAACAGAAAACGGCCCCAGCACGGGAAGAGCTGAGGCCGTCATTCATCGGATACTATGGGGGCATTCGTATCCGGTCGCGATCAACAAGTGACCCCAGCGATATTCGTTCCTGGCAGCCGTCGTCAGAGGCGCTATTACTCACATGGATACTTCAGGTGTCAGATATCAATCCTTGCGCACCCCTAAGGCGCAATGCGAAGGTTATTCGACCTGATGTCGCCGGAATAGCAGTGCACGTCAGCGACATTGCGTAGAAGTCCCAATGCCGCACCCAACCGCCCAAATAAAACGGCCCCCACCCGGGGGACGTCGCTGGGGCCGTTATTCATCGGATGCCGTAGGCGCATTCGCCCTAATCGTTAGCCTACCGTTAATTTTTTTCGGTATGTGAGCAATATTGAACAGGGTCGGCATCTCGTTGTGATGGTGGTCTCACTCGTCCCGCTTTATCTCAGGCTTGTCATACAAGACCGCGTTCAAGAGCGAACTATGAACTTCGATCTTCCCGTTATAGGTTATGAAGCCGAGCTTGCGAAACTTGTTCATGAAAAAGCTGACACGGGAACGTGTCGTACCGATCATCTCCGCGAGCGTCTCCTGGCTGACGTGTGCTGCGATGGGCTGCGGGGTGCCTTCCTTTCCGAAATTTGCCAGAAGAAGGAGAAGACGCGCGAGCCGCTTTTCGCTGGAATTGAATAGCTGGTCGATTAAGTCTTCTTCGATGCGACTGTTACGGCTCAGGAGGTACGCCATGAATAACTCTGAGAACTTCGGCTCCTTGTGAAGTTCTCTCAGCATCGCGACTTTCTCGATGGAGGTCACCAGGCATTCTTCCATGGCTGTCGTTGTCGAAATCCGCAAGGGATGGCCATTCAGGCATCCTTCGCCAAAGAACTGTCCAGTTTCCAGGATTCCGACCACTGCTTCCTTGCCCTGTTCAGAGACAACGAGAACCTTGATCCTTCCCTTTTGAATATAGAAAACTGTATCCGCGACGTCTCCTTGCGCAAAAACGGTCTGGTTCTTGTCAAATTTCAAAATGGTTTTGCCCTCGCCGACTTTGGCGAGAAAGAGTTTGGGATCAAATAGGCTCTTCGCAATCTTTGGCATGAAGTCCTCAGCGCCTGATTGCGGCTAGGCTTAACAGGTCTGGCACCCGCCGCCCTAACGCGGTTTGGCGCTAGAATAGCCTTACGTATGACCCTCTCCAAGGGGATGCGCAGAAGGTTTTCGTGGCGGGACTTGCCCGGTCTGGACTTACAGGTCGAACGCCACCTGGACCCTGACGGTTCCGGCTGGATAGAAGGTCGAGTGCATTCGCTCAGTAAAATGTCGGCTTTACGTGATCCGAGCGCGAACCTAACGGGAGCCGAGAGGCGCGAAACCGAAGCGCCGGAAAGGAAGGTGGCGGAAGATCCCGAAAAGGAATTGCGTCGCGTGCGAACCCAAGCGCTCGTACGCCATGCCCGCGCAGTGGATTCGATCTTCGAGGCGCAGGAGATGGGCGGCGAGGCAAGTCCCGAGCAAGTGAAAGAACTACAAAAGGCCCGCAAGGTCTTCGAGGAGGTGCGGCCCTACGGCTCGCACGATGCAGAAGCGGCCTACAAGAAGAACCCGGAGCTTTCCCGCGAGGCCGCATCGGGCCGGGTCAACCGTGCCGTTCGCGCGCTCCAGCTTGAGACCGAACTGCGCATCGATCCGGGCCGACGCGCCGACCGCTTCATGGAGGACTGGCAAAAGCTCGACCAAGCCAGCCTGCGCCAGTATCAGGCGGGCGATATCTCCGGCTACAGGGCCACGCGCTCGGCGATGGGCGACATGGCCAGAAGCTTAGAGCGCGATCCGCAACTCGAATCCATCCTCGAGAATCGAAAGCGGGAGCTTGGCATCGCGTTCGAATCAGGTCGCCGGCTCGGCCTCGAACTCGCCTTCAGCCACGGCATCGACCTTGGCAGAGGCCGCGGCATCGGAATTTGAACCATCCTATTTTCCGCCGGCTCTACGCCACAGTACCGCGAGGTGAAAACTCTCTTGCACGCCCGCAACGGCTTTTCCTGTCTGGACCAGCAGCAGTTAGAAACAACCAGCAGGAGGCAGCGCGGCCATGCGCGAACCAGATCGTATCATCCGTTTGAAGACCGTCCTCGCCAGGACCGGGCTGTCCCGGTCCACCATCTACCGCAAGATCGCCGAGGACACGTTCCCGGCTCAGCTCAAAATCAGCACCAACGGCACCGGCTGGCATGAATCGGACATCGACCGCTGGATCGCAGATCCAGTCGGATGGTGTCCGAAACGCGAGTTCGATGAGACCTGATGAGGGGGTTTTAACGAAAATTGTTATCGCGTACAGAATTTGAACCTGTGACCTTCAGGTTGTAAAACTGAACGTCGGGACTTAACCGCACCTGTTTCGCACCAGAAACAACCCGAACAAACGCGATCGAAAACAAATGAAAATGGAGCAAAATCAACGAAGCTGATCAATATCCTCCCGCTCATAACGGTCTGGTTGCAGGTTCGAGTCCTGCCGGGCCCACCAGTGATATCAGAGGCTAGCTGGATCGAGTTTTGCCGGTCCGGAAACCACCGCACCAGAAACGCACTGCTTGTTCGTACGATGGGCTACCATGCCTTCTGCAGTGCTGAACCAGTGCATCCAACCTGCGATCGCAGATTTGGCGGAATCGCCGCACGAAAAGGCTGAAGTTACATGCCCCAGCGCAGCGCCGCGGTATGAACCGGCGCGTCCCAGAGACGCTTCATCTCCTCGTCAAGCATCGACACCGTGGCGGAGCAGCCGGCCATATCGAGCGAGGTGACGAAATTGCCGACCAGCGAACGCACAATAATGCTGCCCGCGGGTTCGAGCAGCCTGCGCACTGCTTCGTACATCAGATAGAGCTCCGACAGCGGCGTAGCCCCAAAGCCGTTGATCACCAGCATGGCTTCACCCCGCGCTCTTTCGCCGAGGTCGGCGGTAATGGCGTGAACCATCTCGGCGGCTATTTCCGCAGCGGGCCTCAGCTTCACCCGGCGCCGTCCCGGCTCGCCGTGGATACCCACGCCGACCTCCATTTCGTCCTCAGCGATATCGAATGTGGGCTTGCCGGCTGCAGGCACCGTGCAGCTCGTCAGCGCTATCCCGATCGAGCGGGTCGCAGCATTGACCCGGTCGCCCAGGGCTTTCAGCGCGGCAAGGTCGCGCCCTTCTTCTGCCGCAGCACCGAGGATCTTCTCCACGATCAGCGTTCCCGCGACGCCGCGCCGTCCCGTCGAGAAGGTCGAGGTTTCCACCGCGACGTCGTCATCGGTGATCACCGCCTCGGCCGGCTTTCCGCACATCTCGCGCGCCATGTCGAAGTTCATGACATCGCCCTCGTAATTCTTGACGATGAACAGGACGCCGCCGCCGGTATCCGCGGCCTCGGCCGCCGCAAGAATGAGATCGGGCGTCGGCGAGGTAAAGACCTGGCCGGGACATGCGGCGTCCAGCATGCCGTACCCGACAAAGCCGGAATGAAGCGGTTCGTGCCCCGAGCCGCCGCCCGATATCAGGGCCACCTTGCCGGGTATCAGATTTCGACGCAGAACGAACGGCGCCTGCTCGCCCATGCGCACGATGTCGGAATGTGCCGCGCAAAATCCGGCGAGACTTTCGCTCAACACGCTCTCGGCGGCGTTGATCAGCTTCTTCATTCCGGTCTCCCCCAAAATTGGAGCGTGAGAACTTTTCTTCGAATCATCATCTCGCTCTGCTTTTTGTTTAAGCATGATCTTCTCGGAAAACCGGTACCCCTTTTCCGGATCATGCTCTGCCGCAGGCGTCAGATGTCCTCGATCAACCTTGCGACTTTCTCTGCGAATTCGCTCAGCAGCGTGTCGAGCTTACGGTTCTTCTGCTCGCTTCCAAGATCCGGCAGCATCAGCGTGAGACGGCGGCTACGCTCGCGCTCCTTCAAGAGCAGCAGTCGGCGCGGGTGCGCGCGATGATAGGCCTCGAGAAACCGGTCACGCTCCTGCGCCGAGAAATGGCAGACCTGAATGATGGAGTGGACGTGCTGGGCCGGAATCGGCGTCTGATAGGCCGGATTGGCGATCTGCGTGATGAAGCTGCGATTCTTGCCGAGCGCCTCGGCCAGACGCTGGCGCATGCCGGACGGCCGCTTGTCGAGCACGTCGCGCAGGATCGCCTTGTAGGCGGCAATCAGATCCTGGGAGTCCGGTGCGGCTTCGGTGCTCATGCCGCCGGACCCGTATAGCGGGCGATGGCGGCCTTGACCGGCCCAAGTGCGCCGGGCGCCACCGAGAACGTGCGCAGCCCCTGATCGAGAAGTGCTGCAACCTGCGCGGGGTCGCCGGCCATGCCGCCGCAAAGGCTCGCTTCCCGCCCGGCGCGGTTGGCATACTTCACGACATGGCCGATCAGACCGAACACGGCGCGCGACGGACGCGTGAGCTCGGCGAGCTCCGGTTCGTCCCGGCTCGCCGCCGCCACATACTGAATCAGATCATTGCTACCGATGGAAAAGAAGTTGGCATTGAAATCCTCGATGGTCAACGCCGCCGCCGGCACCTCGACCATCATGCCGAGCGGCGGCATTTTCGCCTCGATCCCCTCGCGCCGAAGTTGATCGCAGGTCTGCGCGAACAGCACGCGACAGCGATCGAGTTCCTCCGGCACCGTGACCATCGGGATCATGACCTTGAGATTTCCCGCCACGGCCGCCCGGGCCAGCGCCCGCAACTGCGCGACAAACACGTCCAGGTGCCGCAATGACAGCCGCACGCCGCGTATGCCGAGGAACGGATTGGCGTCGTCAGCCCGCGTCAGGCCCGCGATCGGCTTGTCGCCTCCTGCGTCAAGGGTGCGGATGGTCACGGGCTTGTCGCCCGCCCACTCGAGCATGCTGCGGTAGATCCGGTACTGCTCTTCTTCAGTTGGAAGTTGTGCGCGCCCTTGAAACAGAAACTCGGTCCGCATCAGGCCGATGCCGTCGACGTCGCCGGGATCGAGCGTCTTGAGCTCGGCAAGCCCGGTGACGTTGATCATGACCTGCACCGGCTCGCCTGCGGCGGTGTGAACGGGGCCACTGAATGAAGCCATGGCCGCTCGGGCCTCCGCCTGTTCGGTACGACGGCGACAATAGTCGGTGCGTGTATCCTGGTCGGGGTCGACAATCAGAAGCCCAGCGTCGCCATCGAGCAGGGCATCCGTGCCGTCATCAAGGCGGTCGATGTCGGCACCCACAATCATCGGCACGCCGCGCGAGCGCGCGAGAATCGCGACATGGCTGCTCGGACTGCCCCGGCGCAGCACCAGTCCGCCCTCACGCCAGTCGGTGGCCAGGAAGGTGGAAGGTGGCATGTCGTCGGCCGCGAGGATGACGCCGGCGGGCACGACCTGATCCGCCTCGCCTGCGAGATGCCTCAGCACGCGATCGCGCAAATCGCGCAGGTCCGAAGCACGGCCGCGGAAATACGGATCTTCAGCCGTCTCATACGAGGCAATTTCCGGATCGATGGCGGCGCCCCACGCCCGATGGGCGGCCTCGCCCTCGGCGATCTTCGCAAACGCCGGCGCCGCGAGACTATCGTCCTCAAGCAGCGCGATCTGGAAGGCGAGAATGGCTTCGGCTTCGGCGTCACCTGCCTCGCGCGCCAGCAGGCTGAGCCCCTCCTGGGATGCGGTCAGCGCGTCGACCAGTGCCTGATGTTCCTCGGCCGCCGGGCGGCGTTGCCGGACATCGTGCCTGACAGCAGACAGGCGCACGAGCGGTCCCAATGCGATACCGGGGGCGGCCGGCCGCCCCTCGATGCGCTGGGCGGCCCGATGCGTTCTATGGTCCATCCGGAAAGTCCTCGTCTACAAGCGTCACCAGCGCATCCAATGCCGCCTTTGCATCGCCCCCCTCGGCCCAGATCGATCCGCGACTGGAAGGCCTTCGCCAGCTTGGTCAATTTGACCGACGGGCGGGCATGCAACCCGACCTCGTGTCGCATGAGTACCGATGCGCGGAGCTTGTTCATACCGTTTTCCTGCATCAGACCGGCGTCAATTCTTCCGCGGTGCGGCGCACCGCCTCCAGCGTCGCACCGGACGCCGCTTCGGTCGCCGCCATGACGGCTCCCTCTACAACCGGCGCGTTGCAGACGACGATCCGATCGCGGCGCGATTCCGGCAGCATCTCGATCGCCATCTCGCTGTTGGTCTCCGCGCCGCCGAGGTCAACCAGAATGGCGACGCCCTTCTCGGACCATGCCCGCTCGATCGCCGCCATGATCGCCTCGACACTGGTGCCGAGCCCGCCGCCCGGATCCCCGCCGCACCAACCGAGCGGCACCTCGCGGCCGACCATCTGCTCGACCATCTGCGCCGTACCTCGCGCCACGTCGGCCGAATGCGACACAATGACAATTCCGACATTCTCGCTCATGCGAATCCTTCCATGACGTCTGCGACCGCGTCGACGATCAACTCCGAAGATCGTGCGCCGGGATCCATGTGGCCGATGCTGCGGTCGCCCAAAAAGGACGCGCGCCCGCGGATTGCCCGCATCGGGACGGTTCGTTCCGCCGCTTCCCTCGCCGTGGCCTTCAGGCGGAGCGGCAGGCCAGCCCCGCTCTCGCGCAGCACGCCGAGCACGGGAAACAGCACGTCAAGCATGGTCTTCTGGCCGACATCGGACTTGCCGCGCGCCTTGACCGCCTCGATCGCGGCGGCGAATGCTTCGGCGATCTGTTCCTGCGTCACGTCGTCCGCCAACGACTTGCCGAGCGACATGAACAGGGTTCCGTACAGCGGTCCGGACGCTCCGCCGACCTTCATGACCAAGGTCGTGCCGACACCCTTCAGCGACTCGCCGAGATTCTTGGCGGAGAGCTCGTCGACGGAGGCGAGAACCGCCTCGAAGCCGCGGCGCATGTTGGCGCCGTGATCGCCGTCGCCGATGGCGCGATCGAGATCGGTCAACTCCTCGGCGCTTTCGATGACCCGGCGCGCCACGGTCTCGAACAGGAGCTTGCGCGCTTCGCGATCGATCATCATGCCTGCCTCCCCGATTCGTTGGCGGCTACCCTGTTGCCGGCCTGGTCGAAATAAAGAGGATCGTCGAATGCGAGCGAAACCCGATCGCCTGCCTTGAGCTGCTGGGCGGGGTCCGCCAGCGTCACGAGGGAATGGCTCGCGATCTTGAGGTGAACGTGATTCTGATCACCGAGGTGCTCCACCCAATGCACTTGGGCGACCGGTCCCGGACCATCCGCTGAGCAGATCATCCGGATGTGCTCGGTGCGCAAGCCCACCGTCCGTGCGTTCGGCGGCATGGCGCCTCCGGCCAGAAGCTCGGCGGGAACGAGGTTAATGGCGGGGGCGCCGAGCCGGCTCGCCACATAGGCATTGTCGGGCCGCTCATAGATCTCCCTGGGTGTGCCGAGCTGGATGAGGACCCCCTCATTCATGACGCCGATCCGGTCCGCCATGGTCATGGCCTCGATCTGGTCGTGGGTCACATAAAGGATCGTCGTCCCCAATTCGCGCTGGATGCGCTTCAGCTCGAGACGAAGTTCCGCACGAAGCTTGGCGTCAAGCGAGGACAACGGCTCGTCCATCAGATAGACAGCGGGTTCGCGAACCAGCGCCCTGCCGATCGCGACGCGCTGCATTTCGCCGCCTGAAAGCGCGGTGGCCCGGTTGCCGAGCTTCTGCTCGACATGCAGCAGCTCCGCCACCTGGTGAATCCGACGCCGCACCAATTGCTCGTCCATGCGCCGCGCCGGAGACCGCAACGGAAAAGCCAGATTGTCGTAGACCGTCAAATGCGGATACAGCGAGTATTGCTGGAACACGAACGCGACGTCGCGCTCGGCCGGCACCGCTTCCGTGACGATGCGGCCCTGGATCAGCACATTGCCCCGGTCGGGCCGCTCGAGGCCCGCGATCAGACGCAGCGTCGTGGTCTTTCCCGCGCCGGTAGGCCCTAGCAGCACGACAAACTCGCCGTTGGCGATCGACAGCGACAGGTTGCGGACGGCGTCGACGGCGCCGAAGCTCTTGCTCACATCCACCAGCGCGACCTCAGCCATGCTGCCCTCCCGCGTAGAGCGCCGATTGCAGCGCCTGTCCGCTCACCGCGTCGAACAAGGAGAGACGGTCGGGCCGCAGGGCAAGCCCGACGGACTCGCCGATATGGACCGCCTTGCCCGATGGCAGCCTCGCCTTGATCTGGCCGCTTGCCGTCGTCACCGTCACGATCTGCGTCGTACCAAGATACTCGGCGCCGATCACCTGGCCGCGCAGGCGGGAGGCATCCGCGAACGAGACATTCTCCGGCCTCACGCCAAGCGCAAATTTTCCTTCGGGACGGTCCTCGAGCATTTCCGGCATCTCCACCGGGACGCCGTCGACCGCGATGCTGCGATCGCCGCGACGCGGCGAGGCCCGCAGGCCAAGGAAGCTCATCGACGGCGCGCCGATGAAGTCGGCCACGAACATCGTGCGCGGACGATCGTAGATCTCCTGCGGCGTGCCGGTCTGCTCGACGCGGCCCTGATTCATGATGGCGATGCGGTCCGCCATCGCCATCGCCTCGAGCTGGTCGTGGGTGATGTAGACGGTGGTCGCGTCGATGCGGCTGTGCAACTCGCGCAGCTCGCCGCACATCAGGTGACGAAACTCGGAATCCAGCGCCCCCAGGGGCTCGTCCATCAGAAAGGCCTTGGGCCGGCGCACGATGGCCCGGCCGAGCGCGACGCGCTGCCGGTCGCCGCCGGAGAGGCCGCCGACCCGGCGCTCCAGCAGATGGTCGATCCGCAGCAACCGTGCGGTCTCCCCGACGTTGCGCCTGATCTCGGCGCGCGGGTAATTCTGGCACTTGAGCGGGAAGCCGATGTTCTGGCGCACATTCATGTGCGGATAGAGCGCAAACATCTGGAACACAAAGGCGATGTCCCGCGCCGAGGCCGGCAGAGCGGTCACGTCTTCGCCATCGAGCAATATGCGTCCGGAGGTCGGCAGTTCTAGTCCCGCCGTCATGCGCAGGGTCGTGGTCTTGCCACATCCGGAAGGACCGAGGATGACGAAGAATGCGCCGTGATCAACCGTCAGGTCCACGCCATTGACCGCAGTGAACGAACCGAATGCCTTGGCAACGTTCTCGAGCCTGATTTCAGCCATGGCGCTACTCCGGAAAATGGCTGACGATCACAAATCCCAACGTGCCGCAGAGGATCGTGACAAAGGAATAACTGTACAGCAGCAGGGAAAGCGGCTGCATCAGCATGATGACGCCAAGACCGATCAGGATCATCGCAAGGGCTTCGCACGGCCCGCGGCGGAGCCACAGCGGCAATCTTGATGCACGCTTCGCCGTTGTCCCGGTCATTTGCGCACCGCGCCAAAGGTGATGCCGCGGAGCAGATGCCGCCGCAACAGGATCGTAAAGAGGAGGATCGGAATGAAGAACAGGGTCGTTGCCGCCGCGACCGCCGGCCAGTCCTGACCGCCCTCGCCGATGATGAACGGAATGAACGGCGGCATGGTTTGCGCCTCGCCACTGGTGAGCAGGACCGCAAAGGCGTATTCGTTCCAGGCGAAGATCAGGCAGAAGATGGCGGTCGCCGCAATGCCGGTGGTGGCCTGCGGCAACACGACCTTGAAGAAGGCCCGTAGCCGCGAGTAGCCGTCGACCATCGCGGCCTCTTCATATTCGCGCGGGATTTCGTCCATGAATCCTTTCAGCAGCCACACCGCCAGCGACACGTTCACCGCGGTGTAGAGCAGGATCATGCCGAGCTTGGTGTCAGTCAGCCCGAGGTTGCGGAACATCAGGTAGATCGGCACTGCCACCGCGATCGGCGGCATCATCCGCGTCGACAGGATGAAGAACAGGAGATCGTCGGCGAGCGGCACGCGAAAACGCGAGAACGCGTAGGCGGCGATGGTGCCGAAGCAGACCGCAAGGAACGTCGAGCCGAAAGCGATGATCATCGAATTGGCGAAGCGCGGCACCACTTTCGACGGCCCGCCGATCACCATGTTGCGGGAGCGCACCAGACGCTCGTACCAGGTCTGCGGCGGCGGCAGGCTTTCCAAGAATTCCGGCGTCTGCCGCGAGCGCGTCGTGAACAGGTTGACGTAGCCCTCGACCGAAGGTTCGAACAGGATTTTCGGCGGATAGGCGATCGAGTCCGGCGGCGTCTTGAACCCGGTGAGGAAGATCCACACCAGCGGCAGGATGGTGACGAGGGCGTAGATCACGACGACGAACGAGGCGATGCGCTTCGACCGTGCAGTCGGTTCGGCCACTGAATGGGCGGTGACGGACAGGTTCATCGCTGCTTCACCCGGTTGAGGGCTTTCACGTAAATGTTGGCGGCGCCGAATACGGTGACGAACAGAATGATGGCGAGTGCCGAGGAATAGCCGGTGCGCCATTTCTCGAACGCCTCGCGCTTCAGCGTAATGGAGGCAACCTCGGTGGTCGATCCCGGGCCGCCCGAGGTGAGCAGGTTCACCATGTCGAACATCTTGAAGTTCTCGATCGCCCGGAACAGGATCGCCAGCATCAAGAACGGCATCACCATCGGCAGCGTGATCGACCAGAATTGCCGCCACGGCGATGCGCGGTCGACCTCGGCCGCCTCGTAGATATAGTCGGGTATCGAGCGCAGGCCCGCGAGGCAGATCAGCATGACGTAGGGCGTCCACATCCAGGCATCGACCATGATGATGGACCAGGGCGCCAGCCGCACGTCGCCGATCATCTGGAACGAGCTCGGGTCCACCCCGGTCAGGACCGCGATCGCGTTGTTGAACAGCCCGATCTGCGGCTGCAGCAGGAAGGTCCAGAAGTTGCCGACGACCGCCGGCGACAACATCATCGGCAGCAGGATGATGGTGGTCCAGAAACTGTGGCCGCGGAAGCGGCGGTTGATCAGGAGCGCGAGACCGAAGCCGAGCACCAACTCCATCGCGATCGACCACAGCACGAAATGGGCGGTGGCCTGCATGGCGTGCCATATTTCGGGGTCGGTCAGTATGTCGCGATAATTGTCCAGCCCGACATATCTGAGCACCGCGTTCGGGCGGTTGGCGCGGTAGTTGGTGAACGAGAGCTGGATCGTCCACAGCAGCGGGAAGATGTTGATGGCCAGCAGCAACAGCACCGACGGCGTGATGAACAGCCAGGCGATCGCCTTGTCGGACAGATTGCCGAGCCGCAAGGCAAGTCGATTTGGGGTTCGGGCAACCGCCCGCTCGGCAAGCGTGCTCATGGGAGACCTGTCGTTCACGGGTCGGATCGCAATCGGGTTGGCGATCTCCCGGCCCCGCGGGCCGGGAGACCAGTCACGTGTCAGGGCTAGATCTTGCCTTCGTCCTTGAACACCTTTTGCCAATCCTTGACCAGCAGGTCGAGCGCCTCCTTGGCGGTGCCCTTGTCGGCCACCACGTAGTCATGGACGCGCTTCTGCATGTCGAGCAGCAGCGAGGCGTAGGCCGGCTCCGCCCAGAAGTCCTTGACGATATCCATCGACTTCAGGAAGTCGGCGGCAAACGGCGCGCTCTTCGGGAAGGAGGGATCGCCGAGCACCGCCTTGTGGCAGGAATAGCCGCCGAGCGCCCACCACTTCTTCTGCACGTCGGGCTGGGCGAACCACTTGATGTAGGAAAGCGCGTCGTCGCGGTGCTCCGCATAGGAAACCACCGAGATTCCCTGCCCGCCGAGCTGGGTGAAGTGGTACTTCTGCTTCGGGTTGACGAAGAAGCCGATCTTGTCGCCGCCGACGTTGGGATCCTTGTAGAGGCCGGGGAAGAACGCGAAGAAGTTCATCTGCATCGCGACCTGGCCGGACTTGAAGGCGTCGAGACCCTCGGACATGTAGGCGTTGCTCATTCCAGGAGCCGTGCAGCACTTGTAGAGCGACTTGTAGAACTCCAGTCCCTTGACCGCATCGGGCGAGTTGACGAAGCCTTCCATCTGATAGGGCTTCTTCGGATTGTCGTATTGAAAGCCCCAGTCGTAGAGGGCGTTGGTCACGCCCATGGTGATGCCTTCGGAGCCGCGCTCGGTATAGATATAGGCGCCGTAGACCTTCTTGCCGTCGATCTCGCGGCCCTGGAAAAACTCGGCGATCTGCTTGAGCTCGTCCCAGGTCTGCGGCGGGGCGAGGTCGCGCTCGTATTTCTTGCGGAATTCAGCCTGGATTTCCGGCCGGGCGAACCAGTCCTTACGGTAGGTCCAGCCGATGGCATCGCCCATGGCCGGCAACGCCCAGTAGTTCGCAGTGTTCTTGGGCCACTGCGAATAGCCGACCACCGTCGCCGGCATGAAGTCGTCCATCGAGATCTTCTCCTTGGCGAAGAAATCGTTGAGCTTGACATAGTGGCCGTTCTCGGCGGCGCCGCCGATCCACTGGCTGTCGCCGATGATGAGGTCGCAAAGCTTGCCCTTCGAGTTGAGCTCGTTGAGGAAGCGGTCGGCATAGCTCGTCCACGGGACGAACTCGTATTTCATCTGAATGCCGGTCTTGGCGGTGAAGTCCTTCGAGAGCTCCACCAACGCGTTCGCCGGGTCCCAAGCGGCCCAGCACAACGTCAATTGCTTGGTCTGGGCGGCGGCCTGACCGCCAAGACACGAAGCGACAACAACCGCCGTCACCCCCAATGCACGCACCGTTTGGATCATCGCAACCTCCCTGTTGTCGCAGGCAAATGCCTGCTTGCCCTTGCCAATCCTCGCCGGCTGCGAATGCGGGGATGGACCCGCCCTCATCGTAGCCGAGAGGCATGTTTAGTGTTTTTGTTTAGTTTTAGATTTTCACTAAACAAACGAGGTGTCAATGGACTCGATGATTTTTTCGCCAATGCAGGTTATTGCTGCGACGCAACAGCAAATACACCGGCGCGTGCATAGGGTTGGCGCGGGGGGTGACGCGCAGCGCTTGTTTAGTGAATTCGGTTCAAGGAGAGCCGCGAGAATCTGCGGTTCTTCGATGAGGCGGCCCACGCTCAACGCCGGTGTCCGCCTATGTCGTGGGGACACTAGAATCCGGGCTTAGCGGACTCGCTTGCCAAATGACGGGGGCGTCTCACGTTGGCGAAATACGTGAACATCTCGAGCTATGGCGGAGCCCTTCTTAAGATTCTGGATATCCGTTTTGGACCGCACCAGTTTCGCACCAGAAACGAACGCGCCAAAGAGTAACGAACACGAACGAATGCAGACGAAACCGCAGTAAAATCAGGAAAACCGACCGATATCCCGTCGTCATAACGATCTGGTCGCAGGTTCCTGCACCTTGATGGAGCAGCATGTTTTTAGCCTGATCGCCGACCGAATAAGACTCTTGCACCAGATACCGGGGTGATCCCGCGGTCTCTTGAGACTGCGACTGGATCCGATTTTACGCCATGGCACGCAAGAGCTTCCTAACGCTTTGCAAGCCCTTTGCTTGCATCAGCATCTCTGTTTCTGCTGTTCGAGATTCTTGAATCAGCAGAATTGATATCGCCTGGTCCAGAGCTCAGCGATGCCAAGGCAGACAGCGCTCCCGCCATCACTCGCACCGCGACTCATCAGTCGCGAGGCTGCGGCGGCCTACATCTGTGTATCGCCCAACACTTTTGACGAGATGGTGAAGAACGGCCAAATGCCCGGAGCAAGATTGCTCGGATCGCGAAGGCGAGGTTGGGATGTACGCCAGCTAGACATCGCAATTGATCAATTGCCTTCCGACGGCAATAATACTCACGTTGACGAAACGTGGAGTGATGTCGATGCCCCGAAAGCTGCCGCCTCACGTTGAGCGCAATCACGTCAAGGGCTATACGTATCTATCGTTTCGTCGAGGCAAAGGACCTCGGGTCCGTTTGCCAAACGATCCCACCAGCGAAGAATTTATGGTGGCCTACCAAGCCGCACTGTTAGGCCAGACCGCACTGGTTCGAGATCGCTTTGTGCCGGCCGCGCCAGGTACCATCGCGGCGCTCATTGCCTCCTACAAGAAGAGCGCCGAATACATCGGGCTCCGTGATACGAGCAAGACTGGCTACATTAGCCGCCTTGAGACGCTCCGCACCGAACACGGTCATCGCACATTCGCCGGGCTCTCGCGCGAGCGCATCATCACTGGCATTCTCCAGCCCTATGCGGATCGCCCCGGTGCGGCACTCGATACTCTGAAGAAGCTTCGGATCCTGATCCGTCACGCGATCAACATCGGATGGCTGAAGCATGATCCGTCATTGGGTATCAAGCGGCCAAAGATAAAAAAAATTCGGTCATGGACCGACGACGAAATTGAGCAATTCAAAAAGCGCTGGCCGCTCGGCACTAAACAGCGCACGGCATTTCACCTTTTCCTCAATCTGGGTCAGCGCCGCTCCGATGTAGTCCGGATGGCCCAGACGCACATCACGCCAGAACGCAGGATCAGGATAAAGCAACAGAAGACGGGCCGCGAGCTTCTCATCCCGTTGCATCGCGATACCGTCGAAGCGCTCGACGCTTATGACATGCAGCACGTCGTGATCATTACGACTGCTTACGGCAAGTCCTTCACCGTCGATGGTTTTAGTGGATGGATGCGTGACGCCATCTCGGAGGCTGGACTGCCTCTCGATTGCAAACCGCACGGCCTACGGAAAGCCGCCGGACGTTTGCTCGCCGAAGCCGGCGCAACGGCGAAGATGATCATGTCTGTCCTCGGACACACGACGCTTGCTGAAGCTGAGCGCTATACGGAAGAGGCTGATCAGGCGGGCCTCGCGGAAGACGCGGTGATCAAGCTTGAAGGACACAAGGCGAACAGGATTGCCCAAACCACTTCCGCGGGTTTGGGGAAAACGCCGAAAACGAGAGGAAAATCAGATCGAAAGGAGTGAGGCTGGCGCTCCCTAGGGGAATCGAACCCCTGTTTCAGCCTTGAGAGGGCCGCGTCCTAACCGCTAGACGAAGGGAGCGTGCAGCGCAGGGAATAGCCTTGAAATCCGCCCGCTGCAAGGCGGGAGGATCAGGGCTCGCTCACGAATTTCAGCCTTCCCGCGGGTTTCAGCGTATGCGCGTCAAACGTGCGGATTTCGGTGATCCCGCCGATATCGAGCGTCACCACCAGCCGGTCGCCGGCGACACCCGTCGAAACGATGCGGGCGCCCCTCGGCAGGGTCGCGGTGGTGTCGGTTGTGACCAAGCTTCCCTCGGAGCGGAAAAGGCGATAGCCGATGGCAATCAACACGGCCGCGATCGCCAAGGCCGTGGTCAGGCCCGCGATCAGCATCATCCGCCGCACCCGCGCAAACAGCACGGCCTGCTCGGGGGTCGGTTCGGGGATGGCAGTTTCGGTCATGCAAAGGCTCTTCTTGAAACGCGGCTCTTCTTGAATAAGCCTCTACTTGAAACAAGGCTCGTCTTTGGAACAGGGTTCGTCTTCCAATAGCGGTGAGAGGTTGGAGGTCACCGTTGCCGGCGACGAGGGATCGCCCCGGCTTGACCGCGTGCTCGCGGCGCGCTTGCCGGAACTGTCGCGCTCGCGGCTGAAAGCGCTGATCCTCGCAGGACAGGTCTCGATGACCAAAGCGAGCGTCAAGACCGCCCCCATCCGCGATCCCGCTTATCATGTCGGGCCGGGCGATACGATCACAATCGACGTGCCGGAAGCCGCCCCGGCCGAGCCCGGGCCCGAGGCGATCGCGCTCGACATCGCCTACGAGGACGACGACATCATCGTCATCAACAAGCAGGCCGGCCTCGTGGTGCATCCGGCCGCGGGCCACGAGACCGGCACCCTGGTGAATGCGCTGATCGCCCATTGCGGCGCGAGCCTTTCCGGCATCGGCGGCGTCCGCCGCCCCGGCATCGTGCACCGGCTCGACAAGGACACGACCGGGCTGATGGTGGTGGCCAAGAACGACCGCGCGCATCAGTCGCTGACCACGCAATTCGCCGACCATGGCCGTTACCTGCCGATGGCGCGCGGCTATCTCGCCTTCGTCTGGGGCGTTCCCAACCGCCAACGCGGCACCGTCGATGCGCCGATCGACCGCCATCCCCATGCGCGCGAGAAGATGGCGGTACGCGAGGGCGGCCGCGACGCCATCACCCATTGGGAAATCCAGGAAACCTTTCAGGGGCGCGACGGCAAGCCGGTCGCGGCATTGCTGGCCTGCCGGCTCGCGACCGGGCGGACCCATCAGATCCGCGTGCATCTGGCCCACATTGGCCATCCCCTGCTGGGCGACGCCGTCTATGGCCCGCACTTCAAGACCAAGGCGAGCCAGCTCGGGCCCAAGGGCCAGGCGGCGCTGGCGGCCCTCGGCCGTCAGGCGCTACATGCATACCTCCTGGCGTTGGAGCACCCCAAAACCGGGGAATTATTGCGCTGGGAGGCGCCTCTGCCGGAGGATTTGGTTCTCCTCGAAGGGGCCCTGCGAGCGGCGCTATGACGCAGGCGCCTTTGGAAATGCTTGTTATGTCAATAGGTTATATCAGCCACACGGGGACGTGACGTCAGTAATCCTTCCCTATTCCACCCGTTTTGGTGTATGTTGCAGCTGCGTTGAACATCCAACGCGGAACATTCGCAGAGCGACTGGCTTTAACCCAGCAGCCGCCTGCCGGGCCCGCCGCTGTCGGGGGCCTGAACCAAAGTGGAGGGCGCTCTCATGGCCCGCACAGCTAGTCTACCGATTCTCAACGGAGAATCCGGTCTATCCAGATACCTCGCCGAGATCCGCAAGTTTCCGATGCTGGAGCCCCAGCAGGAATACATGCTCGCCAAGCGTTGGCGCGAGCACGACGATCGCGACGCGGCACATCAACTCGTCACCAGCCATCTCCGGCTCGTGGCCAAAATAGCCATGGGCTATCGCGGCTACGGCTTGCCGATTTCCGAGGTCGTCTCGGAAGGCAATGTCGGCCTGATGCAGGCGGTGAAACGGTTCGAGCCCGAAAAGGGCTTTCGTCTCGCCACCTACGCCATGTGGTGGATCAAGGCGTCAATACAAGAGTACATCCTGCGTTCATGGTCGCTCGTGAAGATGGGCACCACCGCGAACCAGAAGAAGCTGTTCTTCAACCTGCGCAAGGCCAAGAGCAAGATCTCCGCGCTGGACGAGGGTGATCTCCACCCCGACCAGGTGAAGATGATCGCCAAGCGCCTCGGCGTGACGGATCAGGACGTGGTCGACATGAACCGCCGCCTCGGCGGCGACGCGTCGCTCAACGCGCCGATCCGCGACGACGGCGAGGCCGGCGAATGGCAGGACTGGCTGGTCGATACCTCGCCCAACCAGGAAGCCATCATGGCCGAGCACGAGGAGTTCGATCATCGCCGCGAGGCGCTGAACGGCGCCATCGGCGTGCTCAACCCGCGCGAACGCCGCATCTTCGAAGCGCGGCGCCTGGCGGACGAGCCGATGACCCTGGAAGACCTCGCCGCCGAATTCGGCGTGTCGCGCGAACGCGTGCGGCAGATCGAGGTTCGCGCCTTCGAGAAGGTGCAGACGGCGGTGAAAGGCACCATCGCGCGGCAGGAAGCTGCCGCGCTGGAAGCCGCACATTAATTCTGGCGGATTGAAGCAAGACAAGAAGCCGGCGGCAACGCCGGCTTTTTTGTTGGGGGCCGTCATGGCCCGGCACAGCCGCCCAAAGGACGGCGCCGCTTCCGCTCGCCTATGACCGGGCCATCCAGTACGCCGCTTTTCGATGCTAACACGGACATCTCTGGGATACTGGATCGTCCGGTCGAGCCGGAAGTACGTTCTCAAATAGTACGCCCCTTGCCGAGACAGCCAGCGGCTTGAACCCGCCAATGGGGCGTCAATTCACCTTCGTGCCTCGCGTCCATGAAACACCCGCAACATCACGAGACGCTTACCATCGAAGCGATATTGAAAGACGTATGCGCCCACGACCTCCAATACGATCTGGCGGTATTCTTCGCGACCGGCAATCGGTCGTCCCAATTGTGGGTGAGAAGATAATACTTGCGCCTTGTCAACGATCTCTCTGGCGACAACGGCAGCAAGCGATGGGTGTTCTCTGCTAAGAAATTCTACAAATCGATCGAGGTCGGCGAGAGCCTGATCCGACCATTCGAGCTTCATCGCTTGTGCCAGTTCCGAAATGCCGGCGTGCCCCAGGTCTGCAGCCACCGAACGACATCTTCACTATCGGCGACTGAACCCTGCGCCTCGAAGGCCTTCCAGCGGCGATCCAATTCGGCGATATCGGCGGCATCGGCGCCGACCGGACCAGCCTCCAGCGTCACCAACTCGGCTACCAGTTCCGGGACGGTCACGCCACGCTCCTGCGCTCGCTGCTTCAGCACCGTTGCGATGTCGTCATCGATTTCTATAGTTTGGGTTTTCATGGTCAGCACCCTAGCCGAACCGACGTCTTTAATCCAGAACGCGGCGCGTGGTATCGGCGGGGACCATCGATATACCCACGGTGCAACCCTACTCCCCCCACTGCCGCGCCATGGTGGCGAGCGCGCAGCCTTCGCAATAGCGCGCGTCCTTGAAGTCGATCCAGTTATGCGCATAGACGCGATCGAGCGGGATGCCGTATCGCGCCCGCAGGACCTTGACCAGGATCCGCCACGCTTGAATTTGCGCCTCGGTCGGCCCGCGCGTGACGTCGGGATAATTGCCGGCGAATTCCACGCCGACCGAGGTATCCTTGTTCACCTGGTGATAGGTCTTGCTGTTGTCGATGTATTTGTTGTCGTTGCGATCGGCGCCATCGGTATGGGTGGGGACGAGATTCTCCGCCACGGCCCAGTATACGGTGCCGTCGGTCTCGACCCAGACCATGACGCCGCGCCGCGTCGGATTCTTGAACTGCTCGGCGGCGCCGCCGCGCGCCGAGCCTGCCGGCCCCTCGGTCTGGTGCACGATGATGTTGCGCCAGGGATGAGCCTTGGCGACGTCGCCCCATGGCGCGAGCCACACCACCTTCAAGCCCGGAATATCCGGCGTGCCCGATGATTTCGCGATGGCCGCGATGTCGGGGGTTTGCGCCGAGGTTGGAAAAGGCAGCGCGACGGCGCAGAGCGCGATCGCCAGCAGGCGGAAGATCATCGTTTTCGGATCCAGTGCACCCACTGGGATAACATGATTTATGCGAGCTTGCGCAACGCGGCGGCGGGCGTCTCATTGCCCTTGGGCGCAAGCGGCGGCGTCGGCTGATAGACCGCGTAACGGTTCTTGCCTTCCTTCTTGGCGGCATAGAGCGCGTGGTCGGCGGCAGCGATCAGCCGGTCGGGGAAGGTTCCCATCTCCCGGCTCCACTGCGCGACGCCGATCGAAACCGCGATCGGGATGTCGTTGCCGGCAGCGGCCGCTGCATCGTCGCGGCACACGTCCACCACCCGCCGCGCGATCATCGCGCCCTCGCGCAGCGTCGATGACGGCAGCACGATGCAGAACTCGTCGCCGCCGGTGCGCGCCAGCATGTCGGCGGGCCGCAGCCGGGTCTGCGCCATCAGCGTGAAATGCTGCAGGCAGGCATCGCCCGCGGCATGGCCATGGGTGTCGTTCACGGCCTTGAAGCCGTCGAGATCGATCACGAGCAGCGAGAACGGCTCGCCGCTGCGCTCCGATCGCGCGCATTCTTCGGTGAGGCGCTGCAGCAGATAGCGGCGGTTGCCGACGCCGGTGAGATCGTCGAGCAGCGCGAGGTCCGCGACCTCGTTGCGCAGGCGGTCCATTGCCATCAGCAGGAAGCCGAAATTGAACGCCATCGACAGGAAGATCAGCGCCAGCGTCACCACCGCCTGCGCGAGACCTCCTTGCGTGAACGAGAAGTCGACGCCGAAGACATTGCCGGCCGCCCTCGCGGCCTGGATGGCGATGATCAACGCCGCGACGACGCCGGCAAGACGCGCGCCCGGATTGACGTGGCCCTGCTGCGGCGACAGCAACAGTTTCAGTGTCAGCGCGAACGGCAGCGACTGGCCCACCGAATAGACCAGAACCCGCATCGACACGCTGTCATGGAAGGCGATGAAGAAGATAAGACCGGCGGCACTCAAACCCGTGATCAGGAAGGTCGCGCGCCAGGAGACCGGCTTTCCATAGAACCGCTTGATGCCCATGGCGGCGAGGCAGGCGGCGAAGATCATGACGACGCCGCCAGTGAGCAGCGGCAGCAGCGAGCCTGCAGCCACGACGCGCAGCATCGCCAGCACCGCGCCCAGCGCCGCGGTGAAGCAGGACGCGGTCCAGAACCGTGCGGCTTCCAGATTGGGGTAGCTGCGCATGACGTAGGCCCAGATCAGGCCTACCGCGAGAAAATTGACGACGAATACGGTCCACAGTGTCGGAACGCTCAGCATCGCTGCCTTTGCGGGACACGAATGGTCCCGTCCCCTCTATTGTCGAACAGCCGCCCCTGGACCATTCCCCTTTTCTTTGAGAGGCAGGATGTATCGGCGCCACTTAACGTACTCTCAACCTCGAGCGGTTCACTCGCGCCGTGGTTTTGAATTGATGAAGATGGCGTTGGTGAGCCGTTAAGCATGACCGCACGGACGGTGACGCGATCGCTTTTTTGCGAGCCGAGATGCGCCGGTTCGCTTCACGTCGGCTGCGATGCGCGACATTTTCGCGGAAAACAGCGTCAAAACGCATAACAACTGTGGATAACGCAATGACACCGGCGTGACAGCGCGAGGCAGCGCGCCACGAATCTGCTGAGTTCACGCTTGAGGATATTGCGAGGCTGGCCCTCCGCCGAGCATGCCTCGTGTCGCGTTTCAATCCATTAAACCTTGAGAGGATGCTATGGCTAAGAAAGCGAAAAAGGCCAAGAAGGCGAAGAAGTCCAAGGCCAAGAAGAAGAAGTAGTTCTTCTTCAGGCCCGGGTGGAGCCTCGCTCCGCCCGGGCACCCGGAGGAGCGGTTTTCGAAAATGGCGGGCACTGGCCCGCCTTTTTGATTCCGGCGATAACCGCTAGCGCTCCGCGAACGCCAGCTTCGCGCCGAGCACGGCAAATCCGCCGGCGAAGCCGCGGCGCAGCCAGCTCATCACCTTCGGCTTCGAAATCACGCGGTCGCGGACGCCGCCTGCGAACAGGCCGTACAGCACGAACACCGCAAGCGTCATCGCCATGAAGATGCCACCCAGCTCAATCATCCGAGCCAACGGATGAACCTCGTCGGCCGCGATGAATTGCGGCAGGAACGCCAGGAAAAAGATCGACAGTTTTGGATTGAGGATGTTGACCAAAATGCCGGTGGCGATCACCCTCCGGTTCGATCGCGCTTGAACGCCGGTGTCGATCGCAAGCGCGCCTTGTTCATGCAAGGTCTGCCACGCCATATAGAGCAGATAGATCACGCCGCACCATTTCAGCGCTGCGAACGCCAGCGCGCTGGCGTGCAGCACCGCGGCAAGCCCGAGCATCGCGGCCGCAAGATGCGGCAGGATGCCGAGCGTGCAGCCGAACGCCGCAGCGATGCTGGCACGCGACCCCTTCGTCAGCGCAGCGCCCAGCGTATAGAGCACGCCGGTGCCAGGCGAGGCGACCACGATCAGCGACGTCAGCAGGAATGAGAGCGACATGGGGTGCGCTGATATCACGTCGCCCCATGCCGCGAAAGCGCCTCACGCCGCGCGGCCGATCGCCTGCGCCAGTTCCGCCTCGCGCAGGATGTCGAGCGGCGCCCATGGCTTCGACCAGAATTTTGCGCCCTCGGGAAGCGAGTGTTCGAGCGGCTGGCCCGAGGTGACGACGACATCGAGCTTCGGATGGTTCTGCCTCGCGATAAAGGCAAGCTCGACGCCATCCATGGGACCTGCAAGATTGACGTCGGTGATCAGCAGGAACAGGGCGCCGCCGCTCTTCGCCAGCACCAGTTCGGCAGCCTCCGCGCTCTCGCATTGAATGACGTCGTAATCGCTCTCCTCGAGCAACAGGGAGATCATCTCACGTTGCAAGGGATCATCCTCGACGATGAGGGCGGCGGCACGGAAGGGTTTTGATTGGGCCACGGTTCGTCTCCCTTACAGATGGCGTTTCGTTCAGAACCGTAGCTAGGATAAGAACCAGACTGCCGAATTGTTCGGTACCCGACATAGAATTGTGGGCGTCGAACATTACAAATTCGGAGAATCCGCGAGAAACTCGGAAAACAGCGCTTTCTGCGCGATTTTTCATCAGTATGGAGCCGACATGACCGCGATCAAGGGTGCCGCCGCTGTGGTGACGGGAGCCGCGAGCGGCATCGGCCGCGCGCTGGCGTTGGAACTCGCGCTGCGCGGCTGCGACCTGGCGCTAGCCGATCGCGACGAGGCCGGCTTGCAGGCGGTTGCCGCCGAGATCGCCACAACGTTGCAGCGCAAGGTTACGCTGCACCGCGTCGATGTGTCAGATCCCGGGCAGATCGCCGACTTTGCGCAGGCCGCGACCTCCGCGCATCCCGCGCTCAACATCGTCATCAACAATGCCGGCGTGGCCCTGCTCGGCCAGTTCAACGAAATCGACCAAGCGCAGATGGACTGGCTCTTCAACATCAATTTCTGGGGCGTGGTGCATTCGACCCGCGCGTTCCTGACCCATCTCGCGCGCCAATCCGAGGCGCACATCGTCAACCTTTCCTCG
>VAZG01000315.1 GCA_005885285.1 Alphaproteobacteria bacterium | reverse complement strand
GATCGGCCGCTCGTCGATGGTGAGAAACTTGCGCGTGCCCGGCGGCAATTCGTCCACCGGGGCAATGACATGACGAACCATTAAACGATCCCGTACAGCTTCCGCGCATTGCCGAGATAGAACGCGTCGCGGTTGGCGTCGCTGGCGCCGGCCGGCAGCACCCGCGATGGGTCGTCATAATCCCAATGCGGATAGTCGGTCGCAAACAACAATCTGTCCCAGCCGATCCAGTCGATCAATTGGAACAGGTGATCGCGTTGTTCAGGGTCTTCCATCGGCTGCGTGGTCCACCAGATGTGATCACGGATATATTCCGACGGCCGCCGCTTCAGATGCGGCACCTCGCTACGCAGCCGTTCGAAAGTCTTGTCCAGTCGCCATGACAAAGACGGCGCCCAGCCGAAACCGGCCTCGATCATGATCATCTTGAGCGTCGGATGCCGCTCGAACACGCCTTCCAGCACGAGGCTCGCCAGCACGGTCTGCTGGCACTGCGCGTGGCCGACCATCTCCTCGATGTAGAAGCTGGGCCAGCCGGAGGCGGTGATCGGATTGCCGCCGAAGCCAAAGGCATGGATGCCGACCGGAAGCCCGGCCTCCTCCGCCGCCTCATAGATCGGCCAGTAGCGGCGCTGGCCGAGCGGCTCGACGTTGCGGCTCAACAGCAGCACCTGCACGAAATTCTTGTCGCCTGCGCGCGTGCGGATTTCGGCGGCAGCCGCCGCCCCGTCCTCGTTGGCAACCACGATGGAGCCTTTGAGGCGCTTGTCCTTGCTGGTCCATTTCTCGATCTGCCAGTCATTGATCGCCGAGCAAATGGCGGCGGCAAGATCGTGATTGCGGATGCCCTGCCCGGTGGCGAGCGGATTGAGGACGCCGAGCACGACATTGTTCGGATCGAGGTGCTGCTTCTGCATGAACGACAGCGACGAGCCCTGCGGGCCGCCTTCCGGCGGATAGGCGTCGCGCCGCGACGCGTTGGGCTGCGCCTTCGGATAGGGCGGGCCTTCCATCATGCCGTGATAGGGACGCTTGTCGTAGGTCTCGAGATGCTCGTGCCAGCGCTTGGCGAGATAGGGGTACAATTCGGTCTTGGTCGCGCGCGCCGGATGGATATCGCAATCGGCGATCGCGGCCTTGATATGAGAAGTCTTGGCCACAGCGGTCGAAGCCGGCTCTGGACGGTCGCGGAACTGTACGTTCATGGCGTCGTCTCCTTGGTAGCCCCCTGCCTCAGCCGGCCGTACGTCGCAAGTGGGTTATCGATCATGATCTTGCGTACGAGATCGGACGACAATCCTTCCGGCAGGGCCTTGTCCTCGTCGAATTGCCAGTGCGGATAATCCGTCGAGAATAAGAGCAATTCGTCCGACTGCATATGGTCAAATAGGCGGTTTAGCATAGGGGGATCCGGCGGGGCGTCGATCGGCTGCAACGAAAATCGGATATTGCTGCGCACAATTTCGAGCGGCGCGCGATCGACCCACGGCGTTTCCATCCGGATGCCGCGCCAGAACTTGTGCAACCGCCACAGAAACGGCGGCAGCCAGGTGAACCCACTTTCCAGCATCACCATTTTCAAGTGCTGATGGCGCGCGAACACACCCTCGACAATCAGGCTGGTCAGTTGGGTCTGGAACGCCTGCGCCTGCGCAACGTAGTCTTCGATATGATAGGAGCCCCAGCCGACCGAGGTCGGCGGATTGTGATAGTTGGAGCCGGCATGGATGCCGACGACCAAGCCATGCCGTTCGGCCGCCGCATAGATCGGCCAATAGGCGCGCTTGCCCAGCGGCATGTCGCCCATCACCAGCATCAGCACCTGGACGAAGCGCCGGTCTTGCGCGCAGCGTTCGATCTCGGCGACCGATTTCTCGACGCTCTGCACGGGAATCACGATCGAGCCGCGCAACCGCTCGTCCCTGTCGAGCCATTCCTTGGCGAGCCAATCGTTCAGCGCGCGGCAGAATGCATCCGCCATGTCCTCGGAGAACACCATCTGCACGCCATAGAGCGGATTGCAGATGCCATGACTCACTTTGAAGACGTCGAGTGCCTGCTTCCTCATGTCGTCGAGGCTGGAACCCGGCTTGCCCTGCGACGGCCGCCAGTCCGGGCGCGCGGTGATCGGCGAGTTCGAGGGATAGGATTGCGACACCAGGTCGGTCATTCCTCGCGTGGTCACCTGGTCGCGCCAGTAATCGTTCAGATAAGGCAACAGGCTCGTCAAATGCGGGACGGCCGGATGCAGGTCACAATCCACGCCACCCGCGATCGGTGAGGTCATGACGTCTCCTCGGACATTTGCTCGTTGGAGCGCTTGGCCGCGCGCCTCCTTAAGACACATTCAAGCAGGCTCATTGACAGCCCGCAACTCGGCAAGCCATGCATTCCTGTGCTAGGAATCTGACAAAATCGACGCTGGGGAGGCATCTCATGATCCGGCCTGCAATCGCTGTTGCGGCAACCACGATGTGGCTGGCGGGACATGCCCTCGCGCAACAACAGCAGCAGCCTCCGGCCGCTCCCCCGCCGGTCGATTTCTCCAACGTAGAGATCAAGACCACCGATCTCGGCGACAACGTCTACATGCTGGAGGGTCAGGGCGGCAATATCACCGTGGCGGTGGCGAAAGACGGGATCATCATGGTGGACGGCGAGTTCGCGCCGCTGCACGACAAGATCAAGGCCGCAGTCGCGGCGATCTCGAACCTTCCGATCAAATACCTGGTCAACACTCATTTCCACGGTGACCATACCGGCGGCAACGCGCCCTTCTCCAAGGACGGCGCCGTGGTAGTCGCCGAAGTCAATGTCAAGAACCGGCTCGCGGCCGGCACCACCAACGGTCTCACCGGCGCCAAAACACCGCCGGCACCAGCGGACGCGCTGCCGGCCAAGACCTACACCGGCGCTTTCAAGCTTAGGCTCGACGGCCGCGTCGCCGACCTCAAGCACATCGCCAATGCGCACACCGACGGCGACACCTATGTCTGGTTCAAAACCGCGAACGTGCTGTCGACCGGCGATACCTTCACCAACGGGCGCTATCCCAACATCGATTTCGCCAATGGCGGCAACATCAAGGGCATGATCGCCGCGACGGATGCTTATCTCAAACTCGTCAACGCCAGGAGCCGGATCGTGCCCGGCCACGGCCCGATCGCCGACAAGGCGGCGCTTCTGGAATACCGCGCCATGCTGGTCACCGCGCGCGATCGCATGGCAAAGCTGGTCAAGGACGGCAAGAGCGAGGACGACGTGGTGGCGGCAAAGCCGTTTTCCGATCTCGACGCCAAATGGGCGCCGACCGAACTCGCCGGCAACAATTTCATTCGCGTGGTCTATCACTCGCTTGCCGACAAGCCGCAAGCGAGGAAGACGTTGCTCAAACGCATCCTGCACCGGAGCTGAAGTCAGATGAAAGAGCTGGTCGCCATCGCCGAACAGATCGCCGCAAAACTGATCGAGCGAGGTGAGAGGATCGCGGTCGCGGAATCCTCGACCGGCGGCCTGATCTCGGCGGCGCTGTTGGCGGTGCCTGGCGCATCCGCTTACTTCCTCGGCTCGGCCGTGGTCTATACCCGCGATGCGCGGCGCGTCCTGATGGACATTCCGGATGAAGCGATGAAAGGAATCCGCCCCTCCTCGGAAGTCTATGCACAATTGCTGGCAAACCAGATTCGCCAGCGCTTCGCGAGCGATTGGGGTCTGTCGGAGACCGGCGCCACCGGGCCTGCCGGCAATCGCTACGGCGACGCCGCGGGTCATAGCTGCATGGCGGTGGCAGGTCCGCAAGCCTCCGTCATTACGCTCGAGACCGGCAGCACCGACCGGCAGGCCAACATGCAGGTGTTCGCGGCGACCGCACTGAAATTGCTGCTGCAGAATTTGTCGCGGTGATATTCGAGCGCTCATCCAGAGGCACCAGCGAGCATCACGGAGGGATGTGCGCCCACGTTCTCGCGGCGCGGATAGCGCCCGAGTTGTCGTTTAGGATCACCCTCAAAAAGTGGAGGGCGCAGGGAAAGCCGGGTGCTCGCCGCACCCATAGCCTCGCGTGCAGAAAAAAAGCACACGAGCGTAGTCGCCACAGGTTCGCCGAAACACTCCGGCCTTCCCTGCGCAATGGTTTACGGCTTATTCCGCGCTCTCCTCGGTGACCGGGCTTTCTTGCCACCGTCGCTTCGCGGCAATCGCTCCCCGCCAAACTTGACGCCAGCGTCGGGGCGTCAGGACCACACGGCTTTGCCGTCCGCCTTAGGCTTCGCTCGTCTTGCGAAAGCCAAAGCGTCCATCGCATCCCGCCCAACGTTCGTGACGATGGCCAACGCCCCTCTCTTGGGCGAGACGGCGAAAGTTCTAGGGGTGATTTGCCCGACGGGTTAAGCGAAATATTTTTGCAAGCAGGACTGGACGGGTAGAATCAGCTTGATCGGGCTCAAGAAATCCGGCTTTGCGCGCACGCGGGCGCAGCGTGCAATTCGCCCGATCGGCTGGGTGACAACTAGCATTTTCGATGATTGGTCCCAGCGTTCGGCCGGACGCGGCTCTCGCAACCCGACCCGGACCGGACTAATCTGTGCGCCGCTTGGCCGGGATCAACCGGCCGGCGCATACCTTGGGAGGATGTAATGACACGCGAAATGCGACGCGATCCGGAATCAATGATTTCACGACGAACGCTCGTCCACGGCCTGGCAATCGGCGCCGGTGCCGCCGTGGTCGGGTCCAGCAGCGCGCTGGCCCAGCAGAGCAGCGACGTCGCGCCGCCGACGACGATCACCAGCCCGCCGCGCGACTTCGGCCCTGGTGGCGCGCCAACCACCTATTTCTGGGACCCCGACGTTATCGCGGTCGATCCGTCCTTCAATGACCTCGCCCAGCCCAACACTGCGATCAAGCGCCTTTATACCGGGGTGCTGTGGGCCGAAGGCCCGGCCTGGAGCGCACAGGGCCGCTATCTCTTGTGGAGCGACATCCCCAACAATCGGCAGATGCGCTGGTCGGAGGACGACGCTCACGTCAGCGTCTTCCGCTCCCCGTCCAACAACTCTAACGGCAACTCGTTCGACTTCCAGGGCCGCCAGCTCTCCTGCGAGCATCTCACCCGCCGGGTCGTGCGTTACGAGCACGACGGCACGGTGTCGGTGCTTGCCGATAATTTTGGCGGCAAGAAGCTCAACTCACCCAACGACGTCGTCGCCCACCCGGATGGCAGCTACTGGTTCACCGACCCGCCCTATGGCGGTCAGCTCTACGAGGGCGAGCCGGACGGTGCGGGAGGCGCCAGCAATGCGGGCGGCAAGCTTAATCCGCGCATCGGCCAGCCGGCTGGCTTTGTGCCGAGCAAGCGCGAACTGCCGACGAACTGCTATCGCGTCGATCCCTCTGGCCGCCTCGACCTCGTGGTGACCGAGGACCAGGTGCCGGATCCCAACGGCATCGCGTTCTCGCCGGACTACAAGAAGCTGTATGTCGTGTCGACCGGCAAAGGGCCGGGCGACACAGGTGCGGGCGGCAAGGGCGACGTGCACGTGTTCGATGTCGGGGCCGACAACAAGCTCGCCAATCAGAAACGCTTCAGCGACTTCATGGTTGACGGAGTGAAGTGCGGACCGGATGGCGTGCGCTGTGATGTCAACGGCAATGTCTGGGCCTCAAGCAATGCCGGCCGCCACGTCGGCTA
>VAZG01000314.1 GCA_005885285.1 Alphaproteobacteria bacterium | reverse complement strand
GCTCGTCCGATCGCTTTTAGCGACTCCCCGCGCTTCCAGCGATCCCATAACTCCGTTTTCTCCGCCGCAGTAAACCCTCTATGAAATTTGTGACCCATCAACCCCCACTCCATCTCTCCTTCAAGATAAAGTGTTGCGTCGACCGGTTGAGACCACCGAGTAAGTGCGGAAAACAAATGCTCATGTTGAGGTCTTCCCGTTTTGATCCGACTCGGAAGTTGGACTGGCCCGCAGCTGACGGGGATCGTAGAATGCCTCGCTATGGCCTGACTGTTACCGGTACCCTGTTTGTACAGTGCTGGCGCGTGGCATCAGATGCTCGACCAACTGAAACGGCGTGAACTCATTACGTTGCTTGGCAGCGCGGCGGCCCTCTGGCCGCTTACCGTAGGTGCCCAGCAATCCGGAACGCTCATTCGGCTCGGCGTCCTCGGACCGCCCCTCAATAACCCTCCCGCCATCGCCCAATATCAGGCCTTCCGTACGCAACTGGGGGAGCTCGGCTTTCGCGAAGGTCAAAAATTCGCCATTGACTATCGGGGATTGGATGATCCGCGCGGCTCCTTTGTCGTCGCAGCGGAGCTGGTGCGCTCGCAACCGGATTTGATCGTCACCATCGGGCCAGAAACGTCACTTCAGGCGGTCGTGCGTGCGAGCGGCTCCGCTCCGGTTGTCATGATCGCCGTCAATTTCGATCCGCTGGCCCTGGGTTACATCGAAGGCTTGGCGCGGCCTGGCGGGAACATCACTGGATTGGTCTTCCAGCAATTGGAGCTGGCACAGAAGCAAGTCGAGCTCCTGACCGAGACGTTTCCCGACAAAACCCGGTTGGCCCTGCTCTTCGATACCCAATCGGCCGACCAGTTCGGTGCTGCCGAGGCGGCAGCGAAGGCGCTGAACTTGCAGGCGCAAGCATTGCGGCTTGAAAATCCGCCGTACGATTTCGACGCCGCATTTCGTAGCGTCGCATCGGGCCGCGCGCAGATGCTGCTCGTTCTTTCCAGCCCCTTCTTCTTGCCGCATCAGGCCCAGATTGTCGGATTGGCGAACGCGCAGCGCCTGCCTTCCATGTTCATTGCCAAGCATTGGGCTCAGGCGGGCGGGCTCATGGCCTATGGCGCTGATTTTCCGATCATATATCGGCGGGCCGCCGACTACGCTGTAAAGATTCTCAAGGGAGCGAAGCCCGCCGACTTGCCGGTTGAGCGGGCCACTAAGTTTGAGCTTGTTGTCAACCTCAAGACCGCCAAGACGATCGGGATCGAGCTACCGACGGCGATCCTGCTGCGTGCCGACGAGGTAATTGAATAAAGTATCCAGTTTCTCTATGCCGGTTTACTGCAATGAATGAGTCCGATCCTGTGACACTGCTCCCCCGGTCGTGTGCGACGGAACGTCCGCAGTTGGCACATCGCGACACTCCGAGCGGTGCAGCGAGATGTCCGAAGTTGCTGGTAAACCGGAAGTCACCGGCCGACGGTCGAAACGTCGCGATTGACCCTTAACAGCCATAGGCATCGGCGAAGAAACCGTGTAGCTTCCCCGGACGACAAAGCCTTTTCGCCTGTCGGGAGCTGCCTACAAAACGGAGACGCGCCGAACGCTCCGCTTCTTGGCAATTAGCAGCTGTGGTGCCATCGGCAGCCACTGTTCTCGAAACCTGATCTCTAACGTTAGCCGGCGCGCGTCGCATACCGACTATCGGGCGCGTGCGGCTCGGAATCGCTCGCGACTAAGTATCGTTTAGCCAAGTGCAGGCCTGCCATTTCGGCCAGGCCTCTAACACGAGTCCGGGCATGCCCCTCTACATGTATGGCAGCTTACACAGGTGAATCGTGGGCCGCTCAGATGAAGGATCCGCAAAACCGTGTTGAAGCGGTTGGCCGGCAGGCGTGCGAAGCGGTCAGTGGCAAACTGATCGGTGGTTGGTACTGCTTCGGCGACTATGATCTCGTCATAATCGCCGAGGTCCCAAACAACGAGAGCATGGCCGCCATTGCGCTCGCGATGGCGGCGGGCGGTGCAATCAAAGCAAGCCATACGACGATTTTAATGACGGGCGCGGAGCTCGTGGGCGCCCTGAAGAAATCAGAGGCCGTCGCGAAAGGTCACCATTGGTCCGCTCCGTAGGCGCCCTCTCGTCGGATTGGAGTTCTCGAACGAAACAGGTACTCTTCCAGCAGGGAGGCTCGCATGACCAGCGCGGATAAATCTATGGCCCCAAAACACCCCGAGCGGAGGCTGGCCGCAGTCCTAGCCGCCGACGTAGTCGCCTACTCTCGCCTAATGGGCGCAGACGAAGAGGGCACCCTTGAAAGCCTCAAGGCGCATCGGAGTGAGCTGATCAATCCAAAAATTATTGAGCATAAAGGCCGGATCGTCAAAACGACGGGTGACGGGATTTTAATTGAATTCCCCAGTGTTGTCGACGCGTTGCGCTGCGCCACCGAGGTCCAGCTCGGTATGATTGAACGCAATGTGGATGTGCCGAGGGAGAAGCGGATTGAGTTTCGAGCGGGCATCAATGTCGGTGATATCATTTTGGATGAAGGGGACATTTACGGCGACGGAGTGAATATCGCTGCTCGGTTGGAGAATTTGGCCGAGCCGGGCACTGTCTACATCTCCGGTGCGGTGTTTGATCAAGTGAGGAACAAACTCCCCCTCCGATACGACTTTCTCGGCGAGCGGCACGTTAAGAACATCTCAGAGGCCGTGCGGGTGTACCGTGTCCACCCTAGCAGCACCTCGCGTGCGCCATTGTTGCTGCTGCGGCGCGGCGGTTGGCTCGTTGCGGCGGCGCTACTTATTGGGATAGGTGTGACCAGCGTTACGTATTGGTTGCAGCGAACGTCACCGATCGAGTCTGCCGCGGTGCTGCCGATACCTTCGCCCGGAGGTTTGCTTTCCGAGCAACCGTCAATCGCGGTGCTGCCTTTTGCAAATATGAGCAGCGATGGGGCGCTTGAGTACTTCGTCGATGGTATCACCGAAGACTTGACTACATGGCTCTCGCAAAATCCGGAGCTTCGCGTAATTTCGCGCACCTCCGCCTTCGCGTATAAAGGAAAGTCCCCCGACATTCGGCAGGTCGGCCGGGAGCTGGGCGCGCGCTACATTCTCGAAGGTAGTGTTCGGAAGGATAGCGATCGGGTGCGGATCACGGCGCAGCTAATCGAGGCTGCATCGGGGCACCACGTCTGGGCGCAGCGTTACGATGAGGAGGGCAATGATGTTGCCGCCTTGCAGGATGCGGTCACCCATAAGATTGTCAGTTCAGTGGGCAGTATGCACGGCCAGATCCGCGCGGCGGATTACCGAAATGCTTGGAGCAAGGATGCGACTAAGCTTGAGGAGTATGATTATTTCCTGCGTATACATGGGTTGATCATGCGGGGCCCAAAGGACGACCTGGAGCAAGCGCGGCAGGTCGCCTTTGAGGGGCTGAAGCGGTTCCCCGATTCGGCCATCATCAAGATCAAGCTCGCTTGGACGTATCTTAATGATGTTCGCAGAGGTTTCAGCGACGACCCGCAGCGCGATCTTGAGCGCGCCTTCGCCCTCGGAAGCGAGGGAATGGCTGGGAAGGACATCCCACGGCTCGGGCAGATGCACGGCCATTGGCTGATGGCTCTGGCCTATATCTATTGCAAACAGGATTACAGCCGCGCGCTTGACGAGCGGGAGATCACGCTTGCCATGGCGCCGATCGACGCCATTGTATACGTCGATCTATCACAGACCTTGACCTTTGCGGGACGGCCGATGGAGGCGCTGAACTCCATTCACAAAGCGATCGAGCTCGATCCCGGCTACCCCCCCTGGTTCCACACTTATTTGGCAGAAGCATACTACGCGGCCGGTAAGAGCCGTGAGGCTGTCGATGAGTTGGCGAAGATCAACCAGCCAGCGTTTAGGGATCTAGTATATGGGGCGGCGAGTCATGCCTCGCTTGGTCAGCTTGAGGAAGCCAGGCTGGCAGTGGCAGGATTGCAAGACTGGAATTCGCGCGTCAGCCTGGCTAAGATTCGATACGTGTTCCCCTACCGGTCCGATGTTGATCGGCAGCGTGTGCTGGATGACTTGCGCAAAGCATCGCTGCCCCAAGGATAAACCAAAACGGTACCGGAAAGCTAAGCCCCGGCTCTTGGCCGGGGCTTCTCGTTAGGAGACCGCTCATCATCGCGGGAAGGGGGAACTCGTCGAAGAGTATCATCGGCAAGACGATGCGGCGAGCCAAGTAATCAAATTCTGGAACGCCCAATAGATACAGCGGTAGATGGTTTGTCTGGTGGTCGCGGTAGGGACGAGGCTTTTTGGATTTCTCCTCGCCCCCCACAGATCCGCGCGTGCGCTGCTAACGCACCGGGCTCCTCTCTCGGGTCAGACGTCGTGCAACGAACGAAACGATTTAAGCTGAGCCGCAGTGGGATCAGCTTTGGGATCCATTTGTTGCAGTACATGAGTCTCTTGTTGGCACCTTTGAGACCTGCGAACTGACGCTAAGAATGTCCGTTGATCGGGGAAGAGCGGAAGTTCCCCACGCAAGCGCGAATCGTCGTGAATGACCCGATGCGGAAGTCTGGGGCGAGACTGGGAGGGAAGACGAGATTGATGCGATTATCGCGCGCGGCGGCTTGCGCCCTAAGTATGGTTGGAAGCTAATTTTGCTTCTCGCCTTTTCCAATTTCAGGTAAGAAATGTACAGCCGGCAGTCTTAGAAAATGGACCTTGCCTCTTTCTCGAGTTCTCTGATTCGTTTAATCCAAGTCCATGGACCTTGGATCATTTCCGTCGTTGTTGCGCTGGAAAGCGCCGGCGTGCCCCTGCCAGGAGAGACGATCCTTGTTGCTGCTGCTCTCTTAGCCGCCGCCACCAATCAGCTCGATATCGCTGTCGTTGTAGCCGCGGCCGCTGCAGGTGCGATCGTCGGAGACGGGATCGGATACACGGTCGGGCGCCGTTTCGGAATGCCGCTTCTCCGAAAATACGGACGATACATTCGTCTCGATGAAAACCGATTGCTGATCGGTCGATATCTGTTTTTTCGGTACGGGAACGTTGTCGTGTTTTTTGGTCGCTTTATCGCGGTGCTAAGAATGTTTGCGGCCTTGCTCGCTGGCGCAAATAATATGCCGGCAGGTCGCTTTTTCTTTTTCAACGTGACCGGAGGAATCTGCTGGGCGTGCCTCTTCGGCTTCGGTGCCCACGCTGTAGGAACCGAAATCTATAAGATTTCTGAAACGCTGAGCCTAGTGTCACTGGGATTGTTCATTGCCGCTGGATCTGCGCTTTCGATCATCATTCGGCGATATGAAATTGTGCTTCTTCGTCAGGCCGAGCGCGGGCTGCCGGATCGCTAATGCAAATCGAAACGAATGTTCGTTGCTGGCACGAACCGGACCAAACAGGCTGGTCTGATGACGTCCGTTGATCGTGGCAGACCGGAAGCGGCCAGTTGAGAGGCAAACCGGAGCAATTAACCCAAGGCCGACCTTATCGTTACTGCAAGCAAGGCGTGCCCACATCTCCAAAGTACGGTTCTGTTGAAGCGCGCTTTTCGGGGGCGCCGGGCGAGCGTGTGCTATAATGGCGGAGCAACGAGAATGGCGGCAGTAAGATGAAAGGAAAACTGATTGCGGTCTTCGTCGGCGTGTTCATCGTGGCTGTGTCATGGGTGCCGCTATTGATTGTCGCAGCGCGCGATCGCTATGCGATGCAGGTCGGGCTCGGCCTACTTGCTTTTGCCGGCAGCTTTGTCGGCGGCGTGATCGCCCTGATCGGGGTAATTAGGCTTGTGGTCCACGCCCCAAGCGCTTCAAAGGCGCGATCCTGATCCGCTAAATATATCCGCCGTCCCTGCCTGCTGTCGTCGACGAGTTGATTGAGTAGGGTCGACGTCGACGTAGAGCGGACGACACGGATTGGCTCGGCATACCCGACGATGCCGGCGCCTTCCCTGGGCGAAAGTCAGATGGGCTAACGCATCCCGGTCGCGGCACGCTCAAGTGGCGGATTGCCGCCCACCCATTAACGATCTCTTAACCATCGCCGCCTAGCGTGCGGTTACTTTTCGGTTAACAGACCGCCCGGTTCGTTCCAGGAGAACAGCCGATGCCTGCTGAAACACTGACATATGCCGCACTTGGCGCCCGCCTCACAATCTCGCCGAAGGCCGCTCGTTCGCTTGCCAAACGGCTCCGGCTGCCCCGCTTACTATCGGATGATGGCAAAGCATTGGTGAGCGTGGATCTCGCGGAAATACGTCATACGCCACGGCCGCCAGGTCGTCGTGAGGCAGGCAACGTCGCCCTGGCGGCAAAGATCATGGCATTGCAGGCGGAGATCGCGCGGCTCGAAGCAACGGCAGCGGGTCACCGGGTCGATTTCGAGCGTGAGCGCGAGCGCGCCGATCGGATGATGGTTGAGCTGCGGCAGGCGACTGCCGAGACTATGGCGGCCAAGGAGGCGGCAGCACGGCTCGAAGGTTTTCTGCGGACCGATGGCCGAACTGGCGGCTCGATTGACAGGCACGGACTAGCTGCACGCCGACCCGCGCAACTAGCCGCGGACTTAGTGGCAGCGGACCGCAAGGCCTTTAGGTAGCAATCGATGTCCTCTCATTCCCAGCTTGCCGGAGAAATCGTGAGGCAAAAAATGACCACCATCACAGATATTCGCGAGATGAAGGCGCGCATTATCGTGTTTGGGGTCGGCGGCGCCGGCGGCAACGCCGTCAACAACATGATCACGTCCGGGCTGCACGGCGTCGAATTTATCGTCGCTAATACCGACGCGCAGGCGCTCACCATGTCGAGGGCCCAGCGCATCATCCAGATGGGCGCCCAGGTAACCCAAGGCCTTGGAGCCGGGTCGCAGCCCGAAGTGGGGCGCGCCGCGGCGGAAGAGGCAATCAATGTGATCCGCGATCATTTGAGCGGCGCAAACATGGTCTTCGTTACTGCCGGCATGGGCGGCGGTACCGGCACCGGAGCAGCGCCGGTTATAGCCAAGACTGCGCGTGAGCTTGGCATTCTCACCATCGGTGTTGTCACCAAGCCATTCCACTTCGAGGGCCAGCGGCGCATGCGCTTTGCCGAAGCAGGCATCGCGGAACTGCTCAAGGCGGTAGACACCCTGCTAGTCATCCCAAACCAGAACCTGTTCCGGGTGGCCAACGAGAAGACCACCTTCGCCGATGCCTTCGCGCTGGCCGATCAAGTGCTTTATTCGGGTGTGGCCTGCATCAGCGACCTTATAGTCAAGGAAGGTCTGATCAATCTCGATTTTGCGGACGTTCTCTCCGTAATGTGCGAGAAGGGCAAAGCCATGATGGGTAGGGGCGAGGCTTCCGGCGCGAAGCGCGTGCTCAATGCCGCTGTGGCCGCAATTTCCAATCCA
>VAZG01000406.1 GCA_005885285.1 Alphaproteobacteria bacterium | reverse complement strand
CAGCAAAGCTAGCAGCAAAGAATTTTTCCGCATGATGTTCTCCCAAGGCTGCCTCCGGCCAAAGGGAAGAACACCACAAGCAGCGGGCTATTCCTGGAAGCCCGCCTCACATCGGCGGCGTCAGCCCGTCGCGACCGACGCTGACGCGGTCGGTCTCGAGCGAACCGTCGGGCAGCTTTTTCGTAAACGCGATCACTTTGGCACCGGCCTTGAGGTCGGATTTGTCGGCGGAAACATAGGTCACGACCGGCGTCTCCGCGGGCACCGAGACCTTTTTCTCACCGTCCTTGTATTTGACCAGCAGTGTATGACCGTCATTGCCCACGACGCTCTCGGCGACGGTGGCGTTGGTCATGGTCGAGTTGGGGCGCAGATCGTAGGGCCGCGAGCCCTCGCCGGTGCCGCGCATGTTTTCCGGAAACACATGCACCTCGACGGCGCTCTGGCTGCCGTCCGGGCCCGGCACCGTGGTGGTGCCGATGAACGAGCCGACCTTGATGTCCGACAGCGAAATCCTGGTGATCCCGACCACGCGCAAATCGCCGGTCATGTGCAGCTTGACGTCCTCGCCGCCGCGCGACTTCACCGCGAGCACGTCGCCGTCAACGCTCTCGACGGTGCCGCGAACACGTGACGGTGATGGCGGTTGCTGCGCGATGGCATAGAGGGATGAGGCGGCAACCATCGCGACGGCGACGAGCGGGCGCGTGAAGGTGGAACGGCGAACGGGCATGAAATACTCTCCGGGGCGGGCGTGATCCAGCACCAGACCCCAACGCCGCGACGATATTCCCGTTCCAAGGCCCAGCCAGCAGCCGATCATGCGTTTGTGAGATCGGCCTCCACCAGCGCACGAAGTTCTGAGGTGACCTCGGGACGCTGGTGGAACCACAATTCGAACCCGCGCACCGCCTGGTGCAGCAGCATGCCGAGCCCATCGGCCGTCTTCAACCCGCGCGTCTTCGCCGCCGCGAGTAGCGGCGTTTCGAGCGGCACATAGACGAGATCGGCAACCACGGCATGGGTCGGCAATCGCCCAACGTCGACCTCGAGCGCGGGCTGGCCGCGCATGCCGAGCGATGTTGTATTGACCAGCAGCCCGGCGCGCGGCAGCGCCTCGTCGATATCATCCCATGCGATGGGATGAACGCTTGCGCCGAATTGATCCGCCAGCGCTCGGGCGCGCTCTGCGGTCCGGTTCGCCAGATGGATGCGCTTGATGCCGCGCTCGATCAATCCGAACACCACCGCGCGTGACGAGCCGCCCGCGCCGAGCACCAGCGCCTCCTCAGTGGCATCCCATCCACTCGCGCGGGCGTCGAGATTATTGATAAAACCCTCAATGTCGGTGTTGGTCGAGCGCAGCTCGCGGCCCTCGTACCACAGCGTATTGGCCGCGCCGACCGCGCAGGCGCGTGCATCCGGCTTGGTCAGCGCCAGCGCGCGTTCCTTGTGCGGAATGGTGATGTTGGCGCCGACAAAGCCGTGCGCCGAAAGACGCAGAACAAAATCCTGAAGCTCATCGGGCGGTACCGCCTCAATCACATAGCCGCCCTCGATGCCGAGCGTGCGCAGCCAGTGGTGATGGATCAGCGGCGAGCGCGAATGCGCGGCCGGCCATCCGATCAGGCATGCGGCGCGGGCTTTGGTCTCGGTCATATCAGTCAAATCGGGCAACCCGCGGCGGCTGTCAATGCCGTCGATCCTAGCGATGCGCCGTTACGGCAACGATCGCGCTCAGCGCCAGTGCGCCAGCCGCGGCAAACCAGATCGCGGCGAGATTGATCCAGCGATAGGCCGCCGCACCGCACAAGGAACCCGCCACCAGCGCCGCCCCCAGCAAAAGGTTCGAGACCCGGCCGCAGCGCGGGCGGCCAGTCAGCGCCACCGCGGCGCGTTAACCGACCTTGATCAGCGCACCCACCCATCCGCGTCGAGTTGCCGCTCATGAAGGAAACGAACAGGCCGCCGAGATGCAGGAAGCCGATGGCATCGACATAGCCGGCCAGCGTGCTCAAGTATCCCTCAGATTAGATATCTGAAATATCATTTATTGACATTTTAACATCATTAATTATCATGCAAAGACAACGGCCAAGGTCGCCTGGGGTACTCTCAACAAGGAACGTCAATGATCACGGCAGCACAATTGCGGGCCGCCAGGGTGCTGCTCGGCATCGATCAGCGCGCCCTCGCAGAGCTGTCGGGACTTTCGGTGCCAACCATCCAGCGCATGGAGGCTAGCGAAACGATGGTTCGGGGCAATGTCGATTCGCTGGTCAAGCTGATCGCCGCATTCGAAGCGGCCGGGATCGAGATGATCGACGAAGGGGCGGTCAGCAATTCGCAAGGCCGTGGGGTACGGCTGAAACTGGATTCGGCTAAGGCCCATCTCGGCGCTCGATCGGAAAGCAAAGCGTCAAGCCGAACAAGGGCGCGCAGATAATGTCGGCTGTTATTTTGCCAACAGCATGTGCTTTGCAAATGGCGTGTGTTGCCGGATTGCTCGGGTTGGCAGTTCTGGCGCTTGTTCTGAGCGGCGCCAAGCGCGCTACCGCCATCATTTACAGCGCCACGCTGGCGATTTGCGTAGTCGCCTTGTTCGGCTCGGCGTCCTTCCCGATCGGCGGCAAGGTCGATGCCTCGAGCGTGATCCTGCCGATCGGGTTGCCGTGGCTTGGCGCGCATTTCCGCCTCGACGCGCTGGCCTCGTTTTTCCTTGTTGTCGTCAATCTGGGAGGGGCATCGGCAAGCCTTTACGGTCTCGGCTACGGCCATCACGAGGAGGCGCCGCAGCGCGTGCTGCCGTTTTTTCCTGCCTTCCTGGCCGGCATGAATCTGGTGGTGCTGGCTGACGATGCGTTCTCCTATCTGCTGTGCTGGGAATTCATGTCGCTGGCGTCCTGGGCGCTGGTGATGGCGCACCACCGCGAAGCCGGCAACGCGAAGGCCGGTTACATCTATCTTGTGATGGCGAGCTTCGGCACGCTGGCGCTGCTGCTGGCTTTCGGCCTGTTGGCAGGACCGGCAGGCGACTACGATTTTGCCGCCGTTCGTGCCGCTCAACATACGCCATACGTAGCGGCATTGGTGTTGATCCTGATGTTGCTCGGCGCCGGCTCAAAGGCCGGACTGGTGCCGCTGCACGTCTGGCTGCCGCTCGCGCATCCGGCGGCGCCGAGCCACGTTTCCGCGCTGATGAGCGGCGTCATGACCAAGGTCGCGATCTACGGTTTCATCCGCGTCGTATTCGATCTGTTGGGACAACCGGCCTGGCCGGCGAGCGCGGTCGTGCTCTCTCTCGGCGGCATCACCGCGGTGATGGGCATCCTCTACGCCATGATGGAAAAGGACCTCAAGCGCCTGCTCGCCTACTCTACGATCGAAAATGTCGGCATCATATTCGCAAGCCTCGGCCTTGCGCTGGCGTTCCAGGCCAACGGCCTGAAGCTACTGGCGGCGCTCGCCTTCACCGCGGCGCTGTTTCACGTGCTCAACCATTCGTTCTTCAAGAGCCTGCTGTTCTTTGGCGCCGGCGCCGCGCTGACGGCGACCGGAGAGCGGGACATGGAAAAACTGGGCGGCCTCATTCACCGCATGCCGTTCACGAGCTTCGCCGTTCTGGTCGGCTGCGTCGCCATTTCGGCGCTGCCGCCGTTCAACGGCTTCGTCTCGGAATGGCTGATCTTCCAGGCCGTGCTGCAAAGTCCGGAGCTGCCGCAATGGGGTCTGAAAATCATGGTGCCGGCGGTCGGCGCGCTGCTGGCGCTCGCCGCGGCGCTCGCGGCTGCCTGCTTCGTCAAGGCGTACGGCGTCGCCTTTCTCGGGCGCCCGCGGAGCGGCGCGGCGGAAACCGCAGGCGAAGTCGACCGCTACTCGCGTGCGGCCATGTTCTTTCTTGCCGCACTTTGTCTGCTCGCCGGAATCCTGCCCGGTCTCGTGATCGACACGTTGTCGCCGATCGCGGTTGAGATCCTCGGCGGCGCCATGCCGATCCAGGCCAACGAGGCCTGGCTTTCGATCGTGCCGATCGCAGAGGGCCGCAGTTCATACAATGGATTGCTGGTGATGGTGTTCATCACGATCTCCGCATCGCTAGCTGTCTATTTCATCCACCGCTTCGCCTCGCGCGCGCTGCGGCGCGGCCCTGCCTGGGGCTGCGGCTTTTCCGATGCCGTCCCGGCGGCGCAGTATTCGGGCGGAAGCTTTGCGCAACCGATCCGCCGCGTGTTCGGCACGCTGCTGTTTGGCGCCCGCGATCGTGTCGATATGCCAGCCCCCGGCGATGTCAGGCCGGCGCGGCTTCGGATCGAATTGCATGATCTGATCTGGGAGGGGATGTATCAGCCGATCGCGGTCGCCGTCGGCTTCTCATCCGAACGGCTCAACCGCCTGCAGTTCCTGACCATCCGCCGATATCTCAGCCTGGTCTTTGCCACCCTGGTCGCCCTGCTGTTGGTGCTCGCGATATGGTCCTGATCTCGGACATTCTGGTGCAGGGCGTGCAGATGCTGCTGGTGCTCCTGCTCGCCCCGCTGTTGACCGGCTTCGTGCGCAAAGTCAAGGCGCGCCTGGTACGTCGCCAGGGCGCCTCGGTCTTTCAGCCGTATCGCGATCTGCTGCGGCTGCTTCGCAAGGAGGTGGTGCTGGCCGACAACGCCTCGTGGCTGTTCCGCGTCACGCCCTATATCACCTTTGCCGCGATCTGGGTCGCGGCGGCGCTGGTGCCGACGTTTGCGACCGGCCTCATGTTCAACTGGACCGCCGACCTGATCGCCATCGTCGCACTGCTCGGAAGCGCGCGCTTCTTTCTGGCACTCGCCGGGATGGATGTTGGCACCAGCTTCGGCGGCATCGGCTCCAGCCGCGAAGTCATGATCGCCGCATTGTCGGAGCCGGCGATGCTATTGATCGTGTTTTGCATGGCGCTGGTGGCAGGCTCGACGCAGCTTTCGACGGTGGCGAATTTCATGGCCTCGTCCTATGTCGGCTTGCGGGTGTCGCTGGGCATGGCGGTCATCGCGCTGATCATGGTAGCGCTCGCCGAGAACGCGCGGATACCGGTCGACAACCCGGCCACGCACCTCGAGCTCACCATGGTGCATGAGGCGATGGTGCTCGAATATTCGGGTCGCCATCTCGCGATGATCGAATTCGGGGCCTTTCTCAAGCTATTGCTTTATATCTCCCTGATCGCCTGTGTGTTCCTGCCCTGGAAGATCGCGGTGTTCGGAACCGGGCCTCTGGCCTACGCCATCGGCGCCGGCGCGTACGTCGTCAAACTGGCGGTCGCCGGCTTCTCGCTTGCGCTGTTCGAGACCGCGACGGCGAAGATGCGGGTCTTTCGTGTTCCACAATTTCTTGGTGCGGCGCTGATGTTGGGCTTGCTCGGCACGCTGTTGCTGTTCGTGTCGAGGAGCTTCTGATGCAGATGCACAGCCTCTCCTTTGACGTCTCGCATACGCTCGCAGGCTCGCTGGTCCTGATCAGCTTCATGATGCTGTACCAGGATCGGCTTTATTCGCTGCTCAACGTGTTCGCGCTCCATGCCCTGGTACTCGCGCTTTCCGTGGCCTGGCAGGCCTACATCCAGAATGCCCCTCATCTTTACATCACAGCGGCGATCGCGCTCGTCTTCAAGGCAATGGTCATTCCGTTCGCACTGCATCGCATCGTCAGGCAGCTTGGGATTCATCGCGACATCGAAGCGGCCGTGGGTGTGGGCCCGACCATGCTGGCCGGGATGGCACTGGTCGCCCTCTCCATGGTGCTGATGCTGCGGGTTACCGCCGAGGCCGACCCGCTGGCGCGCGAGGATCTCGCCTTCGCCCTGTCGGTCGTGCTGCTCGGACTGCTGGTCATGGTGACCCGCCGCAATGCCGTCAGCCAGGTGGTGGGATTCATGTCGCTCGAGAACGGGCTGGTGCTGGCGGCCACCGGCGCCAAGGGCATGCCGCTGGTCGTCGAGATCAGCGTGGCGTTCTCCATCCTGATCGCGTTCATCGTCATCGGAATCTTCCTGTTCCGAATCCGCGAACGCTTCGATTCCGTCGACGTCTCCGCGCTCGACGATTTCCGGGGCGAACAGCGATGAGCCCGGGTTCGTTCGACTCCATCGCGGCCGTCCTTTTGATTCCCAACGTCTCGGCGGCGCTGCTCGCCGTGCTGCCCGGCTACCGGCTCCCGGCGCGGCTGAACGTAGTCGCCAGTTTCGCGACATTCCTGGCGGCGCTCTCGTTGTTCGTGGTCGACCGCCCGCCGCCGGGGCCGTATGTGCTGGTCGACGATCTCAACATCGTCTTCATCGTGCTCAATACCTTCGTCGGTTTCACGACCAGCATCTTCAGCGCGAGCTACATCGCGCATGAACTGGAAACCGGCCGGTTGACGCCGAGATACCTGCGATTCTACCACGCCATGTATCAGATCATGATGTTCGGCATGAATCTCGCTTTCGTGTCGAACAATATCGGCTTGATGTGGGTCGCGGTGGAGATCGCGACACTGACGACAGTGCTGATGGTCGGCATCTATCGCACGCATGCTGCGCTGGAAGCGGCATGGAAATATTTCATCCTGGGCAGTGTCGGCATTGCGTTCGCGCTGTTTGGCACCATCCTGGTCTACATGGCGGCGCGTCCGGTCGTCGGCGAGGGCCAGGACGGCATGGTCTGGACGCTTCTGATCCAACATGCCGCGAATTTCGATCCTTCGCTTCTCAACGTCGCCTTTATATTCCTGCTGCTCGGCTACGGCACCAAGGTCGGGCTGGCGCCGCTGCACGCATGGCTGCCCGATGCGCATGCAGAAGGTCCGACGCCGATCTCGGCGGTGCTGTCGGGGCTGCTCTTGAATGTCGCGCTCTACGCGCTGCTGCGCTTCAAGATATTGCTGGCCGCGAATCCGGACGCGATCGCTCCCGGCCCGCTGATGGTGACGATCGGCTTGGTTTCCGTGGTGTTCGCGGCGTTCATGCTCTACCGCCGGCGCGACATCAAACGCCTGTTCGCCTATTCCTCGATCGAACACATGGGCATCATCGTATTTGCGTTCGGCATGGGTGGCCCGCTCGCCAATTTTGCCGGGCTATTGCACATGGTGATGCACAGCCTCACCAAGTCGGCGATCTTCTACGCCGTCGGCCACATCTCCCAAATCAAAGGCACGCAGCGGATTTCCCGAATCCGAGGCTTGACCGTGACCCATCCGGCGCTTGGCTGGGGTCTGGTGATGGGTGTGGTCGCGATCGCCGGACTGCCGCCGCTCGGCATCTTCATGAGCGAATTTCTGGTCGTCACCTCCACCTTTGCGCGGGCTCCATTGCTTGCGATCATTCTGGTGTTTGGGCTCCTGCTCGCCTTTGGCGCATTGACATTGCGCCTGACCAGCGTCGCGTTCGGCAACCCCCGCGGCAGCAAGGCGCCGGCGGAGGCTTCCTATGTGCCGATGTTTGCCCACCTCTCACTGGTTCTGATCGCGGGCATCTATCTTCCCACGCCGCTCGTCGCCTGGTTCCAGCATGTGGCTCGTCTTCTTGGATAGTTGGGAGATCGATAGAATATGCCATCGCTGATCGATCGCGTACTGGAGGGCCGCAAGATCCAGCACCGGCGGCCATGGCCGCGCGCCGTGGTCGGTGCTCACCTGTGGAGGTTCGTGACCAACGAACTGGCGCAGGGACGCTTGAGCTTGCTCGGCCTTTGGGGCGAACGCGCAACGGTGCACATGGCGATCATGGATGAAGATGCGGCCGAAATCGCGATCGTCAGCCTGAACTGTCCCGATCACACTTACGCTTCGGTCGGCAAATTTCACCCGCCGGCGCTTCGGCTGGAGCGCGCGATGCATGATCTGTTCGGTTTATCGGCGCAAGGCTCGCCCGATAGCCGCACCTGGCTTGACCACAATCGTTGGGGCGTGCGCTTCCCATTGGGCCCTCGCATCGACGCTTCGTCGGAAGCTGCGCCCTACCGTTTCCTTCCCGTGGAGGGCGACGGGGTGCACCAGATCGCAGTCGGTCCCGTCCATGCGGGAATCATCGAGCCCGGACATTTCCGCTTCACGGCCAGTGGCGAGACCGTGGTCCGGCTGGAACAGCGGCTCGGATATACCCACAAGGGTATCGAGGGGCTGATGACCGGCGCCGATCTCGAACGCGCCGTCCAGCTCGCCGGACGGGTCTCGGGCGACAGCACTGTCGCCTATGCTTACGCGTTTTCGCGGGCCAGTGAGGCGGCACTCGATCTGGCGGTGCCTGATCGCGCGGTTTGGCTGCGCGCCCTGCTCGCAGAGCTCGAGCGGCTCGCCAACCATCTCGGCGACATCGGGGCCATCTGCAACGACGCCTCGTTCACGCTGATGCACGCGCATTGCAGCGTCTTGCGTGAGAGCGTCCTGCGCGCCGCCCACAGCGCATTCGGTCATCGATTGATGCGCGACGTGATCGCGCCCGGCGGGGTGATGCGCGACCTCGAAGATGAAGGGCGAACCACCATCCGGGCAATGGTGGACAACATCCGCCGGCGCTTTCCGCAGCTGGTCGAACTCTACGACAACACGGCCTCCCTGCAGGACCGCACTGTCGACACCGGCGTGGTCAAGCCGGCGTTGGCCAAACAATATGCCGCCGGCGGCTACATCGGCCGCGCGTCCGGCCGTTCGTTCGACGCGCGGCGAACGCTTGCCTATCCGCCGTATGACAGCTTGCGCTTTGACGTGGCGGTGCTGAACGAGGGCGACGTCAACACGCGGGTCTGGATCCGGGTGCGTGAGGTCGAGCAGTCGCTTTCGCTGATCGACCAGATCCTGGACCGGCTGCCCGCGGGCGGGTTGCGCGCAGAACCGGGACATCCGAAAGAGGCGCGCGAAGGCATGGCAATCGTCGAGGGATTTCGCGGCGACGTCCTGGTCTGGCTGCGCCTGCGCGACGGCCTGGTCGAACGATGCCACCTGCGCGACCCCTCATGGTTTCAATGGCCGCTATTGGAAGCGGCGATCGAGAACAACATCGTTGCGGATTTTCCACTCTGCAACAAGTCGTTCAACTGCTCCTACTCGGGCCAGGATCTCTAGAGCATGATCGATAAACCGTCATTGCGAGCGGAGCGAAGCAATCCAGAGCCTGGGTGCGACATATCTGGATTGCTTCGTCGCGGAGCCTCGCGCGTTCGCGCGACCCGTTGGCTCCTCGCAATGACTAGCTGGATAAGGACGGCATGACATGCGCAAGCTGCTTTTTCAAGGCCTGTTCCGCCGGCCCTTCACCGAACCGGCGCCGTCGCCGGACGATGCCGCGGCTGCCGAGCTCGCGGCAGAACTCGGCCATGCGGCGCGGCGGCGGCTCGGCCGTAGTCTTTCAATACGCGAGATCGACGCCGGCTCCTGCAATGGCTGCGAATTGGAAATCCACGCGCTCAACAACGCGTATTATGACGTCGAGCGCTTTGGCCTGCGCTTCGTCGCCTCGCCGCGCCATGCCGATGTCCTGATGGTGACGGGTCCGGTGACCAGGAACATGCGCGACGCGCTGGAGCGCACCTATCATGCGACCCCGGATCCTAAATGGGTGGTGGCGATCGGAGACTGCGCGCGGGATGGCGGCTGTTTTGCCGGCAGCTACGCGGTGGTCGGAGGGGTCAGCGAAGTCGTTCCGGTCGATCTCCATATTCCCGGCTGCCCGCCGACGCCAACGGCGATGCTAAAGGGTCTTCTTGCGCTGCTCGAACGAGTGGACGCAGGAGCCGTCACGCGTTGAGATAGTTGCGCTCAAAATCTTTGCGGTGTTGCGGAGATTTATCGAGCGCGCTCGGCAGCTCGCGGGGAAGAGGCCTTTGGTTGCCGGATCGCCTTCATCTTTGGCCTTGCGACGTGCTCGCGGAGTCGGACGCCGCGGCCCCCGGTCGCGCTCGGAGCCCCCGGATTGATCAATTCGATTCCGGCGTTCTCAAGCGCGGAAATTAGTTTCATCAGTGAACCGACATTGGCCCGGATCACGCCGTCGCTGGCTTCCATGCGCTGAATGGTCGGAACTGAAAGATCCGCCAGATCGGCCGTCTGCCGCTGATCGATATTCAGGAGCGCGCGCGCAGCCCTGAGTTGATTGGCGGTAATCATGGACCTCGGGCTAATCCTATGAAAAATGAGATAAGTGATACGTGATCCCGTGACAATGATGTAAGAAACATCATTTAGCAAGCAAGACTTGCTTGCACGAGTTGACGCCATGCATTAAGTGGGGGTACAATTAACGATGTGAAGATCACATCTGATCCGGCGAAGCGCCAGGCTGCGCTCCGCGAAAGGGGTCTGAACTTTGCCGATGCCGCGGTCGTTTTTGCCGGCCCGACCATTACGGTGCAGGACACGCGGCGGGACTATGGCGAGGCGCGCTATCAGACCGTCGGATTTCTTGCTGATCGAATGGTGATGGTGGTTTGGACGCCGCGTGGCGAGGCGCGGCATATTATCTCGATGAGAAAGTGCAATGATCGCGAGAAAGCGAACTATCAAGAGCGATTTGGCCAAAGTTGATGCTCACCGCATCACAAAGGCCGAATACGAGGAAGCTCCAGAATTAACAAGCGAAATGCTGGACCGTGCGGAAATTCGCCACGGCAACAGGATCATCAGGCGCGGCAGACCGCCGCTTGAGCATCCGAAGGAGGCCGTGAAACTTCGTCTCGACCACGATATCCTCGCCGCCTATCGCAAGACCGGCAGCGGATGGCAGACCCGTATCAATGCCGACTTGCGAAAGGCCGCACGGAAGCTCGTGGGTTGACACGCTGGATCGCGGTGCGGGGCGATGATCTGATCGGCGCGGAAAACCAAGCGGCCGCGATCTGCTCGTCTGGATCACGCGATCGGTGAAGCGGGATAGATCCAGTCCTTTCACGCGCGCACCTTGCCATTACTCCTTCGACACGACGAGCTTGAGGGACATCGAAGCAAGCGTTGCGGCGACCATGATCGCAGCGACCGCGGCGAGGCCGAAGGTGTAGGAGCCGGAGAATTCCCTCAACCAGCCCATCATCGATGGGCCGGCAAAGCCGCCGACCGTGCCGATACTGTTGATGAATGCCAGGCCGCCGGCGGCGGCGATGCCCGTCAGAAATCGCGTCGGTATCGTCCAGAAGATCGCGCGCGCGGCGGTGACGCCGACCAACGCCACGCTGAACCCGATCAAGGCGACCACGAGCGAGCCGGACAGGATCGGCGCCACGAGGCCTGCTCCACCAAGAAAACACGTGACCGCCAGGTTGACGAGGCGGCGGCCGCTGCGATCGACATAGCGCGCCCACAAGATCATGCCGGCCGAGGCAAACACATAGGGAATGGCTGCGATCCAACCGATCGCCAATGTCGACAAGTGGTATTCCCTGAGGATCAAGGGCAGCCAGATGCCGATCCCATAGGACCCCAATGTGAATCCGAACTGGATTGCCGCCAGGATCAGCACGCGAGTATCCATCACGGCGGCCAGCAATGACGCGTGCGGCCGCTCGCGCACTTCGGAGGCAAGCACGACGTGCAGCGCATCGCGCTCGTCCCGGCTCAGCCAGGTCGCGGTCTCCGGACGATCGGCGAGCAAGCGCAGCGTCAATAGACCGATCGGGATGCAGGGCAGGCTGACCCCGAGAAACATCCATTGCCATCCTGCGAGGCCCCATATCCCGTCCATCTGCAGCAGCAAGCCGCATATCGGGCCGCCGATCAGCGACGACAAGGGAATCCCGATCAGGAACCAGGCCAGCATCCGTGTCCGGTATTGAGCCGGAAACCAGGCCGCGAGAAAGAAAGTCACGCCGGGAAAGAATCCCGCTTCCGCGACGCCTAAGAGAAGGCGCAACGCGTAAAAGCTGTTCGGCCCGACGACGAAGATGGTCGCCGCCGACACGAGACCCCAGGTGATCATGATGCGCGCGAGCCAACGTCGCGCACCGAAACGATAGAGCAGCAGATTGCTCGGCACTTCAAACAGGCAATAGCCCAAAAAGAAGATGCCGGCAGCCAGGCCGAACTGTCCGGCCGACAGCCCGAGCTGCTTGTTCATCGTCAAGCCGGCGAAGCCTAGACTGGTTCGATCGAGATAGTTGAACAGGTAGGCGATGGTCAGGAGCGGCACGAAGCGCAGCGCAGCTTTCCGGGTTGCGCTTTGCAGCGCGGCCTCGGCGAAAGGCCGCGCTGAAGCTCCTGAGCTGATCACGCCGCGTCGCGGTGGGCGGCGATGATCTGATCGGCGGCTCGTCCCGTGACTTCGGCCATGCGGTCGAACTGGCGCGTGAAGCTGCCGGCCCCGGCGGTCGCCGAGCGCAACTCCACGATCAGTTCTCCGATCTCCGCCTCGGGCATCATGGCGCGCACGCAGTCCCATCCGCTCCAGCCCTCGCGGGTGTCGAAGCCGAGAATCTGGCCGCGCCGTGCCGACAGGATGGCGTTGATCTTCGCGGTGGCGTCGGTCGGGCAGACGATCTCGACGACATAAATCGGCTCAAGCAGCACCGGCTGGCATTGCGGCAGCCCCTCGCTGACACCGACCCGCGCCGCTGTGCGGAACGCAAGATCCGAGGAATCGACGCTGTGATAGGAACCGTCGGTCAGCGTGACCTGGACATCAATGACCGGGAAACCGAGCGGGCCGCGCGCCAGGCCGTCGACCACGCCTTCCTCCACCGCGCCGATGTAGTTGCGCGGCACCGCGCCGCCGACGACCCTTTCGTCAAACTTGAATCCTTCGCCGCGCGGCAGCGGCTTGATCTCCAGCACCACGTCGCCGAACTGGCCGTGGCCGCCGGACTGCTTCTTGTGCCGGCCGCGCTGGGTGGTCGTTTTGCGGATGGTCTCCTGATAGCCGATCGCCGGCGGATGCGATTTGACGTTGACGCCGAAGCGGTCGCGCAAGCGCTCCGATGCGACCCGCAGATGCATCTCGCCTTGCCCCCACAATACGATGTCGTGCGTGCGCTGGTTCTGGATCATCGTCAACGACGGATCTTCCTCGTTGAGCCGCAACAGCGCTTGGCCTAGTTTGACGTCATCCTTGCGATCGCTTGCGGCGATCGACATCGCCAGCACCGGCGGGAACGGCTCGACCATTGCCAGAGCTAGCGGCGCGGTCTTGCCGTTCGAGAGCGTATCGCCGGTCTTGACAGCGTCGAGCTTGCCGAGCGCGATGGCCTCGCCGGCTTCGGCCGATGCACGCTTGGTATCGTGCGCGCCGCTGACGGCGAGGATGCCGGAAACCCGCCCCGTCCCGCCGGACGAGGCTTGCAGCGTCGCGCCATCATCGAGATGGCCGGCGAGCAAACGCGCCAGCGACAGCTTGCCGCCGTGTTGCAGGTGCATGGTCTTGAACACGTAGGCGAGCGCATCCTTGCTCTCAGGCACGCCGAGACGCTTGGCGGTGGCAATGACGCCGGGCGCTTCATGCCGCAACGCCTTCAGCAGCCGCAACACGCCGTTTTCGCGCGTCGCCGAGCCGAGCAGCACCGGGCAGATCAGCCCCTCGCGCAGTTCGCGGGCGAGATCGTCGAACACCGCGTCGCGCGGCGGCTGGATGTCCTCGAGCAACTGCTCCATCAGCGCGTCGTCATGGTCGGCGAGTTTTTCCAGCATCGAGAAGCGCGCTTCCTTCTCGCGGTCGAGATCGCCGCCTTCGAGCGCGATGACCTCGGATGCCTTGTGCTCGCGATAGACAAAGGCACGCTCCAGCGCAAGATCGACGAAACCCTCGATCAATTCGCCCTTCCAGATCGGAATCTGCCGCAGCACCAACGGGACGCGCGACGCCGGCTGCAACGTCGCAAGCGTCTCGCGGATGCGCTTGTTGGCGCGATCGATCTTGTTGAGGAAGAGAAAACGCGGAATGCCGAGATCTTCCAGTTCACGCAGGATGATCTGAAGCTGCGGCAGCTTTTTCTCGTCTGCCTCGCAGACTACCACCGCGGCATCGACTGCGGGGATCGCAGCACGCATGTCGTGCGCGAACTCCACCGAGCCGGGACAATCGATAAAAGTATAAGTGTCGCCCATGAAGCTTGTGGTGGCGGCAGTGAGGCCGACGCTCATCTTGTGGTGGCGGGCCTCGGGGCTGGCGTCGCCGAAGGAAGTACCGGCATCGACACTGCCGGCGCGCGGGATCGCGCCGGTGCGCGCCAATATCGCTTCGAGAAGTGTGGTTTTACCGCTTTGGAATGGGCCCACCAGCGCAATGCACCGTGGACCGCGGGGACTTCTGACGTCTTGTCCCATTCGCCGCCCTCCCTAGTTGGAGCTCGGCCCTTGATTGGGTCGGCGGTCAATGCTCCGCCCGTCCCGGCAATTTGGCAAGCGAGAAAATGTCGCTGCGCTGCATCGTGAATTTTTTTTATCCTCTCCTCGCATCCGCCTTCGCCCAAAGGCGGCTTCGGCGGACAAGGGAGGAGAGCGGGGCGAGGGAGAAGAAAAATTACCGTCCCGGCCGCAGTTCCAGGCTCTCCAGCCCGGCGGCGACGTTAAGGCCGACCTGGCCCTGCAGGCTGAGCGGCTGCAACGCGATCGAATTGGCCGAACCGCCGACCAGAACGTTGCCACCGGCGCCGACGCCGATCGACGCGCTGCCCTGCGCGCCCGCGTAGTTGCCGGAGAGATCGCCCGGACCGAGCCGCTCGACCGGCGCGTACACGCCCCAGGCGAGTGCGGTTTCCTGCGTGATGCCGAGATCGACGCCGACCTTGCGGATGGTGGCGACGTAGCGGTCCTCCGGCATCCCGTTGACGCGCAGCACGCAACCGAGATTGGTCACGGAGCCGACAATGAAGCCGATGCTGGCGCCCCCGCGGCATTCGAGTACACCGAGCTGCACCATCGGCTGCTGCGCATAGACGCCAGTGAACGAGGTGACCTGCATCGCAACGGTGGCCCCGGCAAGCATGAATGCAAGAACAACTGAACGGCGCATGAAGAAATCTCCGGCTAATGAAAAGCTGCGATACGAGCAAAGAATCAAGAGAGCGCCCTGCCCACGGCGCTTGCTTTTCTATGCCACAACAGCAGGGCATGTGCCAGATTTTGGCTGCAACCAGCCACGTCATTCCGGGATGGTGCGCTAGCACCAGACCCGAAATCTCGAGATTCCCCGATGCGCAATTGCGCACCTGAGGTTCACGCGGAGCCTGTCATCGGGCGCGCATTGGCGCGACCCGTTGGCGCGCCCCGGAACGACGTCGCTAAAACGGCCCGCTTTAGCGACTATCTCAAATTGCCGCAAAAGCGCTGAATGCGCTTGCAGGCGTCTTCGAGATCGGACGGCTTCGCCGCATAGGAGATCCGGAACGCCGGACCGAGCCCGAACGCCGAACCCTGCACCACCGCGACGCCTTCGGCTTCAAGCAGCTCGGTGACGAAGTCCTCGTCGTTGCCGATCGACTTGCCGGATGGCGCGCTCTTGCCGATGGTGCCGGCGCAGGACGGGTAGACATAGAAGGCGCCCTGCGGCCGCGGACAATCGATGCCCTTGGCCTGGTTGAGCATCGACACCACCAGATCGCGGCGCTCCTTGAACATTTTGTTGTTCACGGGGATGAAGTCCTGCGGGCCGTTGAGCGCCTCGACCGACGCCCATTGCGAAATCGACGACGGGTTGGAGGTCGATTGCGACTGGATGGTCGCCATCGCCTTGATCAGCTCGGCAGGTCCGCCGGCGTAGCCGATGCGCCAGCCGGTCATGCAATAGGCCTTCGACACGCCGTTCACCGTCAGCGTGCGATCGAACAGTTTCGGCTCGACCTGGGCAGGCGTCGCGAACACGAAGTCGTCATAGACGAGATGTTCGTACATATCGTCGGTCATGACCCAGACCTGCGGATGCTTCACCAGGACATCGGTGATCGCCTTCAACTCGGCTCGCGTATAGGCGGCGCCGGTCGGGTTCGACGGCGAGTTGAGGATGATCCACTTGGTCTTCGGCGTGATCGCCTTTTCCAGGTCGGCCGGCTGCAGCTTGAAGCCATGTTCGGCCGTGCACACCACAGCCACCGGCTCGCCGCCGGCAAGCGCGACCATCTCGGGATAGCTCACCCAATAGGGCGCCGGAATGATGACCTCGTCGCCCGGATTGATGGTGGCCATCAGCGCGTTGTAGAGCACCTGCTTGCCGCCGGTTCCAACGATGACCTGGTTCGGCTTGTAGGTGAGATCATTCTCGCGCCGGAACTTGGCGATGATCGCCTCCTTCAGCTCGGGGATGCCGTCCACCGCGGTGTACTTGGTCTTGCCGGCCTCGATCGCCTGAATCGCTGCCAGCTTGATGTTGGCGGGCGTATCGAAATCGGGCTCGCCGGCGCCAAGGCCGATGACGTTGCGGCCCGCCGCTTTCAACACCCGTGCTTTATCCGTGACCGCGATCGTCGCGGACGGCTTCACACGGTCGAGCGCAGCGGACAGGAAGGGCATCATCTTCTCCTGGTAAATCTCTTGGTAAATCTCTTGGCGTCCTTGGCACACGTCTCTTGGCACACGTCGTGAACAGGCGAAATCCACGACTCTTTGTTAGAGGGATAAATGCACCCTAAGGCGCGCAACGCCGCATCGCAAGAAGCTTCGCCGCATAGGCCAAAACTTTAGGGAACGTTAAACGCGCGGCGGTACGGTCGGCGCAACATTCGGAACAATTCCGCGGCGAAATGACAAATATCTGGCAAGGGCTCCGTTCCGGCGAATGGCTGACCGCCGCGCGCATCCGCGGCTACAGCCTGATCGTGCTTACCATCGGCGCGTTCGTCCTCGCCGGCTGGATCGCCACCTCCGACGGGTTGATCGATCGCAATGGCAAGCCGATCGGAACCGATTTCTCCAACGTCTATGCCGCGGGGCAACTGACCTGGCAGGGGCGGCCTGCGGACGCCTATCAGCCGGCGCTCCAGCATGCCGCGGAAAAAGCCGTCTTCGGCGGCCGCGAGGTGCCGTTCTTCGGCTGGCATTATCCGCCCTTCTTCTTCTCGGTCGCGACAATCGTCGCCGCCTTTCCCTATGGGTGGGGGCTTGCGATCTGGCTCGTGGCGAGCCTTGCCGCCTATCTGGCTGCGATCCGCGCCATCCTGCCAGGTAGCCAAACCTTGCTGCTGGCAGCCGCCTTCCCTGGTGTGTTCGTCAACATCGGCCACGGCCAGAACGGGTTCCTGACCGCGGCGCTGCTGGGTGGCGCGCTGCATCTGATCGATCGGCGGCCATGGCTATCAGGCGCGCTGATCGGCCTGCTCGCCTACAAGCCGCAATTCGGCGTTCTGATTCCGATTGCGCTTTTGGCAGGCGGAAGATGGCGCAGCTTCGGTGCGGCAACCGCCACCGTCGCGGCGCTGGTCGCGGTCAGCTTGGCAACGCTCGGCAGCGGCGTGTGGCACGCCTTCGCCGACTCCATGAATTTCACGCAAACCGTGGTGCTCGAACAGGGCGGCACCGGCTGGGAAAAGATACAATCGATCTTTTCGGCGGCGCGGATGTGGGGCGCGAGCGTTCCGTTGGCCTATGCCATGCAGGGTGCGCTCTTGGTGATGCTCGCCGCAACGCTTGCCTGGATCTGGCAGAGCGATGCCGCATTTGAACTCAAGGCCGCCGCGTTAGCGACCGCAAGCCTGCTCGCAACGCCTTACGTGCTCGACTACGATCTCGTCGTGCTCGCAGTCGCCATCGCATTCTTCGCGCGTCATGGTCTTGTCAGCGGCTTCCGCGCTTTCGAGATCAGCCTGCTCGCGGCCGCCTGGATCGTGCCGCTGCTGTCGCGCGGTCTCGCCGGCGTCTCCGGTATACCGCTGGGGCTGATCGTGCTGCTCGCGCTCTATCTCTGCATCCTGCGCCGCGCGCTGCTCGATCGGCAATTCAGCGCCCGCAGCGCGGCGAGAATGGCGCAAGCGTGATCTGATTTGATCTCGCTTATCGGAACGATCTTCCGCGCGGTTGCAGTGCGGCAGAAGTTTTCGACTTTTTCTATTCAGCGGACCTTGCAGTGCAGCCGCAACCGCATCATTGTTTAGCCGCGTTGCGGCGCGACAAGCTCGAGCAGCAGACGTGCCAGCAATCCAAAAATCCTGATCGAAAAAAGTCCCGATGTATAAGCTCTACTCGATGCAGCGCTCCGGCAACAGCTACAAGGTCCGGCTGGCGCTGGCCCTGTTGAACGCGCCCTATTGCGCAATCGAAGTCGACATCCTGCGCGGCGAGAGCCGCACGCCGGAGTTCCTGGCGAAGAACCCCAGCGGCCAAGTGCCGCTGCTCGAGGTCGAGGATGGACGCTATCTCGCCGAATCCAACGCCATCCTCTGGTACGTTGCCGGCGGCACACCGCTGGCGCCGGATACACGGGTCGAGCGCGCCGAGGCGCTGCAGTGGATGTTCTTCGAACAGCACGCGCTGGAGCCGAATATCGGCGCGGCCTATTTCTGGCTGTCGCTGGTCAGGGGCGGGCGCGACCTGCAGACCCACGCGCTTGAGGACTGGATGGAACGCGGCTATGCGGCGCTGCAGGTGATGGAGAATCACCTCAAGACCCATCAATATTTCGCCGCCGACCAGCTCACCGTCGCCGACATCGCGCTGTATGGCTACACGCACGTCGCCGAGCGCTGCGACTTCGACCTCGCGACCTTTCCCGCGATCCGCGCCTGGTTGCACCGCGTCGAGCGGACCCCGGGATTCGTGTCGATGGACTGGCGGCCGGCCGACGTAGAGGATCCCGCGAGCATCGCCGCCGAGGCCTAATCGCCCAGATACACGAGCGCCCATCGCGTCAACCTTTGCGCGGTTCCGCCATTCTCGTTTTGCGGGAACGGCGCGTAACGTTCTCTTTCATCACGGCGGCGTTTTACGGAAGGTCGGGGACGACCGCGCTCGCGGGCGAAATCACCGCGACGACCTGGGCGCGCTTCTTCGACGCGTATGAGCCGGTGCGTGCGCTGGTTGCCGAGCGCGGCGGCGAGCTGCTCGGGCTCACGCACTATTTGCTCCACCGCAGCACCACGGCGATCGAACCCCTTTGCTATCTGCAGGATTTGTTCACCAGCGAAGCCGCGCGCGGTAAGGGCGTCGGTCGCGCGCTGATCAACGGCGTCTACCAACAGGCGAAGGCTGCCGGTTGTCGGCGCGTATATTGGCAGACCCACGAGACCAACCACACCGCGATGCAGCTTTACGACAAGCTCGCAGAGCGCTCCGGATTTGTCGTCTATCGCAAGCTGTTTTGAAGCCCTGTTCGCAAGCGCGCTGCCGCCGCTACGGGCCTGTGGATAACTTTCCTGTCACCACCACGTAACAATGCCAAGCTAGGTTCCACCTGCGTCTGATCAGGCCCCCCGTCACAGATCATACGCCCCAGCGGTCCCCGTCAGTCGCCGCGTCTGACCGGGGCCGCATCTTTTTGTGCGCTCCTTGATTTTTGTGCCCCCTTTGATCCGGGCGCGAACTTGGCGTCGCCGGCAAGCGCTCGCGACGCCTGGCTAAAGCGCGCAGGGTTCAGACCTTCATTCACACCACGAATATAATCTATCCAGCACATGCACTGGAATCATCTTTCGCTCGCTCCTAATTTCTCGTCCCTGCAAAGGAAGACGCCATGCGAATTGCTCCCGTCACCGCTCCCTTCTCGCCGAACGTGCAGGCGCTGTTCGACAGACTCCCCGCCTCCTGGTCTCCTCCTTTCAAACTTTTTACCGTGCTGGCCCGCGATGAACGTTTGCTGTTGCGCTTTACGGGTTCGGCGGTCAGCTATCTCGAACCCAGTCATGTGACGGTGCGGCAGCGCGAAGTCCTGCTGCTGCGCGTCACGGCGCGGTGCCGATGCGCCTACGAATGGGGTATGCGCGTTCACTATTTCGCCGCTGAGGCCGGCCTCAGCGAAGCGCAGGTTTACGCGTCCGTCCATGGCGAGGCCGACGACGCCAGTTGGCAGCCGGACGACACGGTGCTGGTTCGACTGGCGGACGAACTTCACGACACGGTTTCGATCAGCGACGTGCTTTGGACGGACTTGCGCGCGGTATTTTCCGAGGAGGCGGTGATGCAGCTTCTGTTGATGGCCGGCTATTATCGCACGGTCGCCACTATCGCGAACGGGTTGCGGCTGCCGCTTGAACCAAACGTTGGACGGCCGTTCCCCCGAAAGCGAGACCGTCATGAGAATTGATCCGCTGACACCACCCTATTCTGTTGAAGTACAGGCGCAGTTCGATCAACTGCCGCCCTCGTGGCAGCCGCCATTTGTGCACTTTACCGTTCTCGCGCGCGATCCGCGGCTGCTTCGAGCCTATCGGCTCGGATCGGTTGCCTATCTGCAGCCCGGTCATCTTGCCATCCGCCAGCGCGAAGTATTCTTGTTGCGCGTGACCGGGCGTTGCCGCAATGCCTTCGAATGGTGCCTGCGCGTGCACTATTTCGCGGATGACGCCGGCTTGACCGAACCACAGTTGCACGCGTCCGTCTACGGCAGTGCCGACGACGCCTGCTGGAAGACCGACGACCGGTTACTGATCCGCTTGGCCGACGAACTTCATGACACCGCAACAATCGGCGATGCGCTCTGGGCGGAGCTGCAAGCCGCCTTTCCCGAAGAAGCGATACTTCAACTCATGCTGTTGGCCGGCCATTATCGCACAAATGCATATGTGTCGGTCGGCCTGCAGGTTCCGGTAGATCCGAGGATCAAACGACCATTTCCTGCGCCGTAACCGAGATTCTCAAAAACTCTCGGCGGACCTCAAGCCGGCTTGATGCATGCGCGACAATCGCACCTTGCGGCTTCAATATCAGCGGGCCAAAATACCTGCCCGCCCCCCGCTCTCGACCTCGCAGGATCAACCCATGCAAATTCGCAATCTCGGCGGCTCCGGACTGCGCGTTTCCGCCGTCGGCCTCGGCTGCAACAATTTCGGCCAGCGCACAGATCTCGAGACTTCGCGCAAGATTATCCACAGGGCGATCGACCTCGGCATTACGCTGTTCGACACCGCCGACATCTATGCCGGGATGGGCGGCTCGGAGGCGGTGCTGGGCCAGGTGCTCGGCGACCGCCGCAAGGACATCGTGCTGGCGACAAAATATTCCAAGCCGATGGCGAGCGATGGCAGCAAGCAGGGTGCCTCGCGGCGCTACATCATGTCCGCGGTCGAAGCGAGCCTGCGGCGATTGAAGACCGATTACATCGATCTCTATCAGCAGCACGATTACGATGCGGCTACCCCGATCGAGGAGACCTTGCGGGCGCTGGACGATCTGGTCCGGCAGGGCAAGGTCCGTTACATCGGCAATTCGAATTTTCCGGCCTGGCGCGTCGCGGAGGCCGAACATGTGGCGCGCGCGATCAACGTCAATCGTTTCGTCTCGTGCCAGGACGAATACAGCCTGGTGGTGCGCGGCATCGAAAAGAACATCTTGCCCGTAGCGGTGGAATACAAGCTCGGCCTGCTGCCGTTCTTTCCGTTGGCGAGCGGCCTCCTCACCGGCAAGTACCAGCGCGGCACTGCGGCCCCCGATGACACGCGCTTTGCCAAGGCGCCGGCGCTGAAAGATCGTTATGTCACGCCGCGCAACGAAGACATCGTCGAGAAATTAACGGCATTTGCGCAAACACGCGGCCACACCATGCTGGAGTTGGCGTTCTCCTGGCTCGCATCGCGGCCGCAGGTCGCAAGCGTGATCGCCGGCGCCACCCGCGTCGAGCAGGTCGACCAAAACGTGAAGGCGATCGACTGGACATTGAGCGCGGATGAACGCGCGGAGATCGATGGGATCACGAAATAGAGAGAGGCACCGCCCTCTCACTCCCTCGCCCCGCTCTTCGCGCTCTCCACTCCCTCTCCCCGCTCTTACGCGGGGAGAGGGTTGGGGTGAGGGGCTCTATCCGGTGAGTTCGGCCTGGATTGTTGTCAGTACGCCTTCGAGATTGCCAAGAACATCGTTGTTCCAGAATCGAAGCACTTTGTAACCGTCCCGCGTTAATCGACGATCCCGTATCGCGTCCCCGACAGACTCGTTGTGCTGCCCGCCATCGGTTTCCGCGTCCGTCTGATTGACGCGCAATCGCCTCGCGATTCGGATCATCTTGCGATCTGGTCCGCGCACTGCCTTTGCCCCTCACCCGAAATTCCCGCTTCGCGCGAATTTCGACCTCTCCCCGCAAAAGAGCGGGGAGAGGTCAAGAAAAACGTTCAAGCCGTGCATCGGCTTCGCAGCGGCCCAGCCCCGCAGGATAGGCACGACACCGAAAATTAAAGGCTTCATTCGTATATTCAAAG
>VAZG01000313.1 GCA_005885285.1 Alphaproteobacteria bacterium | reverse complement strand
AAATGCCGGCCTAGGAGCATGACGAACAGGCGAGCAGGGCCATGACTGACGACAGCGTGATACGCGAAAAGCGCGGACAGGCTTACTGGATCACCATCAACCGGCCGGAAAAGCGCAATGCGCTCAACGGCAGCGTGATCGGCGGCATTGGGAGCGGCTACCGCGAAGCCCATGACGACAACGACGTCCGCGTCATCGTCCTGACTGGCGCCGGCGACAAGGCGTTTTGCGCCGGCGCCGATCTACAGAACTCAGGTGCTGCGTTCGCGATGGATTTTTCCAGGCCCAATGTCGACTACGCCGATCTGCTGCGGCTGTCGCAGAACGCAACCAAGCCCGCGATCGCGCGGATCAATGGCGTCTGCATGGCCGGCGGCATGGGCCTTCTGTGCATGACCGACATGGCGGTCGCGGCCGACCATGTGGTGTTCGGATTGCCCGAGGTGAAGGTCGGCGTGTTCCCGATGCAGGTGATGGCCCTCTTGCAGTCGATCGCGCCGCGCCGGCAGATCAATGAATGGGCGCTGACCGGCGAGCCATTCGACGCCTTGACCGCGCAGGCCGCGGGACTGCTCAATTACGTCGTGCCGGCTGCCGAGCTTGACGCGAAGGTCGAGTGGCTGATCGGCCGCATCGTCGACAAGTCGCCGACCGCAATCCGGCGCGGCAAATACGCCATGCGCGCGATCGCAGCGATGTCGTTCGACCAAAGCATCGCCTACACCGAAAGCCAGATCGCACTTTTGGCGATGACCGAGGACGCCAAGGAAGGCCTCAAGGCCTTCGCCGAAAAGCGCAAGCCGTCGTGGCCGGGGAAGTAGCCAACGGGACGACGTGGATTCTGATTCGAATTTCAAACAGCGGAGGAACGCGCGTCCGTGCGTTCTCGCGGTGCGATGCGCCCGAGCTTTGCAAGACAATGTCCCTCGAAAATGTAGAGGGCGCAGGGAAAGCCGGGTGCCCGATGCACCCGCAGCCTCGCACGCAACAAAAAAGCGCACGAGCGTCGTCACCACAGGTTCACCGCAACAGTCCGGCCTTCCCTGCGCAATGGTTTTAACGGCTTATAACGCGCTCTCCCCGGCGACGAATTCGTCTTGTCACCGTCGTCCACGGATTAAGGCTGATCAACCCGGTTGGGCCGACTTCGCCTCCGTGGACTTGGCACCAGCAACGGGTGTCAGGACCACACGGTTTTGCCGTCCGCGTTAGCGTCGTTCGTCTTGCGCGCTTGCCGATCGCTCACGAGGTTCAACCCGCCCTGCGACCACTCACGCGCCTGACGCTGCCGCGTCCACCGCATCCCGTCTCGCGTTCGTGACGACTCGCGATCCGCCCCTCTACCGAGACGGGACACTCAGGAGAAAATCGCTGATTTGGGTGGAGCGTCAAGCGGAGAGGGAAGTGAATATTTTTTGCAGAGGGGCTGGACAGGGTTTGCCGTCCGCTACCCGACGGGCAAATCACTTTGTCCTGCAAAGTGCCCAGCGGTCCTAAGCAATCGTTTGTCGCGGCGGGTGCGGCGTCATTGCTGCTGAGCGCATCGATATATGGGTTGCATTTGACTGAGAGCCGATGCGGGGCAAGTGCGGTGCAACAGCAGTCAGTTCGGATCGTTTCGTACGATAACATTTCTTGCCTAATCGGTACGATTCCGATCTGCTAGGGATGCCGCTAGGCATTTGCCGTCGACGGTGCATGGGGTGCACGCTATGACGATCAAAACATTCTTCACAATCCTTGCTGTTCTTGCGCTGGTGCATGGTATCGGCTTCGTGTTGGCTCCTGAACAGCTAGCTGCCGGTTATGGAATGGCTGCTTCGCCCTCCTTGGTGCTAATGGCGCGACTGTTCGGTGCAGCGCTGCTGGCGTTGGGCTTAATTTTCTGGTTCGTCCGGGACAACTCTTCCGAATCCGTGCGCGGCGTGCTGATCGCGACCGGGATCGGAGACGTTGTCGGGTTGGTTGTCGTTGTCATGGGGACCACGGCAGGTACGTTGAACGCGATGGGATGGGTTGCCGCCCTAATCTATCTCTTTGGCTCTGCAGGGTGCGGCTACTTCGTCATGGCGCGATCACCCGAGCTATCGTCGCGCTAAGATCAACGCCGCCGCCGTTTCGGCTGCAAGGCGCGATGACTAGATCAAACCTCACCGGCGGCCGAATGATCGGGCACGGATTGCGCTTTACGCGCGGCATGGCTCAGGGAGAAAATTGATGCCTCTTCGCTTGCGATCCGGGCTGTTGTCGGCAACTATCCATTGAATTTCCTTGCCGAAGATGAGCGACATGTTTGGTGTCATCCAATTGGGGCTGATGAGGGCGGCGTTTTGGTACGCACTGCTTACCCTGGTATCAAACTCCCCGCGCGCGATGGCCCGATCACAGCCCACTGAGACGCAAGCCAGTGGTGCCAAGTTAGCATTCCTTTCCCGCCCCAAGGATGACGCGCCACCGCCCGCCGAAGCGGCGCCTTTTTCGATGCCGAAGGACGATAGCAAGAATTTCGACGGCGCATGGACGTTCACCAGCGGCGGATGTCCCTATACGGGCTCGCTGCCCGCGAGGATTGTCGGCGGCAAGATCATCATCAGGGGCGGAAGCGGGCAGGTCGACCCGGACGGCACATTGCATTCGGTCGGTGCAGGCAACGGCATGACCTTGACCGCGGTCGGACAATTGTCGGGAAATACCGGTTCTGGAACATTCAATCGATCTGACGGCTGTGTCGGTCATTGGATTGCGATCAAGCGGGAAACGTTGGGCCGACACCGATAGGCTGGAAACTTGGGACGCCAATGACGCCAATGAAGAGGAATACGACCTGCCACCGCGGCGCGTGGGTCGGCTTGCCGGACGGGACACCTGCATTCGAAGTGAGCCCACCTCCTACAAGGATCATTTTGTGATGACACTCGTTCCGTGGCGGCCCAAAAACGAGTCGTCTCCTCCCAACGTGAGGCGCCGATGGCCGCCTGCAGATGACAGCCAGAAAAACGCTTGGAAAATATGCCCGCTCTGAAATTACTCCGCTTTCGGGGCAAGGCGGACATGGCCGGACTGTCGCGTATTCGCCAGCATTGGTGTCCGCGGTATTCGAGCCAAATCTGGCAGGGTCCTGGTCCGGGTTACCTCGGATGGCGCCACGTCGCCACGATTGAGGAGGAGGACCAGGCCGATTTTCGATTGAGGAACGAGGCCTATATACGCGGAAGCATTGTCGAGGCCGGCAGGCTTATCGACAATGCCAGTATTGGAGAAATCGGCCACTTCCCAAGCCATCGCTTGTCCAAACTGACTATTTACCCGAAAAAATTCGCGCCGCGTCGATTGTAGTGCTCGCCGCAGTCCTGTTTCGACGGATGCGTCGCCGAGACATGCGGCGAGCAAGATCGCAAGATCGCGGGCAGATGAGAACATCTGCCCGGCGCCGGGGAAGTCGTAATAGCCCTGTTGGTTACCTGGGAGGCCGACTGGATCGCCCCCGTAAGAGTAACCCTGTACGGTCCGCTGCATGAGTTCTGGACCCAGGATCGCCCGATCGTCTGGGCCACGCGTTGGCACCACGGTTGAATTCATGCCTAGCGGCTTGGTTATGTCACGGGCAATCAACTCGGCGATCGGCCTGCCATAGCGGTGCTCAAGGACAAGCTGGAGCAGTATGTATCCGGCATGCGAGTAGATGCGCTGCTTGCCCGGCTCCTCGCCGTTTTTCGGCGTCCAGGCGTTGAGGGCGTCTAGGAACCCGCTGAGAGAGTAATGTTCCTGCGGCCAGGGTGGATGATCTGTCGGCAACAAGAGACCGGATGTATGGGTCACGAGCTGGCCGATCGTAACACGGCGAATGTAGTCACCTTGCAATTCACCGACGTATTTGTTCACGGGATCGTCAAGCCTGAGTTCGCCGCGCTCCACCGCCTGCGCGACCAGTGCGGCATCGAAAACCTTGCGCACTGAGCCGACATTGAACAGCGAGTCCGAGGTGATTGGTTGTTTTTTGGTTTGGTCGGCGAAGCCGTAATTGAAGAAGAGCGTGCGTCCGCGAATGTAGACAACAACCGCCGCTCCGCCGGCCCCGGTAGCCGATACCATCGGTGCCACGTCAAGTGCGATGATGTGCTCGACTTGCTTGTTTACATCGAGCGTGACAGAGCCGCGGTGCATAACAGAGCCGTGGTGGTGCAGGACCGAGCCGTGCGCGCCGATGATTGACGAAAAAAGGAGCGCAGCAGCAGCCGTCATAAGAAGGTGCGATATGCGTTTGCGGTTCACGTAGCCATAACCCTTTCGGTATCAAACGATCGGAATCGTGATTCTGCCCGCGGCAGCTACCCATCGGTCAACATGATGGCAATAGATCGTCCTGCAAGCCGCAAAACCTGTCAGCTTCAACGCCCGTTTCCTGATGCTGTGGACGGCTCCTCCACCGGGCACATCGGTGCCATGGATGTGGGCGCTGTTAAGGCTCCCACGATTCAGAGGATCGAGCAAGCAGACGATAACGACAATCGGTTTAGACATCGCCAAGTCGGTTTTCCAAGTTCATGGGGTTGATGCTGGTGGCCAAGTGGTCGTCCGTCGCCAACTAAAGCGGCGTTCTGTCCTGGCTTTCTTTCAGAAGCTGCCACCGTGCGTGGTTGGCATAGAGGCTTGCGCCTCATCCCACCATTGGTCACGCGAACTCCAGGCACTCGGTCATTCGGTTCGGCTGATGCCGCCAGCTTACGTGAAGCCCTACGTCAAACGGCAGAAGAATGACATGGCCGACGCAGAAGCGATTTGCGAGGCGGTCGCCAGAGCCAACATGCGGTTCGTGCCTACAAAGACACCAGAGCAGCAGAGTTGCTTGATGCTTCACCGCACTCGCCATCTGTTCATCCGCCAGCAGACCGCGGTGATTAATTCGATCCGGGCGCATCTTGCCGAGTTCGGCATTGTTGCGCCGGTCGGACGCAAAGGAGTTGCGGAACTGCTGCTTATTGTTGCCGACCCGAGCGACAAGCGGGTGTCTGAGGTTGCCCGCACATGCCTTGCCGCGCTTGGAAATCAACTCCTCGGTCTCAAGCAGCAGATTTTGGAGTTCGATCGGATGATCCTGGCCTGGCACCGGTCCAACCAGACGAGCAAGCGCCTACACTACATTCCCGGCGTCGGTCCGATGCTGGCGACCGCTCTGGTCGCCAGTGTTGCTGACCCCAGCACCTTCCGATCAGGACGTAACTTCTCGGCCTGGATTGGGCTCGTTCCCAAGCAGCATTCAAGCGGGGGTAAGGATCGGCTTGGCAGCATCAGCAAACAGGGCGACCGCTATCTGCGCAGCCTGTTCGTGGCCGGAGCACTCGCGGTTATCCGTTACGCCAAGATCCATGGCACCGGGCATCGGCCCTGGCTCACGGCGTTGTTGGCGCGAAAGCCGACCAAGGTTGCCGCCATCGCGCTTGCCAACAAGATTGCACGGATGGCCTGGGCCATGATGGTCAAGGGTGAACGATATAGGAATCCCGTCGCGCTTGCGCGGTAAACGAGATCGCGCCGGACAACCGACGTGATGTGAAGGTTGGGAGGGCGAACAGCACGTAATGCAGAGCCGGTCGATCCGGTGATCAGGACAACCCACATGTGCCACCGCATTGTTATCGAATGCGTGTTTTTGACCGGGACCTGATCCGCGGAGGGCATTATGACCAGCGGTCATGTGAACCGCACCTAAAGG
>VAZG01000312.1 GCA_005885285.1 Alphaproteobacteria bacterium | reverse complement strand
AACTTTCTGTGCTTAATGCGGCCCTAATGAAAGCTAAAAGATACCTTAATTTCAGACCGCCCCAAGGCGCGGCCGAACGCGACGCGCGGTTATCGTAAGGCACGCATCGGCAAAAAATGCTTGCAGCCGGCGTCAGCCGTGCAAGGCCCTCAGATTGTCCAGACCGGCTTTGAGGAAGCCGCGGATGGTCTGGACGGTGCCAGCTTCGTCACCCGAGGTTGGCTCGAACTCCGCCGACCACTTAACCGTACTGGTTTGATCGGCATTGCCTTCCACACGCAATTCGCCGACATAGTCGCGCACCGGCAACCCGGTTATTTCCATTCGATAGCGGTAACGGTGATGCTCCGGCGCCATCTCCAGCAAGCGTTCAGTTTGCCGGCTGCCGTCGCGGCCTTCGGCCATGCGCAAGGCGCCTTCCCGATCGCCCTCGCTATCGACCTTCGCCAGCATCGGGTGCCAATGGCCGACGGCACCGAAC
>VAZG01000311.1 GCA_005885285.1 Alphaproteobacteria bacterium | reverse complement strand
ATGGGAAGATGGCAATGCCCGAACCTCTGGGCGGCCGATCGGGCAGTCTGGACCCGCTTATTGCCGCAAAAAGCTGGTGCTGCCAGACAGGATTGAACTGTCGACCTCTCCATTACCAATGGAGTGCTCTACCACTGAGCTACGGCAGCATACCCGAGGACCTGACAGAATCGGCCAAGAGGCCCTAAACGGCGCGCCGATCCTTGCCACAAGCCCTCAAGCGGCGCAAGCGCTCGGGTGCCGTCAAAGACCGGCCGCAAACCCGCGTTTGGCGTCGCTTTCTGCTTCAATTGGCGGTCGCACCTGCGCCGGTTCCCACCCAGGAGCCGTGCCTCGCACGTCGCTCATGGTCTATTCTCCTGGCATGCTGTTTTAAGCAGTCGAACAGGTTGACCACGATGGATGAAAAGCACGACGACAAGGGACAGGGCTCGTTGTCTACGAAGGACTCGAGAAGGGACCGCTTGAAGCTTGCGCTCCGTGAAAATCTCAAGCGGCGAAAAGCGCAGGCGAAGCAGCGCAGCGGTGCCGCATCTTCCGAGGGTGAGGCTGCCTCACATGATTTCGGCGCAAAAAGGCCGGACAAATAACCAGGCAAATAACCGGGTTTGGCCTGCGTCGGATTTTGCTAGCTTCCGCTTTCGTTATCTTCCAACAAAAGTGAGACCGAAATGGGCGTGGACGGCGCGGCTGGAAACGAGACGAATGGTGGCGCTGCGCGGCCTCGGGTGTTTGCCCGTCCCGAGCAGACGTTTCCGGAACTGACGGCGCCCGAGATCGCGCGCATGCGCCGCTTCGGCGAGATCAGGAAATACAGCGACGGCGAGCGGCTATTCGAGACCGGCAAGCCCGGAGCCGGCATGTTCGTCGTGCTTTCCGGTCATGTCGCGATCACCCAGCGCGATGGTCTTGGCCACATCACGCCGGTGATCGACCAGGGGCCCGGGCAGTTTCTGGCGGAGATCGGCCAGCTCTCCGGCCGCGTCGCGCTGGTCGACGGCCACGCCGAGGGCGACGTCGAAACACTGCTGATCCCGCCGGACAGGCTGCGGGCGCTTCTGGTCGCCGAAGCCGACCTCGGCGAACGCATCATGCGCGCGCTGATCCTACGCCGGGTCAGCCTGATCCAGGGCGGCGTCGGCGGCCCCGTGCTGATCGGGCCTTCGAACTCGACCGGTGTCGTCCGTTTGCAGGGATTTCTCACCCGCAACGGCTTTCCGCATCACCTGCTCGACCCGGAACGCGACCACGACGCCGCCGAACTGATCACGCGCTATTCGCCATCGCCGTCGGATTGGCCGCTGGTGGTGAGCGCCGACGGCACCGTGCTGCGCAACCCCGGCGAGAGTGAGCTCGCCCGAGCGATCGGCATGATCGGCGGGCCGGCCGGGACCAGGATTTACGATGCCGCGATCGTCGGCTGCGGCCCGGCTGGTCTTGCGACCGCCGTGTATGCGGCCTCCGAAGGCCTTTCGGTAGTGGTTCTGGATGCGCGCGCGTTCGGCGGACAGGCCGGCGCTAGCGCCCGTATCGAAAACTATCTCGGGTTTCCGACCGGCATTTCCGGCCAGGCGCTGGCGGGCCGCGCGTTCACGCAGGCGCAAAAGTTCGGCGCGGATATCATGATTCCAATGAGCGCGACCGCGCTCGATTGCGCGCGCATCGACGGTGCCTTTGCGCTCAAGCTCGATGGTGGCGAGGCGTTGCGGGCGCGCTCGGTGGTGGTCGCGAGCGGCGCGCGCTACCGGCGGCCCGAAATCGAAAACCTCGAGGCTTTCGAAGGTCGCGGCGTCTGGTATTGGGCCTCCCCAATAGAGGCGCGGCTCTGCGCTGATCAGGACGTGGTGCTGGTCGGCGGCGGCAATTCCGCAGGGCAAGCTGCCGTGTTCCTGTCGGGCCACGCCCGCAAGGTCCACATGGTCATCCGCGGCGGCGGCCTGGGCGCCAGCATGTCGCGCTATCTGATCGAGCGCATCGAGGCCACGCCGAACATCGAACTGATGTTCAATACCGAGGTGGTCGCGCTCGAGGGAGGTCAGGATTCCTCGCTCGAGCGGGTCCGCTGGAAGAGCCGCCTGTCCGGCGAACAAAGTACGGCCGAGATTCGTAATTTGTTCCTGTTCGTCGGCGCCGATCCCGCAACCGGTTGGCTCGATGGCTGCGGCGTCACGCTCGATCGCGGTGGCTTTGTGGTGACCGGGGCGCAGTCCGACCTCCACCTCGGGCGTGCGGCATCATCGTTGGAAACCTCCGTGCCCGGCGTGTTCGCGGTCGGCGACGTGCGCTCGGGCTCGGTCAAACGGGTCGGCGGCGCGATCGGCGAGGGCGCACAGGTGGTGGCGGCCCTGCACGGCTTTCTTGGCGATGCCGCAAAACCGGCGCTGTAAGGAACGGCGCACATGACGGCAAAGGGCTGTTCGCATATCTCCGGCATCCGCGACGTTACGCCAAGCGCGTTAGGCTGCGAGGAATGCCTGAAGAGTGGCAGCCAATGGCTGCATTTGCGGATCTGCCGCAGCTGCGGCCATGTCGGCTGCTGCGACGACTCCCCCAACAAGCACGCCACCAAACATTTTCACGCCACGAAGCATCCGATTATCGAAGGCTACGATCCGCCCGAGGGTTGGGGCTGGTGCTATGTCGATGAAGTCCTGTTCGACCTGTCGAACCGAAAGACTCCGCGCGATGGTCCGATCCCGCGCTACTATTGACGGCAGTTTCTTCTAAGCAAAGGAAGGCGGGCGGGCCATTCCTGATCGAACAAGGCAAGATGGTGGCAAGCAACGTCGACGGCGTGCTCGTCAAAGGCGCAGGTCACTGGCTGATGGAAGAAGCGCTCGATCAGGTGATGGCGAAGCTGCTCGAATTTCTCGATCGATAGGGTTTATGACGGCACGCAAGAAATTCGGACATCACACTTGTGACCGATCGTGCATGTCTGAGCAGCGCTCAGACAATCTGGCAATTTGCCGGGGACGGTCGTAGCATTTGCGTCTTTCCAATAGGGGGGTGCACCATGGTCCTCGGCATGAGCTTGGCTACTTTCACGATGGTCCACGTGATCATCAGCGTGATCGGTATCGTCTCCGGCATTATCGTCATGTTCGCGATGCTGGGCTCCCACCGCTTGTCGGGCCTGACCGCGATCTTTCTATTGTCGACGGTGCTGACCAGCGCCACCGGTTTCCTGTTCCCATTCACCCAATTGCTGCCGTCACACATGATCGGCATTATCTCGCTGGTGCTGCTCGCGATCGCCTGCATCGCGCTTTACGCGATGCGGCTCGCGGGTCCCTGGCGCTGGATCTACGTGGTGACGGCGCTGGTCTCGCTCTATCTCAACGTGTTCGTGCTGGTGATCCAGAGCTTCCTCAAGATACCGGTGCTGCATGCGCTGGCGCCCAGCGTGCCGCCGAGCGAACCGCCCTTCGCGGTGATCCAGGGCCTCGTGCTGCTGTTCTTCGCCATCGTGCTCGTCGGCGCGTCGCGACGGTTCCGTCCCGCCGCGGCGCTCGCCTGAGTGGGATTCGCGTTCTGGCGCGTAGGCGCGAATTCGATTCTACTTCCCGATTGCGGGTTCACGCGTGTCCCCGAATGACGGCGTAAAGCAGGAGTATCCGTAATGCCAACAATCAAGACCAAGGACGGCACCGAGATTTATTACAAGGATTGGGGTTCGGGTCAGCCGGTGGTGTTCTCGCATGGCTGGCCGCTCTCGGCCGATGACTGGGACGCGCAGATGCTGTTCTTTCAAGATCACGGCTATCGCGTCATCGCCCATGACCGCCGGGGCCACGGCCGGTCCAGCCAGACCGGCGACGGCCATGACATGGATCACTATGCGGACGACCTCGCAACTTTGACCGCGCATCTCAGTCTGAAGAATGCCATTCACGTCGGTCATTCCACCGGCGGCGGCGAGGTGGTGCACTATCTGGGACGGCACGGCGACAGCCGGGTGGCGAAGGCGGCCATCATCAGCGCGGTGCCGCCGCTGATGCTGAGGACCGCGGAAAATCCCGGCGGCCTCCCGAGGGAAGTCTTTGACGGACTTCAGGCGCAGCTCGCTGCCAATCGCTCGCAATTCTATCGCGACCTTCCGGCCGGTCCGTTCTATGGCTACAACCGGCCGGGCGCCAAAGCCTCGGAGGCGGTGATCCAGAACTGGTGGCGCCAGGGTATGATGGGCGGCGCCAAGGCGCATTACGACGGCATCGTCGCCTTCTCACAGACCGATTTCACGGCCGATCTCAAGAAAATCACCGTGCCTGTGCTGGTGATGCATGGCGACGACGATCAAATCGTTCCTTATGCCGCCTCTGCGCCATTGTCGGCAAAGCTTTTGAAGAACGGCACGCTGAAGACCTACCAGGGCTTTCCGCATGGCATGCCAACCACGGAAGCAGCCACGATCAACGCCGACCTGCTGGCCTTCATCAAGGGATGAAGGTCGTCATTTCCGGCGCAGCCCAGCAGAGGTTGAATCCGCCCCGACATGCAAATTGCATCCGAGGTTCGCGCTGGCGCGCGTCCCGCAATGATGTCCGCATTGCATCCAACCGCATAATCGCCGCAAATTTCGCCGCTTTTGCCTTGGCCGTGTCGGCCCTATAATTTGCACCTGATAACAGCAGGAATTTGTAATGGATCGCATTCGCATCACGGGCGGCCGCAAGCTCAACGGCACCATCCCGATTTCGGGCGCGAAGAACGCCGCACTGCCCTTGATGATCGGGGGGTTGCTCAGCGAGGAAACCCTGATCCTCGACAATGTGCCGCGCCTTGCCGATGTCGCACAGTTGCAGCGCATCCTCGGCAATCACGGCGTCGACATCACCTCGGTCGGCAAGCGGACAGGCGATCGCGAATATCAGGGTCAGACCCTGCGCATTTCCGCTGCCGACATCATCGACACTACCGCGCCGTATGAACTGGTGTCGCGGATGCGCGCGAGTTTCTGGGTGATCGCGCCGCTCCTGGCGCGGATGCATGAAGCGAAGGTGTCGCTGCCCGGCGGCTGCGCCATCGGCACCCGGCCGGTCGACCTGTTGATCATGGCGCTGGAGAAACTCGGTGCCGATATCGCAATCGACGGCGGCTATGTAATCGCAAAGGCCCCTGGCGGGCTCAAGGGTGCCGCGATCGATTTTCCGAAGGTGACCGTCAGCGGCACCCATGTCGCCGTCATGGCCGCGACGCTCGCCAACGGCACCACGGTGATCACCAACGCGGCGTGCGAGCCGGAAATCGCCGATGTCGCCGACTGCCTGAACAAGATGGGCGCGCGGGTCAGCGGCGCCGGCACGCCGCGCATCACCGTCGAAGGCGTGGAAAAGCTGCATGGCGCTAGCCACACCGTGCTGCCGGACCGTATCGAGACCGGCACCTATGCGATGGCGGTGGCGATGACGGGCGGCGATGTCCAGCTTGCGGGCGCGCGGCCGGAGCTGTTGCAATCGGCGCTCGACGTGCTGAGGCAGGCCGGGGCCGAAATATCCGTCAACAACGAAGGCATCCGCGTCGCGCGCAATGGCGCCGCCATCCGCCCGGTGAGGGTCTCGACCGCGCCGTTTCCGGGCTTTCCCACCGATTTGCAGGCGCAACTGATGGCGCTGATGATCCAGGCGGAGGGTTCCTCGCAAATCACCGAGACAATCTTCGAAAACCGCTTCATGCATGTGCAGGAGCTGGCGCGGTT
>VAZG01000405.1 GCA_005885285.1 Alphaproteobacteria bacterium | reverse complement strand
GCGCTGCATTGTCAGGCGCGTGACATGACGACGTCTATGGCGCGTGACATGACGACGTCTATAATGTGAGGCCTATCACATTATCGATCGCAGATACGCCCACGGGAACCCGCGGCCGAGCGCGGACCATCGATGGCCCATCGGCGGCGCGATTTATTCCCTCGTGATGGCAGACCGCGTCGCGGTTAATTGTCGCGATAATCGCTATTGCGCAAGTGGTTGACGGTGCTCGACCGCGGTTTGATAATGCCGTCCCTGTAGAGTAAGGTCGCCGAGGCGCAAGCTGGAATCGGCGCCTGTTGGGCTGCTGGATCGCCGTAGTATGAAAACCCGCCTTGCACTGCTTCTGACATTGATTTTCTCAGTCGCGTCGACCGTCCCATCATTTGCCGCGAGCGATCGCTTTGCCCTGGTGATCGGCAATGCGAAATACCCGGACGCCGAAGCGCCGCTCAAGGAGCCGATTAACGACGCCCGTGAGGTCGCCGACGAGCTCAAACGTGACGGCTTCAGTGTCGACATCGGCGAAAATCTCACGGGCGACGCGATTCGCCGCGCCCTCGACCGCCTTTATGGCAAGATCAAGCCGGGTTCGGTCGTGCTCGTCTTTTTTAGCGGCTTTGGCGTCCAGTCCAGCCGGCAAAGCTTCATGATCCCGGTCGACGCGCAGATCTGGACCGAAGCGGACGTCCGGCGCGACGGTTTCAGTCTCGAGACCATCCTGGGCGAGATCAACAACCGCGGCGCGGGTGTCAAGATCGCCCTGATCGATGCTTCCAGGCGCAATCCGTTCGAACGCCGGTTTCGCAGCTTTTCCGCAGGTCTTGCACCGGTGATTGCACCGAATGGAACGCTGGTGATGTATTCGGCGGCGCTGTCATCCGTAATAAGCGACAATGGCGGCGACCACAGCCTGTTCGTACAGGAATTGCTCAAGGAAATCCGCGTTCCCGACCTGATGGCGGAGGAAACGCTGAACCGCACCCGGGTCGGCGTCACCCGCGCCTCACGAAGCGAACAGGTGCCATGGATTTCGTCCTCCCTGGCGGAGGATTTTTCGTTCATTCCGGGTTCCGGCGGTGGCGGCCCCCGCCCCTCCGGTCCGACGGTCGCGAACCTCCCGCCGCCGCTTCCGGATTCTCCCCAGCCGCCGGTCGCGCCACACAATAATCCGCCACCAGCGCCACCCTCGGCCAATCTGCCTCCGCCCAAACCGCCCGTGGAGACGGTCGCTCCGCCGCTCGAACAGCCGTCGAATAATCCCGGCAATAGCGGCGGTTCGAACCAGTTGGCGCTGGCCGACGACCCGACCATCAAGAGCTTGACCGCCAAAATCGCGGACAACCCCGACGACGTCAGCGCGCTGTACCGGCGCGGCCAGGTCTATGCCAGCAAGGGAGCTTACAGCCTTGCAATCAAGGACTTTGACGACACGATCCGGATCAATCCGCGCGACGTCGAAGCCCTCAACAACCGCTGCTGGGCCCGTACCGTGGTCGGCGACCTGCAGGCCGCACTCAAGGATTGCAACGAGGCGCTTCGACTGCGTCCGAACTTCGTCGACGCGCTGGACAGCCGCGGTCTGGTCAACCTGAAGAGCGGGGCGACCAGAAACGCCATCATCGACTTCGATGCCGCCCTGAAGATCAATCCCAGGCTGACCTCCTCACTCTACGGGCGCGGCCTCGCCAAGCAGCGGAATGGCTCGATTTCCGAGGGCAATTTGGATATATCCAACGCCAAGGCGATGGACCCGAATATCGTCCAGGAATTCGCAAGTTACGGGGTGCATTGACATCGATTTGAGTTGAAAGGCCGGCGAGCCCTCGAACCCCGGGGCGGAGGCCGTAGACTAATGGGAACGCGCCGCGACCGCTCTGTCCTCGCGGCCATTTGGATAAATCATTTTGAACGCGCGGGCAGCGCAGGAGGGACTGGCAATGTCGAGCATAGCTGGGTCGAGAATGGCCGGAAGGACTGTTGCCGCGATCCTTTCGATCGTGGCGGTTGGCGCCGTGCTTTCCTTTGGCGCCGGCAAGACGCTCGCCGCCGACGATGTCACCGAGGATCAGATCATCAAGGCCTTGGCGCCGAGCAAGAAGCCGCTGACGCGCGGCCTGTCGGCAGGCCCGCAGACCGATCCGGCGGCGAGCGCCGCGGAGACTAAATTTGTTTCGACCATCCGTGGCCGCGCGACCCGTTCGCTCTCGATCACCGAGCGCGAGGAAATCGCTACCCTTGCCAAGGACAAGCCGAATATCGATCTGGAAATCACCTTCGATTACAACTCGGCCGAGATCAGCCAGAAATCGCTTGCCTCCGTGCAGGCGCTAGGACGCGCCCTCACCAATCCTGATCTGAAAGGCTCGACCTTCGTGGTTGCGGGCCACACCGACGCCGCCGGCAGCGATGGCTACAACCAGGATCTTTCGGAGCGGCGCGCCGATTCGATCAAGCGCTATCTGATGGACAAATACGGCATCGCCGCCGCCGACCTCGTGACCGTCGGATATGGCAAGAGCAAGCTCAAGGATCCGAACCAGCCGATGGCGGAGGTCAATCGACGCGTGCAGGTTGTGAACATGGAAAACAAGACCACGGCGTCGAAGTGATGTGCTCTGCGTTCGCCGCTTGCTTCATCATGCCCGGCCTTGTGCCGGGCATCCACGTCTTGGCGGCGCTAAAAGCAAGACGTGGATGGCCGGGACGAAGCCTGGCCATGACAAAGGACCAAGATCATCTCCGTGCGACAGGTCTGGGTTGATCCGGCGATGAATTTCTCCGAGTACCTCAAGCCCGCGCTCGGCGTGGTTTTGTTTGCCGCCGCCGGGATCGGATATTACTGGTTCGAGCATCGCTCGCGTCCTGAAGAGAAGGAAACACCGGGTCAGGCGCTCGTGGTCGTCACAAAATCGACCAATGCCTGTTTCTCCGACCTGGTGCGGGTCACCGGCTTCGTCGTGCCGCGCCGGGAAGCCGTGGTCGGCGCCGATCAGGAAGGCTCCAAGGTCACCGACCTGTTCGTCCGCGAGGGCGACATGGTCACCGACAACCAGGAACTCGCGCGGCTGAGCGCGCCGCCGCAGCAACCGGGTGGACAGCAGAGAGCAAGCCAGGCACCGGTATCGCTGCGTGCCCCCGCCGCCGGCCTCCTCACCGAGGTCAAGACCATCGTCGGCGCGCCGGCCTCGCCGCAGGCAGGCCCGATGTTCCGCATTTCCGTCAACAACGAGATCGAACTCGACGCCGAAGTACCGGCCGTCCACATGCTCAAGCTCAATCCGGGCGCAACCGTGCGCATCAGCCGCGACAATGCTCCCGACCTGGTCGGACGGGTGCGCGCGGTGTCGCCGCAGATCGACCGCACCACCCAGCTCGGCCATGTCCGCATTTCCGTCACCAACAACCCGTCGCTCAAGGTCGGCATGTTCGCCCGTGCCAACATCGATGCCAAGCGAAGTTGCGGCGTGGCGGTTCCACGCACCGCCATTGACCATCTCACCGTTCAGGTGGTCAAAGGAAATACGGTCGAGACGCGCAAGGTCCGGGTCGGACTGGTATCCGACACCAACACCGAAATCCTCGAAGGCCTCGACGTGGGCGAAACCGTCGTGGCCGACGCGGGCTCCTCGCTGCATGACGGCGACCGGATCAAGACCATGTTCGCAGACGAAATCGATCGACGGGTACGCTGATGGCTCTCAATATCTCGGCATGGTCGATCCGTAACCCGCTTCCATCCGTCGTCTTTTCGATCATCCTTTTGGTGCTGGGCTGGGTGTCCTTCACCAAGCTCGCGGTGACGCGGCTGCCGTCCGCCGACATCCCCGTGATCTCGGTTGCGGTATCGCAGTTCGGCGCTGCGCCGGCAGAACTTGAATCGCAGGTCACCAAGACGATCGAAGACGGCGTATCCGGCGTCGAAGGCGTGCGGCACATTTCCTCCTCGATCACCGACGGCTTGTCGCTGACGACGATCCAGTTCGCGCTCGAGACCAATACCGATCGGGCACTGAACGACATCAAGGATGCCGTCACGAGGGTGCGCGCCAACCTGCCGCAGAACGTCAACGAGCCGCTGATCCAGCGCGTCGACGTGATCGGCCTGCCGATCGTCACTTATGCTGCGATCTCGCCCGGCAAGACGCCGGAACAATTGTCCTATTTCGTCGACGACGTCGTCAAACGCGCGCTGCAGGGCGTACGCGGCGTCGCCCAGGTCGAGCGTATTGGCGGTGTCGAGCGCGAAATCCTGGTCTCGCTCGATCCCGACCGGCTGCAGGCCGCGGGGCTGACTGCCGTCAATGTCAGCCAAAGCCTGCGCGGCACCAATGTCGACCTCGCCGGCGGCCGCGCCGAAATCGGCAAGAACGACCAGGCGATCCGCACCCTTGCCGGCGCCAAGACGCTGAACGATCTCGCCGGCACCATGATCCCGTTGTTCGGCGGCGGCGAAGTCCGCCTCGACGACCTCGGCACCGTCACCGACACCATCGCAGACCGCCGCACCTTTGCCCGCTTCAATGGCGAGCCGGTGGTCGCGCTCGGCATCAAGCGTTCCAAGGGCGCCTCGGACGTGGTGGTCGCGGGCCTGGTGCAGAAACGCATCGATGCGCTGAAAGTCGCCTATCCCGACGTCGACTTGAAACTGATCGACACCTCGGTTGAATTCACCAAGGGCAATTACGAGGCCGCGATCTCGACATTGTTCGAAGGCGCCTTCCTTGCCGTCGTGATCGTGCTTCTATTCTTGCGCGACCTCCGCGCCACCATCATCGCCGCGATCTCGCTGCCGTTGTCGATCTTCCCGGCGTTCTGGGCGATGGACATTTTGGGCTTTTCGCTGAACCTCGTCTCTTTCCTCGCGATCACGCTGTCGACGGGTATCCTGGTCGACGACGCCATCGTCGAGATCGAGAACATCGTGCGCCACATGCGCATGGGCAAATCGCCTTACCGCGCAGCGCTGGAGGCCGCCGACGAAATCGGGCTTGCCGTGATCGCGATTTCACTCACGATCATTGCGATCTTTGCGCCCGCAAGCTTCATGTCGGGGATCGCCGGGCAATTCTTCAAGCAGTTCGGCATCACGGTTTCGGTGCAGGTGTTCTTCTCGCTATTGGCCGCGCGCTTCGTCACGCCGGTTCTGGCCGCCTATTTCCTGAAAGATCACTCCCATGACGATCCACCGCCCGGGCGGGCACTGCAGGCCTATACCAGGCTCGTCACCTGGTCGGTGCGGCACTATTTGATCACGGTCTTGATCGGCTTTGGCATCTTTGCGGCCTCGATCTGGAGCATCACGCTGTTGCCGCAAGGTTTCCTGCCGGCCCAGGACACCGCGCGCTCGCTGCTCGCCATGGAATTGCCGCCCGGCTCGCAGCTTGCCTACACCGAGAAGGTCACCGAGGAGATCGTGGCGCGCTTGCGCAAGCGGCCGGAAGTACGAAGCGTATTCGTCGACGGCGGCCGCGTTCCGCCGGGAACGCTCGAGGTACGCCGCGCCGCGCTGATCATCAATTACACGCCGAAGACCGGTCGCAAGATCACCCAACGCCAGCTCGAGCTTGAGATCAGCAACGAGCTCGAGAACGTTCCCGATATCCGCTTCTGGTTTCTCGACGAAAACGGCCTGCGCGCGATCTCGCTGGTCGTCACCGGCGCCGACAGCAACATCGTCAGCAACGTCGCCAGCGAGCTGGCGACGCAGATGAAGCGGATTCCGATCATCTCCAACGTGATTTCGGAAACCTCGCTCGACCGGCCCGAACTGCGCATCCGGCCACGGGCGGATTTCGCGACACGGCTCGGCGTCTCCACCGAAAGCCTGTCGCAGACCATCCGCGTCGCCACCATCGGCGACGTCGGTCCGGCGCTCGCCAAATTCGATGCCGGCGACCGGCTGGTGCCGATCCGCGTCCAGCTCGAAGACGCCGCGCGCGGCGAGCTGAAGACGCTCGAGCAGTTGCGTGTGCCGCTCGGCGAGCACGGCGAGAAAGGCGGCGTGCCGCTCTCGGTCGTTGCCGACATCAAGCTCGACCAGGGCCCGACCAGCATCAACCGATACGACCGCGAGCGCCAGGCGACGGTTGCGGCTGACCTCGTCGGATCGGCGGCGCTGGGCGATGCCACCAAGAAGATTTCCGAACTGCCTGTCATGAAGAGCCTGCCGAAGGGCGTCAAGGTAAGCCCGTCGGGCGACGCCGAAAGCCTGAACGAATTGTCGGAAGGTTTTGCCACCGCGATCACCGCCGGCCTGATGATGGTCTATGCGGTGCTGGTGCTGTTGTTCGGAACGTTCCTGCAGCCGATCACCATCCTGTTCTCGCTGCCGCTTTCGATCGGCGGCGCGATCGCCGCATTGCTGCTGACCGGCAAGCAGCTCACCACGCCGGTGTGGATCGGCATCTTGATGCTGATGGGCATCGTCACCAAGAACGCGATCATGCTGGTGGAATTCGCCGTCGAATCGATCCGCGAAGGCAAGCCGCGCGATGAGGCGATCGTCGATGCCGGCATGAAGCGGGCGCGGCCGATCGTGATGACCACGGTCGCGATGGCGGCCGGCATGATGCCGTCCGCGCTGGCGTTCGGCGCCGGTGGCGAATTCCGCTCGCCAATGGCGCTTGCCGTGATCGGCGGCCTGGTGTTCTCGACCATCCTGTCGCTGGTGTTCGTGCCGGCGATGTTCATGATGATGGACGACATCGGCGCGCTGTTCTGGCGCTTTGGCAAAAAACTGCTCGTGTCCAGCGGCGACGCCGAACACGGTGAAGACCGTCACAAGACGCCGGCACCTCCCGCCCAGCCGCCGCGGAAGGTGATCGCGCCCGCAGCGGAGTAAGCGTCAATCTTCTCAGTCGCCGCCGCGCCGTGATGGCGACTGAGGATGCCGTGCGCTGCTTACGGCTTTTTGCCGACAGCTTCGCGCGCCAGGCGCTCGGCCTTCAACCGTTCGCGGTTGTCATGAAACGCCTTCTGAGCGCGCAGATGCTCGCGCATCGCCTGCTCTGCGTCGGCGCGCCGTTCGGCTTCTCTGGCTTTGCGCTGAACCGCCGTCAGGGGCGGGCGCTCGCTCGAATCATAGGTTGTCATGTCGAGTTCCAACGCACGGAACTCGAAAGAGTTGCATCATTCCCGCAATCGAAGAGCCTATTCGTTCCTCGCGATCGCGGTCAGCCGGCTCAGGTTCTGCAGCAGGATGCGGCCGCGCTGCAGGTCCAGGATGCCGTCCTTGCGCCAGCTTTGGAGCTGACGGTTGACGCTTTCGCGCGCGGCGCCGACGAACACCCCGAGCTGTTCCTGCGAGATATGCACTTCGGAGCCGAAATCGGCGGCGAGCGCGCAGAGACGCCGGGCGAGGCGGATCGGCAGTGGCTGCAGCACCGCTTCCTCCATCCGCTCGCTTTGCCAGCGGATGCGCTGGCACAACAGCTGAATGATCTTGATCGCGACCTTCGGCTCGCGCTCGAGATGACCCAGGAAATCCTCGCGCCGCAGCACGAACAATTCGGTCGGCTCGCCGGCGGTCGCGTCCGCCGTGCGGCTCTGGCCATCGAGCACCGCGATCTCGCCAAAGAGATCGCCGGGGCCCATGAAATTCAGCGTCAGCCGGCTGCCGTCGGGCGCGCCGGTCTCGATGCGAATCTGGCCGCGGCGAACCCCGAACAGGGCATCGCCGGCATCGCCCTTCTGGAACAAGACTTCACCGAGGCCAAGGTGCTGGGTGTGGCAGAGATTGGAAATCCGTTGCAGTTCGTCGACGCCTAAGTCCGCGAACATTGGATTTATCTTCAAAATGACCGCAAATTCGGCCTGTTTGCTCATGGCAATGCCTTCCAAACCATCCAAGTCGCATTTACAGGAATTCGATGGGTAGGAAGTGTGTCATAGGTCACATATCTTTGCAGTACCTCCTGTTTATTTTTGGACGGTTTTGAGCGTTCCTCCCATTCCGGGATAAGCTCAAAAAGTCAGCTCGGGCCGGATCACGCCCAGCCGGACTCGCTGCCGTTTTGCCCGGGTTGGAACGTCGACATGAGAGCATTGAAAATCGCCGGCATGATCGTGGCCGCCGTCATCGTCATTCTTGTCCTGCTGCTGATCGTGGGGATTCCGTCGGGATTTTTGACCTCGCCGATCCGGGAGCAGGTCGAGCGTGCGACCGGATACCGGCTCGCGATCGCCGGCACCACCAAAATCAGCCTGTGGCCACAGCTCAACGTGACCTTGAACGAAATCACGCTGAGCGACCCGAAGGACCGCGACACCTCCAGCCGCCTCACCATCGAACGTGTGCAGGCCAGGATGACATTATCGAGCGCGTGGTCGGGTCACCCACAAATCAGCGAACTCACCATCACAAGGCCGGTGCTGTTTGTGCCGCTGTTGCGCGATCGCATCCGCGACAACGCGGCAGCACCCAAACCGGCGTTGTCGGGCGATATGGATGGGCCGGCGATCGATCGCGTCACCATTGCCGACGGCGCGCTGGTTTTTTCCAACCTACGCGACCGCGTCGAAAATCGCATCGACGGCATCAACGCCACCGCCGCGATCGGCGCCGATCGCAAGATCAGTCTGCGCGGCAGCGCGCGCACCGGCGAACAGCCGCTCAAATTCGCCATCAAGGCGGCCATGCCCGCCCCGCCGGTCGAACGGCAGAACATTCCGGTCGAGCTGACCCTCGATGCGCCCGCCATGCTCCAAGCACCATTGTCGGGCAAGGCCGAAGTCCGGCTCAACGGTTCGGTGGTGATGATCAACGGCCTTACCGGCTCGCTTGGCGACGGCGCCTTCAACGGATGGGCATCGGTCGACATCGCCTCCAAGCCGCTGGTGAAGCTCGATCTCGATTTCCAGCGGCTCGATGCGTCGGTTTCGAAGGCGCCGGCCTCGCCTAGCTCGCAAGCCTGGAGCAATGCCTCGATCGAACTCAACGGGCTGAATTATGTCGACGCCCAGGCCAGGATTTCCGCAGCCGAAGTCAATTTCGGCGAAGCGCATTTCGCGCCGGCCGCGGTCGACCTGGCGCTCGCAGGCGGCGTGCTCAAGGCCTCCGTCGCCAATCTCGGCGCCTATGGCGGTGCGCTCAATGGCGAAGCCATCGTGGACGTATCCCGCAGCGACCAGACCTATGCGATGCACGCCGACATCGTCGGCGTGCGCGCGCTGCCGCTGTTGCGCAGCCTCGCCGATTTCGACAAGCTCGACGGCAAGATGCAGGCAAAGATCGCGGTGCGCTCGAGCGGTCCAAGCCAGCGTGCCATCATGTCGAACATGAGCGGAACCGCGTTCGTCAATTTCCAGGACGGCGCGATCAAGGATCTCAACATCGCCCAGATGATCCGGTCGCTGACATCGAGCACGCTGTCCGGATGGCAGGAGACCAAGGATCAGAACACCGATCTCAGCCAGCTCTCGGCCTCGTTCCGGATCGAGCGAGGCCAGGCGCAGACTACCGATCTCAATCTGGTCGGCCCGCTGGCGCGGATGACCGGCGCCGGCACCATCGACCTCGGCACCAAATTGCTGGCGTTCCGGGTCGAGCCGAAACTAGTGATGACGACACAGGGCCAGGGCCGCACGTCCGATCCCGTTGGTTTCGGCATCCCCGTGATGATCGAAGGCTCCTGGGCTGAGCCGCGGATCTATCCGGACATGCAAGGCATCCTCGACAATCCGGACGCGGCCTATGCCAGGCTCAAGCAGATGGGCGCAGGCCTGTTCGGGCCCAATGGTGGCGGCTTGGGCGGACTGCTCGGCAGCCTGGGCGGATCGAGCGGAGGCCAGGCGGGCGACAATTCGGGTACCGGCAGCACTTCGGGCACGGCACCGGCCGATCCCCTCGGCGGCAAGCTCGGCGAGACTTTGGGCAATTTGATCCAGCAGGGATTGGGCGGTGGCAGTGGCAGCCGTGGCCGCGGCATCGCGCCACCCGCCGCGGAGTCTGGTTCACTCAATCCGTCTCAACAGCAGCCTGCGGTCTCGCCGCCCGCCCAAACCGATCTACCGCCTCCGCCGCAGGCGCAACAAGACAGCCAGCCGATGAACGATGTGCTACGGCAATTGTTCAACCGCCAGTAGCGCCACAGGGCGCAAATAGCCCCAAATTGGCGTCGATCAGCGCTAACCACGCCGCATCCTCCCGGCGATACCCCTCAATCTGTGCTAAGACGTTCCAGCCGGGATGGCCATATTGACGCGGCAGCCGCTCGAAACGGTGCCGCCGCGGCAATTTGTTGCGTATGCGCCCGAGGGGCAGATGATCGGGGTCAAGGACAAAATCTGGTTCCTGCGCGAGGGCCTGTTCGCCAAATACGTGATCTCGCTGGTCGGCCTCGTCGTGTTCGTGCTCGCCGTCAACGGCTCCATGGAAACATGGATCAGCTACCGCGCCACCAAGACCACGCTCACCGACGCCATGTCGGAGAAGGCGGAGGCGACCTCGAAGCGGATCGAACAATCGATCGCCGAGCTGGAGCGCCAGATCAGTTGGGTGACCCGCGCCAGCGCCCAGCGCCAAGACCCTGGCAAGACGCTGGAGCAGCACCACGCCGACTACGTCCAGCTCTTGAACCAGGTGTCGCCGGTGAACCAGCTCGCGCTACTCGACCAGAACGGCCGCGAGCAACTGCGGTTGTCGCACACCAAGATCGTGGTCGGCAGCAAGTCCGACCTTTCTCGCGATTTCGGTCTGACCGAGACTCTTGCCAAGGGCGTCAGCTATGCCCCTGCGTTTTTCAAGGGGAGCAGCCCCTTCATGTCGATCGCGGTTTCGCATTCGGGCTCCGATCCGTCGGCCGCCGTCACCGTCGCCGAAATCGATCTTCGTTTCCTCTCCGACTTCCTGGGTGACGCGCAGGTCGGCAAGGGCGCCTTCGCCTATGTGGTCGACCAGCGCGGCCAGGTGCTGGCGTCTTCGACCAAGGGGCCGGAGATCGCGAGGGATCTCTCGACCTTGCCGCAGGTAGCAGCGCTGATGACGCCGAACGGGCAGGCACTGGCGTCCGGCACCGACACCGACGGCCATTCGGTTTTGACCACGTCGAGCTCGGTGCCGAAGCTCGGCTGGGCCGTGCTGTTCGAGCAGCCGACGGCGCAGGCCTTGGCGCCGATCCGCGACCAGTTGGTGCGGGTCGCGCTCTTGATCGGACTTGGGCTTGCGGTTGCGATCCTTGCCGGTACGCTGTTGGCGCGCCGGATGCTGATTCCGATCACGGCGCTGCGCACAGGCGCGCGGCGGCTCGGCGCCGGCGATTTCAGTCACCGCATCGCCGTCCACACCAAGGACGAACTGGAAGAGCTCGCCGACCAATTCAACAGCATGGCGGGCCAGCTCAAGGAGACCTATTCCGTCCTCGAAACCAAGGTGGAAGAGCGCACCCGCGACCTCGCACAATCGATCAACGAGTTGAAGGTGCTCGAAGAGGTCGGACGTGCGGTCTCCTCCTCGCTTGATCTCAACGCCGTGCTGCCGACGGTCGCGGCCCGGGCGCTGGAAATCACTCGCGCCGATGCGGTGCTGATCTATAGCTACGACGCCGCCCAGCATCAGTTCAATCTGGTCGAAGCCGACGGCATCGACAAATCGGTCGAGGGACGGCATCTTTCGATCGACGAAGAGACCAGCCTGCTCGGCCAGGCCGCGACCAAGGGCGAGCCGATCGCAATTGCCGACCTCAACCTCGCCGCGGATCATCTGTTGCGGGACGTCGCGATCGAGGCCGGCTTTCATTCGGTTCTGGTGGTGCCGCTGGTCGACCAGCAGGGCGTGTTGGGGTCGCTGGTCGTACTGCGGCGAAGTGCCGGCGAATTTTCGCCCAACCTGATCGGATTGATGCGGACCTTCGCGCACCAATCGGTGCTGGCGATGCGCAACGCGCGGCTGTTTACCGAAGTGGACCACAAGGGGCGCGAACTGGCGTCGGCCCACTCCACCGTGCAGCAGCAGGCGAGCAAGCTCGAGGCGCAGACCGAGCAGCTCAAGAACTGGAACAAGTCGCTGGAGGAGCGGGTTGAGACCCAGCTCGCCGAGATCGAGCGCATCAGACGGCTGGAGCGCTTCCTGGCACCGCAAGTTGCGCAATTGATCGCGTCCTCCGATGGACACGATGCGCTGCTCGACAGCCACCGCCGCGAAGTCACCGTCGTGTTCTGTGACCTGCGCGGCTTCACCGCGTTCACCGAGGCGACCGAGCCCGAGGAAGCCATGAACGTGCTGCGCGAATATCACGCGGCGCTCGGCGAGCTGATCTTCCGCTACGAAGGCACGCTCGACCGTTATGCCGGCGACGGCGTGATGATCCTGTTCAACGCGCCGATCCAGTTTCCGGATCACACCAAGCGCGCGGTCAAAATGGCGGTCGAGATGCGCGATACCATTGGGCTGTTGACCCAGAAGTGGCGCAACCGCGGCCATAGCCTCGGATTCGGTCTCGGCATCGCGGTCGGCTATGCAACGCTCGGCCAGATCGGGTTCGAACAGCGGCTCGAATACGCCGCGATCGGCAGCGTCACCAATTTGGCATCACGGCTGTGCGACGAGGCCAAGGCCGGCCAGATCGTCGTCTCCAGGCGCGCCTTTGGCATGGTCGAGCCATGGGTCGAGGCCGCCCCGCTCGACGATCTCCACCTCAAAGGCTTCAACCATCCGGTGCTCGCGATGGAAATCCTGCGCTGGCGCGAGGAAGTCGACAATGTGGTCGACGCCACGCCAGCCGTAAGGCGGCGCAAGTAGCGATCTCGGCGATCGCCGGGCGCCTCAAAGCCTATTGCTCGACAAACGCGCGTTGCATTTGATCGGCTATCGGCTTCAGCAAATAACTCATCATGGTCCGGCTGCCCGTCTGCATGAAAACTTCCGCCGGCATGCCCGGAACGAGCTGCAGGCTGCCCAGCCGGTGGCGTTCTTCGTCTGCCAGCACCACCCTGACCGTGAAATAGGCCCCTTGCGTCCCTCCTTGGGCTGCTTGGGCCCCTTGGTCGTGACTGGTGGTGGCCGATACGTAGGACACCGTTCCGGCGAGCTGTGGGGTCGTGCGCTGGTTGAATGCAGAGAAACGCACGTACGCTTTTTGGCCGACCCGCACCTGGTCGATATCGTTGGGTTGCAGCCTGGTCTCGACCAGCAGCTCGTCCGAATCCGGCACGACTTCCATAATGGAATCGCCGGCACGAATGACGCCGCCAATGGTGTGCGTGGAAAGCTGATGGATCACGCCCGACGTCGGCGCGCGCAATTCGATCCGGTCGAGTTGATCCTGGGCCGCGACGCCGCGCTCCACCAATTCGGCTTCCTTGCCCTGGGTCTCGCCGAGCTCCTTGACAACATCGGTCCGAAAATCCTGATCGATACGGACGATCTGAAGCTGGGCCTCGCCGATCTTCGATTTCGTCTCGGCGATCGCCGATATCAGTTGCCCGCGCTCGCCTTCGATCCGCGCTGCCTCGCGCTGCAGGGTCGTGAGCCGCGTCAGCGGCACCAGGTGCTTGTCGTAGAGGTCCTGGACACCGTTAAGTTCGCCCGCGATCAACTCAAGCTGCTTCGCCTTGGAATCCACCTGGGCGTCGAGGCCCGAAATCTCCTCGGTCAATTGCGCGACCCGGCTTTGCAACAGATCCTTCTGGCTCTTGCGCGCGCTGTATCGTGCTTTGAACAGCGAATTTTCCGACGTCAGCAAGCTCCTGACATTGTCCTCGCTCGACCGCGCCGCCAATTCGGCGGGAATTTCGGGCTGATCCAGGCCGTCGCGTTCGGCAACCAGGCGCGCGATCCGCGCGCGCAGTTCGTCGAGCTGCTTATTCACCATCTGAAGGTTGGCCTGGGTCTGGGTGGCATCGAGCCGAACCAGCAAGTCGCCGGCATTGATATGCATGCCGTCATGAACCTTGATCTCCGCGACGACGCCGCCGGTCGGATGCTGAATGGACTTGACGTTGGATTGAACGACGAGGTTGCCGGGCACCACGACCGCGCCCGCCAGAGGTACCAGCGCGAGCCAGCCGCCGCCCAACACCCCGGCGATCAGTAGGATCCGAAGTCCGGTCCGCAACTCATGTTCATACGCCCATCCGGTCCGCGACATCAGACTGTCGCCGGCGGCGGCGTCGTACTCGGCAAGACCCCCCCGGCCGACGATGAAGTTGGCGCCCGCGGTCAGGCCGGCGCGGCACCTTGTGATCCACTGCTGCCCAGCAGCTCTCTCGGGTTCCGAGGCGCGCGGAAGCGCCAATGGAGGGCTCTCGATCATCATCAACCGATTAGGTCGGAGACTATCCGGCCCGAGCTTCGGCAAGTTCATCGCGAGCGGGTCGTCAGCTGTGACGACACGGCCCTGCTGGCGCGGCGGCGGGGCCGGAGGCTCGCCCTGCGTTTCGTTCCGGCGCCCCGCGGGGTCGGCCGCCTTGAAGCCGAATTGCTCAAGACAGACGTCGATCGCCCGCTCCATCTTGCCTTTTTTTGGGCGCTTCGTTGGGCGGGATGGCGGACGGCGATCGCGTGCTGCTCCATCACGTGCCGGGCGCCGCAGCTTCGGAGCGCGCGGCTCTTGCGGGGTTTCGCCTTCGAAGGCGTGCCGAAGACGTTGCAGTTCGAGGATCAGCGCGGCGCCTTGCGGCCCCAATCTGTCACCAGGAGAATCTCCCGCCCACCGCCGCACCGGCCCGTCGAAATGCTGTGCGTCTTCTCCACGCCGCATGGTCAAATACTCTCGGCAAGCGCAGCGCGCCGCGCTGCCTTGGCGGGAGACGCCGACGCAGCCGGTTTTGCCGGCATAGCCTGTGCCATCGGCGCGCGCTGGCCGTTCGCCGCTCGAACGCGGGCGAAAATCTCCTCGCTTGAGCCGAACGCGATCGCCCTGCCTTCGTAAAGCACCAGCGCCATGTTCAACGCTGCAAGAGCGCTCGGACGATGCGATATGACGATGACGATGCATTGGTTGCGACGCAGGATCTGGATGGCGCGACCGAGCGCGTTCTCGCCGTCGGCATCGAGGTTCGCGTTCGGCTCATCGAGCACGACCAAGAACGGGTCACCGAAGACGGCGCGTGCAAGGCCAATTCGCTGTCGCTGGCCTGCCGACAGCGACATGCCGCCGAGGCCGATCCGCGTCGCGTATCCTTCCGGCAGGCGTAGAATGATGTCGTGCACGCCCGCGATGTGCGCGGCCTTCAGGATCGCGTCGGAGGTTGCGTCGGCATCGAAACGGCAGATATTTTCTGCAACGGTGCCGTCGAACAGCGCCACATCCTGTGGCAGATAACCGACATGGCGCCCAAGATCTTCGTTGCTCCACTGATCGATGGTGGCGCCATCAAGCCTTATCGTGCCCTGCTTGGCGGGCCAGATTCCGACCAGCGCCTTTGACAGCGACGTCTTGCCCGATGCGCTGGCACCGAGTAGCGCCAGCCCCGTGCCGGCCTTGAGCGAAAAGGAAACGCTCGACACGATCGGCGTCTGCGTACCCGGTGCCACGACGGCAAGGTCCTGTACCGCGAGCTCGCGGCTCGGACGCGGCAACGCCACCGGCGGCGCCGGAGGTTTCGCCGTCGCTTTGCACATGTCGCGCAGGCGTATGATCCCTTGGCGCGCGGCGACGAGTTGCTTCCAGCTTCCCAACGCGACCTCAACGGGGGCGAGAGCGCGGCCCATCATGATCGACGAGGCGATCATGATGCCGCCCGATGCCCTGTCGGCCACGACGAGGTAGGCGCCGATGCCGAGCATTCCGGACTGCAGCACGTAGCGCAGCACTTTCGCTCCCGAGCCGAGATTGGCAAACAGATCGCTGGCGCGGATATTTTCGCGCAAGTACCGTTCATTGGCCTGGGACCAGCGCGCGGTAAATCGATCCACCATGCCAAGTGCCCGAATGACTTCGGCATTGCGCTGCGTGGCATCCGCCAGCACCTGCCGCTGGGCACTGGAGTCCATCGCGGCCTTGGCCGCACCACGCGACATGCGTTCGGTCATCCACGTCATGGCAACGATGGCAGCGGTCCCAAGCAGCGCCGTTATGCCGATCGCCGGATGAAACAGAAACAGGGCAATGAGAAAGATCGGTATCCAGGGCATGTCCAGAAATGCCGTCGGCCCCATGCTCGACATGAAGGCTCGGACCTGATCGAGATCGCGCAGCGGCTGCTGCATCAGCATCGGCTTGACGCCGCGAAGCGGCAACGTCGCGAGCGCGGTATGGATCGATTCCTGTAAGCCGACATCAAACAGGGTCGCCACCCGGCACAGCATGCGCGCGCGCAGCGCGTCGAAATAGCCCTGCACCAGATAGGCGAACAGCACCATCAGCGAGAGACCGAACAAGGTCGCGATGTTGCGGCTCGGAATGACGCGGTCATAGACTTGCAGCATATACAGAGAGCCCGACAGCATCAGGATATTGATCACGCCGCTAAATACGGCGATGCCAATCATCCGCCGCGCGCTCTCGCGCAGCCCATGCCCTACGGGATCGTCCGCCGCTGTTTTCGGCGCGCTTCTGGAACGAATTTCGGACAGATGGCACGTCGGGCACCGCGGCGACCGCGCTGATCGAGGGGCTGCAGACCCACAATGCCGGGGAAGTCGCCGCAGCGGTAGAACAGCTCGCAACGAACTCTGCGGATGTGGGGACCAATAACCTGATGGCCGATGGCGGCAGCTATGCCGATGTGGTGGCGGCGGCGCAGGCCACCGCCGTAACACCGACAGGCGGCAACGCCGCGACGGATCCCGCTGCGGCAACTCCTGCTGCAGATGCCGCAACGCCTGCTGCAGCTCCCGCTGCTGCCGCAACGCCTGCTGCAGATGCCGCCGCTGCCGCAGCGCCTGCTGCAGATGCCGCAGCTCCGGCCGCCGCCGGTCTGACAGCAACGGATCTATTCAACGATGCAACGACCCGCGAGATCGGTGGCGTCGGCCCGGATCAGGTCAACCTGATCGTGTCCGACCTCGTCGGCGTGCAGCAGATGCTGAGCGCGGCGGACCCCCAGATCAACAACCTCACCGATCTGCACACCCACGTCATCATCAACCAGCTCAATGAAGAGATCGCATCGATCGAGAATGCGAACGCTCCGACAGCGGGCACGCTGACGCTGGGAACCGACCTCGGACAATTTGTCGGGCGGGCGATCAACGACATCCATCGCGACATCATCGATATCGCCCAGGGCGACGCTGGCGTGCAGGCACTGTTCAACCCGACGCCGCTGCCGGCGCTCAACACGCCGCCCGCGCCGTTCCATGACAGCGCCGACCAGACCGCGACCCTCACCCAGTTCATCCAGGACAGCAATCATCTCGGCCAGGCCGCGACCACGATCGAGAACAACGGCTTTACCGGCGACATCGCCGGGCTGGTGCAGCAGATCCAGACCTTCGAGACCAATGCCAACGCCTTCGACCAGGCTCAGGGCGGCCTGTTCTCGGCGCGGTTCTGGAACGAACTGCGGGCCGACGGCACGGCGGGGACGGCGGCGAACGCGCTGATCGAGGGATTGCAGACGCAAAATGCCGGCGAGGTCAACGCAGCCGTCCAACAGCTCGCGGCGAACTCCGCGGACCTCGGCGCCAATAATCTGATGGCCGACGGCGGCAGCTATGCCGACGTGATCGCGGCGGCGCAGGCCACCGCCGTAACACCGACGGGCGGCGGAGCAGGCGGCGGTGGCGGCGGCGGAGACGGTGGTGGCGCGGGCGGCGGTGGAGCTGGCGGCGGTGGCGCTGTCGCAGGCCTCAATCCCGGCGATCTTTATTTCGAAAACATGTTCAACGACGCGACCCGAATCCTCGAAGGCGGGCTCTGGCACAACAATGTTCCGGTGGGCAACCAGGGCAACGGCACCGACGGCCGATACATCGCCGACCTCACGGCGGTTCAGACCGGGTTGACCGCGGACGTTGCGGCCAACGATTTTTCGGGCGACCAGCTGACGCACGTCAACACGGTGCTGGCCGACATAAATACTGCGCTGGGTTCGGTGCAGGGCGCAGTCAACAACGACGCCAATGCCGAGGCTACCTTGCGCACCGCGCATCTGGACATCATCAACACCATCGAGAACGACCCCATCCTGCAGGCGCTCAGCATCAAGGACGACAATCCCGGGTTCAACTTCCCGCCGCCGGAACTGGCTACGCCGCTGAACGCCAACACGCCGCATACGACTTTTGCGGAGCTTGGCGCGATATTCGACGATGCCCAGTCCAAATCGCTTGGCGGCATCAACGCCAACAACCTGCCGGCGATCCAGGCCGACCTGCAGACCGTCCACGACGGGCTGCTGACGCTGATGCAGAACGATCCGCAATTGTTTGGCGGCGCGACCGGCATTCACGCCTCCACCATCGTCGATCAGATCAATCTGCAATTGACCAACTTCGACCACCAATACGGGCTCAATCCCGACGCCGCGAAATCGACCAACGACAATTTCCTCGACATTACCGACATCGTTGCGGGCGATGCCAATCTCGCCAACATGGCCTCCGCCAACGGCGTTACCGGATGGACGCCGGCACCGTTCACCGACGTGGTGCCGGTGCCGTACCAGGACAATGCCGACCAGACCAATTTCTGGGCGGACTTCATCGCCTCCGGCAACACGCTCGGCGCGCAGGCCGAGCAGCTCGTCTCGACCGGCACCGCGGCGCAGGTCAAGGCCTTCATTCAGACGCTGCAGGGCTGGGAACACAACGTCCAGAACTTCGACGCGGCCCAGGGCGGCATCTTCCAGGCGCGATTCGACAACGAACTGCTTGGACCCGACTCCACCGTGGGGGCCGATGTCACGGCGATGATCAACGGCCTCCAGACCCACAACGCGGCACTGGTAAAAGCGGCCGCCGACGGCTTCCATGCCAACGCGGGGGACGTCTCCGGCAACAATGTCCCGCTCAACGGCGGAACCTTCAACGCCGACGGCACCACCATTGCCGACGCGCTCTCGACCGCCACGGGTCCGCTGCCTCCGGCGCCGGTCTCGCTGCTGACGCCTGCAGCGCCTGTTGCCTGCGCGCCTTGCGGACCGGCGGCGCCAGCGGCGGCGAACACGCCGGCCGCGCCGGCGGCGGCTTCGGGTCCCGACGATCAGGTCGCGGCCGCCGATCCTGCCGCGCACCAATCGCACTTTGCCGAAATGGCGCACCACTTCCACCACATGTGGGCATGACCGGCGGACGCGCACGGCCTCCAGCGCCCTTGGGGAAGAACGGGCGCTGGAGGCCAACCGGATCCTTCAAGCAGCGGGGCTTGGCTGCATGAACGATCCATAAGCGAAGCAAAACCGAGAGAGGACCTTCCGTTCGCCGGCTTCGGCGAATCCTTAAATCTTGGGGGACAGACAGTTTGCGTATCAACAACCCTACTTCCTGGCGAAATGTCGCCAGGTCCCGATCAATCCGACGTCGAGCCGACCGCGCGCGCGCCCTGCCCGAGACGGGAGCGCGGTCGTGAGACAACGCAAGACCGACTACGGGACCATCATCCTGCACTGGGTGCTGGTCGCAGCCTCCTGCATTGCCTTGCTCACCGGATTGCGCATCGCAAGCGAAGCGCCGGATCGAACCTGGATCAACGCGTTCGATAGCCTGCTGCCGCGCAGCGGCGTGTGGACCACGCATATGCAGGCGGCCGTGGTGCTGGTTGGCGTCGCGCTCGCCTACACGATCTATCTGGCCAGATCCGGCCTCAGCCGCCGCGTGCTGCTCGACAAGATTCGCCTGCGCGGACTGCTCGGCCGCAAGCAGGCGCG
>VAZG01000310.1 GCA_005885285.1 Alphaproteobacteria bacterium | reverse complement strand
AATTCGTTCATCGGCAGCGACAGCATCTGCCCGGTGCCGCCTTGCGCGATGATGAAGGTGGTCTTGAGCGGCTTGTCCTTGGAGTAGCCGGCTTCTTCCACCAGCTTCTTGGCCGCGGCCAGATCGTATTTGAGCTCGAAGCCCGGCTTGCCGAACCACGGGCTTGACGGATCGACCTGGCCCTTGGCGGGTTTGGCAAGTCCGTTCATCAGGCCGACCACCGCGTCGCGATCGATCGCGAGATTGAGCGCCTTGCGCAAGCGGATGTCGGTCCAGGGCGAGCCGGGCAGTACGCTCAGATGATAATTCCAGACATGCGGCGTGATGTTGTCGACGATCCGCATGCCCGCCGCTTTGAGCTGCGGCACCGCGTCGGGCGCCGGCGTTTCGATCAGGTCGACCTGGCCCGCCAGTAGCGCATTGGTGCGCGTCAGCGCTTCCGGCATCGGAATTAATACCAGCTTGTCGATCTTCGGGATCCGCTTCTTGTCCCAATACTCGTCGTTCTTCGACAATTCGGCGAGTTCGCGCGGCACCAGTTTTGTCAGTTTGAACGGGCCGGTGCCGGAGGGTTGGCTGGCGAACTTGTCCCAGTCCTTGCCAAGCTTCTCATATTGCGCCGGGCTCGACACCAGGAACCAAAGCATCTGGTAGGGGAAGAAGGAGTCGACGGTCTTGGTCGTGATCTCGACCGTTGAATCGTCGATCTTGGCGTAGCTCGCGACTGAGGGCAGGCGGGTCTTTACTTGCGCACTCTGGCGCTTGTCGAATTGCGGCGCCTTGTCGTTCAAGACCTTGTCGAGATTCCAGATCACCGCGTCGGCATCGAAGTCGCTGCCGTCGTGAAACTTGACGCCCTTGCGCAAGGTAAAGCGCCACTTGGTCTTGTCCTTGTCATCGACATTCCATTCGGTGGCGAGCCCCGGCACTAGCTTGCCGGGCCGGTCGGCGACGTCCATTTCCCAGGCGACCAGCGGATCGTAGATCGTGTAGGCGGTGAATTGATAGGCGCCGGCGCCGCGATCCGGTTGGCCGGTCGTCAGCGGAATATCCGCCATCGAAATGCCGTAGCGCACCACGGTTTCGGCCCTGGCGGGAAGCGCGGGCAGGGCGGCCCCGATCGCGATTGCGAAGGCAGCAAGCAGCATCGAATTTCGGGCGCGCATGAACAAAACTCCGTTGAACCGGTATTCGAAATACCGGATGCCACCAAGCAAGGTTGATGCCAGAATAGGCAGAGATGTCGTATTCTCGTGCGCGCGCGGAAGAATTTGCGCGGCCAATGGTTATAAGGCGAAGAACTATCCCCAGTGGCATAGCCGTTGCATAAGTTTGCATAAGAAATAGTCACGTGAAGTTGAAAAAGGGGTTGCTCTGATGCGTACCGAAACACGGAAGAAAACGGCGCTGGCCCTCGCGCTCGCGAGCGGGTTGGCGGCGGGATTGCCGCAGGCGGCCTTCGCTGAGACGACGTTGCGGATCGGAATGACGGCGGCCGACATTCCGCGCACGCTGGGCCAGCCGGATCAGGGCTTTGAGGGCAACCGCTTCACCGGCCTCACAATGTACGATGCGCTCACGATGTGGGACCTCTCCTCCGCCGATAAGCCGAGCGTTGTGATCCCCGGCCTTGCGACCGAATGGAAGGTCGACGACGCCGACAAGAAGAAATGGACGTTCAAGCTTCGCCCCGGCGTCACCTTTCACGACGGCTCGGCGTTCAATGCCGACGCCGTGGTGTGGAATGTCGACAAGGTGCTGAAGCAGGATGCGCCGCAATTCGATCCGAGCCAGATCGGCGTCACCGCCTCACGCATGCCGACCTTGGCCTCGGCGCGCAAGCTTGACGACATGACGGTGGAACTGATCACCAAAGAGCCGGACAGTTTTCTGCCCATCAACCTCACCAATCTGTTCATGGCAAGCCCTTCGAAATGGCAGAAGTTTTACGATGTCGCTGACGGCGCGGATGCCAAGGCAAAATCGCAAGGCGCGTGGGCGGCGTTCGCCAAGGATGCCTCCGGCACCGGCCCATGGAAAATGTCGAGCTTCACACCGCGCGAGCGGCTGGAGCTCGTGAAGAACGAGAGCTACTGGGACAAGGCCCGCCTGCCGAAGGTCGACAAGATGGTGTTGCTGCCGATGCCCGAGGCGAACGCGCGCACCGCCGCTCTTCTCTCGGGTCAGGTCGACTGGGTCGAAGCCCCCGCGCCGGACGCGATCGCCGAAATCAAGCAGCGCGGTTTCGTCCTCTATTCCAATGAGGAGCCGCATGTCTGGCCGTGGCAGTTCTCTCGCGTCGAGGGATCGCCCTGGAACGACATCCGCGTCCGCAAGGCGGCAAACCTCTGCGTCGACCGTGAAGGCTTGAAGGACGGCCTGCTCGCGGGCCTGATGGTGCCGGCGACCGGCACCTTCGAGCCGGGCCATCCCTGGCGCGGCAATCCGAGTTTCCAGATCAAGTACGACAAGCCCGCGGCGCAGAAACTGATGCAGGAGGCAGGCTACGGCCCAAACAAGAAGCTGACGGTCAAGATCCAGACCTCCGCGTCCGGGTCCGGCCAGATGCTGCCGCTGCCGATGAACGAATATCTGCAGCAGGCGCTCGCGGAATGCTATTTCGACGTGCAGCTCGACGTCATCGAATGGAATACGCTGTTCACCAACTGGCGGCGCGGTGCCAAGGATCCGTCCGCGAACGGTGCCAGTGCCACCAACGTCACCTATGCGGCGATGGATCCGTTCTTCGCGCTGGTGCGTTTCCTGCAATCGTCGATGGCGCCGCCGGTCTCGAATAATTGGGGCTACATCAACAACCCCAAATTCGATGAGCTGGTGACCAAGGCGCGCCAGACCTTCGATCCCGCGGCGCGCGACGCGGCGCTGGCAGAGTTGCATGCGGCCTCAGTCGATGACGCGGCGTTCTTGTATGTCGCCCACGACGTCGCGCCGCGCGCCATGAGCCCGAAGGTCAAGGGCTTTGTGCAGCCGAAGAGCTGGTTCGTGGACTTCTCACCGATCTCAATGGCGCCTTAGGACCAAGAACGCACTCGCTGCACCCTCTCCCCTTGTGGGAGAGGGTGGCTTCGCGAAAGCGAAGCCGGGTGAGGGGTCTCTCTCCGTGGATGCGGGCCTCTCATCTGAACTAGCTTTATCCGCTGACGCAAACCCCTCATCCGGCGCGCTGTGCGCGCCACCTTCTCCCACAAGGGGAGAAGGAAGAAAGAACAAGCCGTGCTCGCTTATGTCGCCCGCCGCATCGTCTATGTGATCCCGATCGTCATCAGCGTGGCGCTGGTGTGCTTCCTCTTGGTGCACATCACGCCCGGTGATCCCCTGGTCGCCGTGCTGCCGGCGGATGCCTCGCAGGAGCTCGCGCAGCAATTGCGGACAGCCTACGGCTTCGACCGGCCGCTGCCGGTGCAGTTCGCCTTGTGGCTGTGGCGCGCGGTCAATGGCGATCTCGGCCACTCCATCGCGACCGGGCGTCCGGTCTTAAGCGAAGTGCTGCGCGCGGTCGGCAATACCGTGACGCTCGCGATCGCCGCCGCGCTGATCGGCTTTACGCTCGGATTGCTGTTCGGCCTGATCGCCGGCTATTTTCGCGACAGCTGGATCGACAAGCTGGCGACCTCGTTTGCGATCGCCGGCGTCTCGGTGCCGCACTACTGGCTCGGCATGGTGCTGGTCATCATTTTCTCGGTTGAGCTCAACTGGCTGCCTGCCGTCGGCGCCGGTCCCGGCGGCTCCAGCGCGTGGGGATGGGACTGGGAGCATCTGCGCTATCTGATCCTGCCCGCGATCACGACCTCGGTGATCCCGATGGGGATCATCACCCGCACGGTGCGCGCTTTGACCGGCGATATCCTGAGCCAGGATTTCGTCGAGGCGCTGCGCGCCAAGGGCCTGCGCGAAACTGATGTGTTCCGCCACGTCGTCAAGAACGCCGCGCCGACGGCGCTGGCGGTGATGGGCCTGCAGCTCGGCTACATGCTCGGCGGATCGATCCTGATCGAGACCGTGTTCTCCTGGCCGGGTTCGGGGCTTTTGCTCAACTCCGCGATTTTCCAGCGCGATCTGCCGCTGCTGCAGGGCACCATCCTGGTGCTGGCGCTGTTCTTTGTGTTCCTCAACCTGATGGTCGATATCGCGCAGGCCGCGATCGATCCACGCATCAAGCGGGGCTGAGGTGAGCGAACTTCCCATCGGCGCGATTGCAGATACCGCCTTGCAGGCGGCGCCTGTCGCCAAGGCGCGTGGCTATTGGGCGACCGTCGGCCGCCGCCTTTCGCGCGATAAGGTCAGCATGGCCTGCGCTCTCGTTCTGATGGCGATCTTCGTCGCCGCCTTGATCGCGCCGTGGCTCGGCCTGGCCGATCCGTATCAGGGCTCGATGATCCGCCGGCTGCGCCACATCGGCACGCCGAATTATCCGCTCGGCACCGATGAGCTCGGCCGTGACATGCTCTCGCGCCTGATCTACGGCGGGCGGCTGTCGCTGATCATCGGCATCCTGCCGGTGATCCTGGCGTTTTGCGTCGGGTCGTCGCTCGGGCTGGTCGCGGGCTATATCGGCGGCAAGATCAATACCGCGATCATGCGGACGATCGACGTGTTCTACGCTTTTCCCTCGGTGCTCCTGGCGATCGCGATTTCCGGCGCGCTCGGGGCCGGCATCGTCAATTCCATCGTTTCGCTGACCATCGTGTTCGTGCCGCAGATCACCCGTGTCGCCGAGAGCGTCACCACCGGCGTGCGCAACATGGATTTCGTCGAGGCCGCGCGCGCTTCGGGCGCTAACGCCTTCACCATCATGCGCGTGCATATGCTGGGCAACGTGCTGGGACCGATCTTCGTCTATGCCACCGGCTTGATCTCGGTGTCGATGATTCTCGCCGCCGGCTTGTCTTTCCTCGGCCTCGGTACCAAGCCGCCGGAGCCGGAATGGGGCTTGATGCTCAACACGTTGCGCACCGCGATTTATGTCAACCCATGGGTTGCGGCACTGCCCGGCGCGATGATCTTTGCGGTGTCGATCTGCTTCAATCTGTTGAGCGACGGGATGCGCAGCGCCATGGATATCAGGAACTGAGCCATGAACGGGATAAGCCCATCGATCGACATGCTGGCGCCGATCGAGGATCGCGGCGGAGCGGCGCAGCCGCTGTTGCAGGTCAGCGGGCTGACCAAGCATTTCCCGGTGCGCGGCGATCTCTTTGCCGCGCGCAAGACCGTGCGCGCGGTCGATGACGTATCGTTTACAATTCTCAAGGGCGAGACGGTCGGGATCGTCGGCGAATCCGGATGCGGCAAGTCGACCACCGCGCGGCTGTTGATGCATCTGGTGGCGCGCGATGCCGGCGAAATCGTCTATGACGGCATGCAGGTCGGCCAGGCGCTGTCGTTGCGCGAGCTTCGCCGCGGCATGCAGATGGTGTT
>VAZG01000309.1 GCA_005885285.1 Alphaproteobacteria bacterium | reverse complement strand
TTCTTTCAATTGGTCACTTCCGCCAGCCGACTTTATGGCTCCGACTTTTTCTCTCTCATCTATTCTTTTGATCTCACCAATTTTAGCTTTGCTCATCTCTGTGCAGTCCAACTATCCATCGGTTGTGTTTATGAGAAGCGAGGGCTTTTCGCCCCCGTCACGTTTGATTGACGCTGTCTCGGGGGTGACAACTATGCTCGGTTCTTTCTTCGGTGTTGCTCCGATGTCAATGGCCGTCGCCTCAGTCACGCTTGCCGCGGGTCCGGAGGCGGGAGATAAACGCTTCAGATATGTGTCGGTCTATGGAGGAGTCGTTGTTTATATTCTCATTGCGGTTTTCGCGACGGTCCTTGCTGACTCCATGGGGGCCTTTCCCGGAGACTTGCTTCGCTGTGTCATGGGCTTCGCGTTGATCACGATGCTCCCAGGCCTCCTAAAGCAATCGATTGAAGGTGGACTAATCATTGGCCCCGTAATTGCGCTGACAATTTCACTTTCGAAATTTTCAGTCTTCGGCCTGAGCCCATATTTATGGTCGCTCATCATTGCCACTGCAGTATCAAAGTTCGAGAATACATCCCAAAACCGCAAAGATGCAGCCAAAGATGAGGCAGGATCGCCAACCGCGCAAGGCGCCGCACTGTCGCCGGCCCAAGCGGATCCTTGACGGAAATTCCGAGGCTTATGCCGGAGGAGAAAGCTTGACGCTGCGCACAATTTCGGAGACCGCCGCGACACGTTGTTGTGGGCGCGCGCCGCGGGCGGACCGGTCACCGGTCTCACAGCCGATGAAGAGAAGGCCGTCCTCAAAGCATGGCACGCGAACCGATCCCATAGCTCGTAGGGCGGATCGCGATCCGCCGTTATGAACCGCCAAGATGGCGGATTACGCCTTCGGCTCCAACCCACCTCACGGCTCCGAGGGGTAATCCGGAAACGGGTCTGGGCAAGAGCGATATTGCGTTCAAACAATTTGAGACGACTCGCCGAGCCGCTTGAGAAGGCCTGCCAAGTGCTCGACAAGCTGCAGCCCAACTGCAAGACTGTCGACAAGATCAAAACGGGAGGAAACGCCATGCAAATCGATCGCCGTCAGCTCGCCTTTCCTGTGCTTGCGCTTGGCCTCTTGAGCGCCGTTCCCGCCTTTGCCGACGCAGACGAGGATGCAATTGCAAAGAACCTCGAAGCCTTCCGTGCCGCCCAGGCGGCCGGCAATACCGAGGTGATCGCCTCGATCTGTGCGGAAGAGCTCAGCTACAGCCACTCAAACGCCAAGGTCGACACCAAGGCGTCTCTCCTCAACGGCATTGCCACCGCAAATTACAAATGGACCTCGCTCGAATACAAGGACCCCACGATCCGCGTCGTCGGGCCGGCGGCCATCGTGCGCTTCAACTTTGTCGGCGAGCAGGAATTTGCCGACGGCAAGAAAACCCCGCAGAACCTACACATCCTGATGAACTGGCAGAAGCAGGGCAACGACTGGAAGCTCCTGTCGCGGGCGGCGACCAAGCTCTGAGCACGTAGGGCGGATCGTGATCCGCCGTTATGAACCGCCAAAAATGGCGGGTTACGCCTTCGGCTCCAACCCGCCCTGCGGGTTCTCGGTTCGCTGGCATCGCCTTCGGAGCTTAAACCGCGTGCGCGCAAATCTTAATTTGTCGAGGCGACTCAACGTGATTTGGGTCGTCCAGTCCCCCTCGCAAAAATATTTCGCTTAACCCGTCGGGCAAATCACTCCTACAACTTTCGCCATCCCGCCTCGATAGGAGGGGCGTTGGCCATCGTCACGAACGTTGGGCGGGATGCGGTGGACGCGGCAGCGCCGACGCGCGCAAGCTGATCGCAGGGCGGGTTTCCCGTGAGCGATCAGGAGCGCGAGACGAACGGCGCTGAAGCGGACGGCAAAACCGTGTGGTCCTGGCACCCGTTGCTGGTGTCAAGTTGGCGGAGACATGTCGACCCAACCGGGTGCGGACATGTCGTTAATTCGCCAACGACGGTGACAAGACGAATTCGTCGCCGGGGAGAGCGCGTTATAAGCCGTTAAAACCATCCGCGTGCGGGAATGTCGGGTGATCCCGGTGGACCTGTGGTGACTACGCTCGTGCGCTTTTTGTTTGCGTGCGAGGCTGCGGGTGCATTTGGCATCCGGCATTCCCCACGCCCTCCGTTGGGCGAAAGATTCATGCAACCCTCGGGCGCTATCCGCGCCGCGAGAGGGCGGACTCTTACCTGAAATCCGAACGGCGTCATTGTGACCCGTTGGCTCCTCGCAAATGACCGCAAAGCCGCTTTCTCGGATGATGACGACAGTGATAATGTCGCGACGCTCGCTCAAGGACTCCCAGCATGCAAACGCCTCGCGAAATCCTGGCCGATCTATGGAAGCTCGCCGGCGGCGACATCTCCGCGCTCGATGCCGTTACGCTGACGGGAAAAGAGCCGCAATTGCCGTCGTCGTTTCGCGTCGCCGCCGCCGCACAAGCCTCGATTGCCGCGGCCGGGCTTGCCGCCGCAGAGATCTGGAACTTGCGCAGCGGGCGGCGGCAGGATGTCGCGGTCGACATGGTTCACGCGGTTGCCGAATGCCGCAGCGAGCGCTATTTGCGCGTCGACGACAAACCGCCGCCGCCGACCTGGGATCCGACTGCCGGAATTTATCGCACACGCGATCGGCGTTTCGTGCGGCTGCATACCAACTTCGCCCATCATCGCGCGGCCGTGTGCGAGGTCCTCGCTTGCAAGCCGGAGCGCGACGATATCCAGGCCGCCTTGATGCGATGGGACGGCGAAGCGTTCGAGACCGCGGCCTATGCCGGCGGTGCTGTGGTGGCGCTGATGCGCTCGCATGACGAATGGTCGGCGACGCCACACGCCAGGGCGCTTTCGGAGCTGCCACCGCTTTCGATCGAAAAGATCGGCGATGCGCCGCCAAAACCGTGGCCTGCCGGTGATCGTCCGCTCGCGGGCGTGCGCGTGCTCGATCTGTCGCGGGTCATTGCGGGTCCGGTCGCAGGCCGCACGCTCGCGGTGCACGGCGCCGATGTGCTGTTGATCTCGGGTCCCGATCTGCCGGCGATTCCGTGGCTCACCATCGATACCGGCCGCGGCAAGCTTGCGACATTCATCGAGCTCAAGAGCGAGCAGGGGCAGGATATCTTGCGCGGTCTTCTGGCGCAGGCGGATATTTTTTCGCAAGGATATCGGCCGCGGGCGATCGCGTCGCTCGGCTTCTCGCCAGCGGAGGCGGCACGGATCTGCCCCGGCATCGTTTATGTCTCGCTGTCGGCGTACGGCCATGCCGGACCGTGGTCGGAGCGCCGCGGCTTCGACTCGCTGGTGCAGACCACGACCGGCTTCAATCATGCCGAAGGAGAGGCCGCCGGCATCGACGGGCCGAAAGAATTGCCGGCGCAAATGCTCGATCACGCCAGCGGCTATCTGATGGCGTTCGGCGCGATGATGGCCAAAGCACGCCAGTCGCGCGAAGGCGGAAGCTGGCACGTTCGCGTGTCGTTGGCGCAGACCGGGCGCTGGCTGTGGAATCTCGGCCGCGTCGCTGAGGGATTGAAGACGGAGGATTTGAAGGGTGAAACCGTGCGCCCGTTCGTCGAAGAGATGCTCTCGGGCTTCGGTCGGCTGCGCGCTATCAGCCATTCCGCGGTGCTGTCGGAAACGCCTGCGTTCTGGGCGCGTCCGGCGATGCCGCTCGGCAGCCACCCGCCGCAATGGCCCGCGCGCGGCTGACTTGTTTCAAGATTTTAACGCCAAACGGTAAGGCTAGCTGCGCTTTTTAGGTTGTCTATAACATCAATTCGGCACTATTAGCGCACCGATGAGGCAGTCATTTGCCGGAATCATCGCCGAAGTGACTGGACCCCAGCGTGTCTGAATTTATTCTGCGATTGCAGCACCTTACGAGAAAACAGCAGGCCGCTATTGCGGCCTTGCTGGTGCTTGTCGGCGCCGCGGTCTATGGGCTTGCGCACGTCGGGGCGGCGAACAAGGGAAATTCCGAGGTCTCCAGCCAATCCCGCAAAGGCGCGCAAAACTTCACACCGACGCCATCCGAATGGGCCACCCTGACCATTGAGCCGGTGAGCGAAAAAGCGTTCCGGGCCGAGCACGTCACCGAAGGCAAGGTCGCGGTCGATGAGGATCGCTCGACGCCGGTATTTTCGCCGTATGCGGGCCGCGTCACCAAGCTCCTCGCCCGGCCCGGCGACAGCGTCACGCAGGGACAGCCGCTGTTCACGATCGAGGCCGCCGATACCGTACAGGCGCAGAATGACTTTATCGCGGCGATGACCGGCATGAACAAGGCGAAGTCGGCGCTCGACCTCGCGGAGATACAGTACAAGCGGGCGAAGGACCTGTACGAGGGCAAGGCCGTGCCGCTAAAGGATTACCAGCAGGCCGAGGCCAACCAAGTGCAGGCGCAGAACGACATGCGCTCGTCGGCGACCGCGTTGGAAGCGGCGCGCAAGAAACTGCGCATCTTAGGCTTCACCGACGAGGCCATCTCCGCCTTTCAGAGCAAGAGCACCATCAATCCGGAGATCACGATCTATTCGCCGATCTCGGGCACGGTCGTGCAGCGCAAGATCGGCCCCGGCCAATATGTCAACGCCGGCGCCAGCGATCCGGTCTTTGTGATCGGCGATCTCTCCACCGTCTGGCTCATTGCGTTCGTTCGCGAAAGCGATGCCGCGATCGTGTCGGCAGGGCAGGAAATCTCTGTCAATGTCATGGCGCTGCCCGGCCATCCGCTGACCGCGCGCATCTCCTACGTGTCGGCCGCGATAGATCCGGCGACCCGCCGGCTGCTCGTTCGCGCCACCATCGACAATAGGGAAGGCGTGCTGAAGCCGGAGATGTTCGCCACCGTCACGATCTATTCCAAGGGCGATCACCCCGCGGCCGCCGTGCCGAAGCA
>VAZG01000404.1 GCA_005885285.1 Alphaproteobacteria bacterium | reverse complement strand
CTTGGTCATCCCCCTGGATAATGGTGGCCAGTTGCGCGTCCAGCGCGGGAGCAGAAATCTCCATCAATTCAGGCGTTTCGGTCCAAAGCAGCGCTGCCCGGACGCCCAATTGGGGATAAAGCTTGCCCAGGACCGCGCGGTAGAGCGCGAGCTGCCGGACATAGGCCACCGGCGCCTGCGCCGCTGTAGTTGGCGGCGCGTGGTTGGTCTTGAAATCAACGATGAGAACCTCTGACGGTGTGACCACGAGGCGGTCGATCTGGCCGGAAACCAGGGCGTGTGGCCGTCCGGGATGCTGGAGCCTTCCCGCGATCGCGACCTCGGCGCGGCTGCCGGACGCAAATACCGGCCCAAAACGAGTGTCCGCAATCAGCGCCAGCACCTGATCTGCGAGTTGCCTGCGGTCGTCATCGCTCCAGCCGCCGGCATTGCGGGCGAGATAGTTTTCGGCCGCGTCCCGCCGCTGTTCGGCGGCAAGATCGGGCAGTGATTGCAACAGCCGGTGGACCAGCGAGCCGCGCTGCAAGGCCTGCGCGCGCGAGGCGAGCTGTTCTCCCGATCTGATGCCATGACCATCGTCGGCGGCGGGATCGGAGGGGCGCACCAGATTTCCCGTGGCCGATTCGGCCGGCGCCGGCGTTCGCAACCATGACGGCAACTCGGGCGGCACGCTTGCGGCCGAAGCGGCCACCGCGCCTGCGGGAGCGGCAATATCCTCAATCCGCGAATAGCGTTTTATCGGACCGTCCGGCGTCTCGATGGTCTCTTGGCGCAAGCCGGAATTGGCGAGCCCCGTGCTGACCAAATCGTACCAGCAGGCCTTGCGCACATTGTTCATATTGCCGGGCATGCAGCCGCCGACGATCAGGCGATCGGCGGCCCGCGTCATCGCCACATAAAGCAGGCGGCGATATTCGTCCTCGATCTCGGCGAGCATCGCTGTGCGCGCGTCCGCGACCACCGCCGGATCATCGGCCTTCCTGCCCGCCCAGACCACCACCTCGGCGCCGTCGCCCTGCGGCAGATGGATGAGCTTCAGCCGCTGCAGATCGGTCGGCGACGATGTCGTGTCGACCAGGAACACCACGGATGCCTCCAATCCTTTGGCGCCGTGGACGGTCATGACGCGGACTTCGTCGCGCGAGATCTCCATGTCGCGCTTCACCTCGGTGTCGGCGGCGCGCAGCCACGCCATGAAGCCTTGCAGCGAGGCGGGCGCCTTGCGTTCGTAGTTCAGCGCGAGCTCGAGGAACTCATCGAGCGCATCATTGGCCTCGTGGCCGAGGCGGCGCAGAATGCGAGCGCGGCCGCCGTCGCCGCCGAGCAGCCAGGCGTAGAGCGCAAATGGCGTTTCCCTGACAAAACGCCGCTCGCACTGCTCGAGGCGCGCGAGCGCAGCCTTGATCCGCATCTCGGTTGCCGCATGCTGGCTCAGCGCTTGCCGCAGCGATCCCTTGCGCTGCCACGCTAGCTTGAAGAGATCATCCTCGGTGAGGCCGAACAGCGGGCTCTTCAGCGCCACCGCCAGCGCCAGATCGTCCTGCGGCAGCAGCAGCGCGTCGGCGAGATTCATCAGGTCGATGATGGCGATGTGCTCGGTCAGTTTCAAGCGGTCGGCGCCGGCGACAGGGATGTTGGCGTGCTTGAGCGCCTGGATTACCGCATCAAAGGCATTGCCGCGCCGCCGCACCAGCACCAGCATGTCGCCATAGCGCAGCGGCCGCCGATTGCCGGTATGGCCGGTCATCGTGCCGCTTGTGACCAGCCGCTTGATCTCGGCCTGGATGCGTCTGGCGAGCTTTACTTCCGGGCTTGTCACCGACACGCCGTCGAACGGCGCGCGCCAGCCCTCGATGTCCTGCTTGTCGTCGGCTTCCGACAATTTCCAGAGATCGATCAGACTCGGCCCAGCGTCGGCCAGCGAATTGTGAATCGGATATCCGATATCGGCGGCATGGATGCTGCGATAGATCGCCTGCTCGCGGAACACGTGATCGACGGATTGCAGGATCGCCGGTCCCGAGCGGAACGAATAGGTGAACGATACCGGATCGAATTTCAGTCCGGCATCCTCGAATTTCTTCTTCAGCGCCCGGCGGCGCAGGTCGAATTCGCGAGGTGCCGCGCCCTGGAACGAAAAGATCGACTGCTTCTCGTCGCCGACCGCAAAGATCGTGCGCGTAACACCGTCGCGCGCGCCTTCACCTGAGGCGAATTCGGAGATGATGTGATCAACGATGTCCCATTGCCGGGGGCTCGTGTCCTGCGCCTCGTCGATCAGCACATGATCGACGCCGCGGTCGAGCTTGTAATGCACCCAGCCGGAGGAAACGCGATCCAGCATCGCAAGCGTCTTGTCGATCAGATCGTCATAATCGAGCAGGCCGCGCTCCTGCTTCTCCCGGCGATAATTCACCGCTGCCGCGGTCGCGATATGCAATAGCGCCTCGGTGCGGTCGCGGATCGTCACTGCGCGGCGGCGCTCGATCAGCGGGCCGAGACGCAGAATCTCCGCTTCGAACAGGCGGCCGATCGCCGGATTGTTGTCGGCAAATTTCTTGGTCACGACCGATTTGCGCGACGCTCGCTCGTCGGTGAGAAACACGCCGAGATACTCGTCGACCTGCGTGGCGCCGGTAGAGGCCCGCGCCGCGCGCAGGCGGCCAGCCTGTTCCTGGTCGGATTTGGTGCCGGCGTCGAGCGCCGCGGCGATCTCTTCCCAACCGGATCGCCTGATATAGGGGCCGTCAACGATCGCGCGCTCGATGTCCTCGATGCGATCGCTGGCGTTGACGCCAAGCGCAGTCGACATCTGTGTTGCCGCAGCGTGGGCGCTGCCGGCTCTATCGGTCCAGGCCACGAAATGATCGCGGCTCAGACAAGCCTCGCGCACGACATCCTTGAAGGTGACGTCGGCAGCGTTCGCCATCGCGGTATTGAGCGCGCGGCCCGTCACGCTCTGGGGATCGCGGGAGGCCTCCAGGAGCACGGCGAGATTGGCGCGCTCCATCATCTCGTTCTGGTCGCGCTCGTCCAGCACGCCAAAGCGCGCAGGCACATTCGCCTCGAACGGAAACTGCTGCAACAGCCGCGTGCACAGCGCGTGAATGGTCTGCACCTTCAATCCGCCCGGCGTTTCCAGCGCACAGGCAAACAGTTTTCGCGCGCAAGCCCGAAGTTTCGGGGTCGACTGCGCGATACCAGCCTCGCAGATCGCCGCGTCGAGCTCTTCGTCATCGAGCGTGACCCAGTGGCCAAGCGTCGTGAACACCCGTTCCGCCATGTTGGCGGCGGCGGCCTTGGTGAAGGTGATGCAAAGAATCTTTTCCGGCGGCACGCCATCGAGCAGCAGGCGGATCACCCTTTGAACAAGAACGTGCGTCTTGCCCGAGCCGGCATTCGCCGAGACAAAGGACGACGAGGCGGGATCGGACGCGCGCGCCTGTGTGGCACGGACGGCTTCGGGAATCGGTCGCTGCGCCTTCACCATTCCTCGATCCCCAGGCCGCCGGCCGCCGACCATTCCTTTATGCGAGCGAGATCGTCATAGGTGCCGTAGCGGTTGGTCCACATCGGCAGATTGAGCGAGGTGTAGGCCTGATCCTCGTTTTCGAATTTGCGAATCAGCGTCTCCAACTGCGCTCGCGCGTAAGCGGCAGCGGCGTCAGGCGGCTGAGGCTGATCGCCCGGCCTGATCTTCAATTCAAGCAATTTCTGTTCGCCCGGCGGATTATTGCCGCTAAGCCTGACATAGGCGAGTTCGCCGACGGAGGAGTCCGCAGCTATCCCCGCAAACCCACCCTCGCGAAGAATCGCGGCCTCCAGCGTCAGCTGCGGCGACAGTCCCATTCTCACCTGTTTGCCGGTTGGCGGCTGCCCGGTCTTGTAATCGAGGATCGCAAAACTGCCGTTGCGGCGCCGCTCGATCCGGTCGGCGCGCGCCGACAGGATAAAGGTGCGCTCATGATCGAGCGCAATCGCGATTTCGCCCCTGATCTCGGCATTGATTGTCTGGATATCGCCGCGCCGCGCGATCTCCCATGCGGCGAACCATTGCGCGATGCGCAGAAACCGAGGCCACCACAGCGCGCGCGCCTCGGGACGTTCCATCAGCGGTAGGAAATATTTTTCGCCGATGCCGCCCAGAACGTGCGCCGGGTCGTCGGGAAGGGCGTTCGCAAAGCTTTTCGTGAATTCACCAAGCGCATCGTGGATCGCCGAGCCGCGGTCGGCGGCCGATAGCGGCATGTCGACGGGATCGAGCGCATCGAGCCGCAGGATGTATCGCGCATAGATCGTGTAGGGGTCGCGCAGCCAGTCCTCGATCGCAGTCACCGACATCTTCAGCGGCCGCGTCGCGCGCGGCGGCGTCGGTGCGGGCTGCGGGACCGGTTCGACCGCGGCGGGCTGGTCGAGTTGATGCGCGAAGCGGAGATATTTTTCGCCTGATAGCTTTGCGGCTTTCCAGCGCTCGGCGCCGGCAACCGCTTCCAGCCGATGCAGGAAGCGCGAGGCGACCGCGGGCGCGCCGCCGGCTTTTGCCGAATGGCTGAGGATGACATTCTCGGCGCCGAGCAATTGCGCGAAGTCGTGGGCGGAGAGGCCGATGCGCCGCTCCGGCAGATCGAGGCCGAGTTCGTGCCGCATCGGCCGGCTCAGCCATGGGTCGATCCGCGGCGTCGGCGGCCACACGCCTTCGATCAGCCCGCCGACGATAACGCGGTTGGCCTGCATCAGCCGGGATTCCAGCGGCCCATAGATGTGAAGCCGCGCGCCCGATTGCTCGACCCGCCGCACCGCACGGTCGGCTAACGCGGTCTGGAACACTTCCGGATAGTCGTTGAGCAGAACCGCCAGTCCGCTCGATTTTTGTTCGCCGAGCAGATCGTCAAAGGCGGAAGCAAGCGCCAGCCCCGCGGGCTCCTCGAACGCAAGCGCCGTGCCGTGCTGGTTACGCGAGAGCGCGATCAGGACTTCGCGATGACGGTGCGCCAGCTCGGCAAAATCATGCGGCTTTGAGGGGCTGAGATTTTCGAGCGGCGCCAGGGCTTTCTGCAACGCTGCAATCAACCGCGCGGCGCGATCAAGTTCTTCGTTTTTCAGCCGAACCCTTGGCTCGGCATTGTGCAGCGAGGATGCTTCGCCATTTCGAAGCTTCTCAAGCTCGCTGCGGAAGCGCGCAAAATCATCTGCGAGGCCTGAGCTTCCCGCCTGCGGCCGCGTGCCGCGGAAGAGTGCGAGCTCAAGCGTCTCAATCGCGTCGCGCCATTCACGATCCGCACCGCCAAGGCGGCAGAACGGATGCTTCAGGAGTGCCAGCAGCGTCGGCGGCTCCAGCCCTTTGGCCACCGCCTGCGCCGCGAGCCGCGCGAAGACGCCGGCCGGCGTTTCCATCAGCGCGTCACCACCGGAATCATCGAAATCAAGATCCCAGCGTGTCAGCGCCGCCATCACCCGCCGCGCGAGCGCACGGTCCGGCGTCACCAGCGCGGCGGATTTATCGAGATGCCGCGCCTCGCGCATTGCAATCGCAATCGCAAGCGCCTCCATCTCGGGATTGGGCGCCTCGATGACCGCGAGATCTTGCATGCCGTTCGAAATCCTCTCGGCGATGTCGGGCTGCTTCAGCCTGTCGTGCCATTGCGCGGTCGCGGTTGAAGGCCGCATCGCCTCGGATACCAGCACGTCGCGGCCGTATCTCGCCGGCGGCCAAAGGATCTCAACGTCGCTGCGTTTGATACCAAAGCGCTGCAACAGCGCATGCATGGCGAACTGGGGATGGTTCGATGTGGGCTCGGTGGTGAATTCACCCTTCGCGTCCCTGATGCCGCCGATGCCCTGCCAGGCCTCGTCGTCGAGATCGGTATCGAGCCCCGGCAGCACCACCGCGCCTTGGGGTAGCGCCGCCACCGCATGGAGGAACTTCGCGGTCGCCGGCATCGAGCCGGTCGAACCGGCGGCGATCACGGGCCCATCATGATGCGCAGTGAGACGCGCGGCTTCCGCTGAGATCAAAAGGTCGCGCCGCGCTGCCGGTTCGATCTTGCCGATCTCGAGTAGATGATCGGGCCAGAGCTTTCGGGCGATCATCAAGAATTCGAGCGAGTGCTGCCAATACTGGTCGAGCTGATCCGGCACCAATCCATCGAGCCCGTCCCAGTCGACGCCGCGCGTCACCATGTCGTCCATCAGCCGCGCCAGATCACCGGCCAGCGCCAATGTCGATGCCGGTCCGCCGACCACCAGCGGTGCCGAGACTGGGGACTTGGCCCAAGCCGCGACGAGCCTGGCGAGCGTCAGCCGGCGGTCGAGTTCGCCGAGTTTCGGGGGAATGTCGAGCGGCGCGGCGCCAGCGAGCTGTTCGGCCTCGTCCGCAAACGCCAGTTCGTCTTCGTCGATGTCGCCGAGCGCGACGATGCGCGGCAGCACCACCGCATCGGTCCTTAGTTCATCGAGGAAGACTTCACGCGCCACGCGCAGCGCGCGCCGGGTCGGCAAATAGAGCGTTGCCCGTGCGAGCTTGGCCGGCTCGCTCCGCACCTCAAAGCCTTTGACCAGCCGCCCGTCGACCAGTGCAGCAACGACGCCGCGCAGGAACGGCACGGACAAGGGAACGCTGAAGACGCGCATGGGCTTTTCCTGATTCGCGGGTCAGGCGCCAATATAGAGGCTGTCATCATCCGCGAAAGCGGATGATCCGGTATTCCAGAGTAGGCGTGATCAAATCAAGAGGCCGCGGCGCACTTGACTCCTCGCTGGAGCCTGTCATCGGGCGGCGCTTGCGCCGACCCGTTGGCGGGGCATGATCTCAAGCAACGCTTTCGAGAAACGCCTCTTCCGCTGCGTGGATTGCATCGGGGGTTCCGACATGCATCCACACGCCGTCGAGCCGCAGGCCAAACAGCCGCTCCTGCTCGTTGGCGCGATCGAACACCTTCGTCAGCGAAAATTCGCCCTTGGGCGCACCTGCGAACAGGGACGGCGACATGATCGCAGCGCCGGCATAGACGAACGGCACGACCTGATGTTCCCTGCGCTTGCGCAGCGCACCGTCCGGCAGCATGGCGTAGTCGCCGCGGCCGCCATAGCCGATACTGCTCGTCGTCGGCGCCATCAAAAGCAGGATGTCCATGCCGTCCGGATCGAACGTCTCTGCGAGCCGCGCCAGGTTGGAGCGCACGCCATCGATCCACATGGTATCGGAATTGACGTGGAAGAACGGCGCCTCGCCGAGCAGCGGCAAGGCCTTGACCACGCCACCGCCGGTGCCGAGCACCTGGTCGCGTTCATCTGAGATGAGCACACGCGGGCGCGTGCGCCGCTTGGTATGTTCGATGATCTGGTCGGGCAGGTAATGCACATTGACGACCGCCTCGGTGACGCCGGCGTTGCCGAGCTTGTCGAGCACGTGGTCGAGCAATGGCTGGCCGGCCACCCGCACCAGCGGCTTCGGTATGTTGTCGGTGAGGGGGCGCATACGCACGCCGAGGCCGGCGGCGAGGACCATGGCTTTGGTGGGGTGGACGGCCATTTGCTTCCGGAGATTCTCGAATTCGCTTTGCCAATGATATCACGGCTACGGTGCAAAGACGCTAAAGGCCATAGTCATCGCATATGACGGTTGTACGACGAAACGATGGATGGGAGCTCAGGCATCCGCCGAAGCGCGTCGCGTCGCTTTCTTTTTCTTGTCGCCGGTTTTGAGGAAATTGACGCCGATCTGGTCGCCGTTGACCCAGGCGAGTTCGCAGCGGCGATAGGCAAGCCCGGTCGACGACAGCAGCAGGAAGAATTCCTTCAGGTGCAGCCCTTCGACGGAGCCCTCGATGGAAAGCTTTGCGCCGGTCTCGGAGACGTCTTCCATGGTGCAGTCGCGGCGCCAGGTGCCGTCGATGCCCATCATATGCGCGGATATCCCGCGTTCGAATGTGACGCGCTCTCCCTTGCGCCGCTCTGCCGCCATCGTTGCATTCCCGCTTCCAGGATGGCCCGTCCAGCCGTTTGGGGCCTCGCGCAGATTAAGGGGGGCTGGGCTAACAACCGGTAAATTGCGGAACCGGTGGCGGGACATTGGCGGCATACCACTCGCGGACCGGCGACAGCGCGGGATGGGCCAGTGACCGAGTAAGATAGGTCCAGATCCGGGGCTGGTGGCGCAGATATTGCGGTTTTCCGTCGCGTCGGTTGAGCCGGGCGAAGGTGCCGAGCAGCCGCGTGTTCCGTTGCGCCGACATGATGGCGTAGTGCTCGGCGAAGACGGCGGCATCGAATTTCGGGTCGGATGTGCGCCGCGCCTTGATGTAGCGCGTGAGTAGCGCGAGCTCCAGCCCTTCGGGCACGTCGGTCCGCGCATCCTGCAGTAGCGACACCAGATCGTAGGCGGCGGGACCGCGCACGGCGTCCTGGAAATCGATGATACCGACGCGCAGGATGCCGGCACGTTCGCCGAGCCAGATCAGATTGGGGGAATGATAATCTCGCAGCACCCAGGTTTTGGGTGCCGCCGCGGGCTTTTCCAGTAGCGCCCGCCAGATCGCCGTGAATTCGACGCGCATCTCGTCGCTCACTTGGGTATCGCGATCGGGCAGATACCATTCGAGCATCAATCCGATCTCGACGAGCAGCGCCTCGGTATCGAAATCGGGTATGGGGTAGTTGAGCTGCGGCCCCAGCGGCAAGGTCTCGGGCAGCGTCGCGTGATGCAACACGGCCAGCAAATCGGTCGCGGCTTCGTAGCGCTCAGGGATGGGCTGTGGTGGATCGCCTTCGACAAACCCGGCGCTGCCGAAATCCTCCGTGATCAGGAATCCGGAATCAAGGTCGGCGTAGCGGATCGCCGGCGCCGAGAAGCCGCGTTGGCGCAGACCGTTGGCAATCGCAACGAACGGCTTGACGTCCTCGGCGAGATGCACGGCGGCGCTATATGACTTGCCGTCATACAAGGCAGGCCCGTCGGGCCGGCGTGGAAAGTTCATCAGGATGACGACGCCGTCGTCGCGGATCAGCCGCGCATAGGAGCGTATCGACGCATCGCCTGCCATGCGCACGCGCTCGGCTTCGGAAAAACCGGCCGCGTCCAGGAACTCGCGCAGCGCTTTCAGCCGTGTGACTGGTGCGGCGGCCTTGCCGTGACCGGTGATCTCGGCCGATCGCGCGGTCGATCCGAGCGCCGGGCGATGATTGAACGCGATATCGATGCGGTCCGGCGGCAACGCGCCTCCGGCGCGTTCGGGCCATTCGATCAGCGCGATCGCGCCTTCCGGCAATGGCGACAGGCCGATCTCTTCCAGTTCGCGCGCGTCGTTGACGCGATAGAGGTCGGCGTGAACCAGGGTAACGGCCGGCAGGTCGTAGCTTTGCGCGAGCGTGAAGGTCGGGCTTGGAACTTCCAGCGTTTCGTCATCGGCGAGATAGCGGATCATGGCGCGGGCAGCGGCGGTCTTGCCGGCGCCGAGATCGCCCGAAAGCGTGATGACGTCGCCGGGGCCGATCAACAGCGCGAGGTCGGCCATCAGATGCGCGGTCGCTGTCTCATTTGCGAGCGCCACCAAAAATGTCGTGGGAGGGCTCATTCCGCGGCGTTGCGCTGCACAGCCTGATCGGTCGGGAAGTCGCACGTGACGGTCGTGCCCTTGCCGACGAGCGAATCGACACGCACCTTGCCGCCGTGCAGTTCGACAAAGGAGCGCACCAGCGACAGGCCGAGACCGGCGCCGCGGTGCCGGGAGCCGTGGGAATGGCTCTCAAACCAGTCGAATACCTTATCCTTGACGTCCGGCGCAATGCCTGGACCGGAATCGGTCACCGTAAAGATGATCGCGTGGTCGGTCCGTTTCGCGCTAATGCCGACGGCTGCATCCTGCGGCGAGAAGCCGACGGCGTTGGCGAGCAGATTATACAGCACCTGCACGACGCGGCGTTCGTCACCGACAAAACTTCCGATGCGGGGATCGACGTCGACCTTGAGGCGGATGCGGTCGGTGGCGAGGCGATCTTGAATGCCTTCGGCGGCGGCTTCGATGGCCTTGCCGATATCGACCGGGCCGAGCTCGAGCTTCATGGCGCCGGCATCAATGGTGGCGAGGTCGAGAATGTTGTCGGTGAGCGCAAGCAGCGCGTTGGTCGATTTGGTGACGTAGTCCAGATATTCCGCCTGTTTCGCGGTCAACGGGCCGGTCGAGGGATCGCTCAGGAAATGCGCGAAGCCGATGATGGTGGTCAGCGGTGCGCGCAGCTCATAGGAGACGTGGTGGACGAAATCCACCTTCATCTGGTCCGCCGCCTCCAGCGCCTCGTTGCTTTCGCGGAGCGCCCGCTCGACATTTTCGGTATCGGTGATGTCCTGGCATGTCAGCATGGTGGCGCCGTCGGGCAACGGCCGGGTCATGCAGTCCAGCACGCTGCCGTCCTTGCGCTCCAGCTTCAGCGGCACGTCGACCCGGTTCTCGATCGCGGTGATGGCTTCGCGGATCGTCCGCCAGCTGCTCACGTCATCGAACAACGGCCGGCACCAATTTTCAACTGTGTCGATATGCGGCTGTTCGCGCAGGGCGTCGGGCGATAGCTTCCACATTTTCGCGAAGGCCGGATTGAACAATTGCGCCCGGCCGTTGCTGCCAAACACCGCGACGCCTTCGGCAAGGCTGTCGAGCGTCTCGCGCTGCACTCGGATTAGGCCGTCAAACCGACGCGCCAGATCGAGGCTTTCGGTGACATCGTCGAACAGATAGGTGACGCCGCCTTCCGGATTGGGCGTGGTGACGACGCCAAGCGCCCGGCCGTCAGGCAGGTACCAGGTATCCTTGGCGGTTTCGACGGCGCGGTAGGCTTCGTGCAGTTTTGCCTTCCAGGCACGGAAATCGGGTTGTTCGGGCAGCTTGCGTGCGGCGCGGAGCCGATCGAGCACGCTGGAATCGTCCGGATTGGCGTCGAGAAAGGCCCGATCGAGGTCCCACAACCGGCGATAGGAATCGTTATAGAATGCGAGCCGGCGCTGAGCGTCGAATACCGCAACGCCGGAGGAGAGCTGATCGAGCGTGCGGCGATGTGCTTCCGCCATCCGCACCAGCGCCGAGCTCAGGGCATCGGCCTCGCTGGCGTCGATCGCGACGCCGACGCTGCCGCCGCCGATCCTGACCGCGCGGACGTCGTAAATCCGCCGCTCGCCGCCGGCCACGATCGGCAGCCGCGCGCTGAAGGTCTGCGAGCTCGCCAGCGACCGTTCCATTTCGGCGCGGTCGTCGCTGTCGAGCAGTTCGAGGTTGCGCTCGGCCGCATCGGTGACGCTTGCGGCCTCGGTGGCGCGCGCGTAGGCCGCATTGGCATAGGCGAGGCTGCCTTTGGTGCCTTTGGCCCAGATCGGCCATGGCGAGGCGGCGGCAAAGCCGCGCAGCATTTCGGTTTCTTCCAGAAGCGCCTTGTGACGCAAAGTGGTTTCCGCCAGTTCCCGGCGCAGGCCACTCAGCTCGCGAATCCGCACAATGGCCTCGCCGCCGATGGCGCGGCCCATCGCCTCGATGGAATGTCCGTTCGCTGTTGTCAAATGCAGCACAAAGCCCTCGCCGGCCTCACGCAACGCATCCACGGCGTGATCCATCCGCAGCGCCGGTTCCGGCGGCAGCCAGGTTCCGAACGCAAGAATACGCTGCGGGAGTTCCTGCGGCACCAATAGCGAGACGTCGCCGCTGATTTGCGGGCGGTTGTCGCCGGCGGCCCATGCGATCAGAATCTGCGGCTCGGCGAACAACAGCGCGCGGTAACGGTCGGCCTGGACCTGAAGTTGCCCGATATCGGCGCGCAGCCGTGCCTCGTTCTTTGCCGCACGGACGCGGGTATGCATCGAGAGGATCGCGGCCACTACGGAGAATCCAAGCAGCGCCAGCGCGGTGGTTATGGCCGCGATTTCCTGGCGGTTGAGGTCATAAAAAGCTGATAGCGCGCCAAGGACGTTCAGGTCCCCGGCCGCCGCCGGTCCAGCGGGCAGCGCCAATGCGGCAAGCCCGATCAGGCCGTTGCGCGCCAGCGATGTGCACGACAGCAGCGTCCGACGCATCGCCACGATTACGCCCGACATGGTTGCCCCAAGACCGCACAAATCTACGCGCCCGGCGCGGACCAGATTGGCGCGCCGTTCGCGAATCGAAACACAATATCCTCAACGGGAGTCGACCGGTAAGAGTCCAGATCGTGAACGCTGGACCCGGCACATGAAAATGCATGGATTGGCGCAATTTTGCGAAAATGAATTCGTGTTTTTACCGTCCGGTCGACCCAAAGCCGCCGCTGCCGCGGTCGGTGGCGGACAGCGATGCGGCAACCGCGAGTTCCGCACGAACCACCGGCGCGATCACCATCTGCGCGATCCGCTCGCCGCGGCGGATCATAAACGGCGCATCGCCGTGATTGATCAGGATCACGCTGATCTCGCCACGATAGTCCGCATCGATCGTGCCGGGCGAATTGAGCACGGTCACGCCATGTCGGGCGGCGAGGCCCGAGCGCGGCCGCACCTGGGCCTCAAAGCCCGGCGGCAGCGCAACCGCGAGCCCAGTCGGTACCGTCGCGTGTTTTCCAGGCGCTAGAACCAAGGGTGCATTGTCGGCAACCGCGGCCAAAAGATCGAGCCCGGCCGCATCCGCGCTCTGATAGGCCGGCAGTGCGAGCCCCTCGGCATGTGGCAGTTGCCTGATCTCGACCTTGACCATGGCGCTCACGAGGCCTTCTCCGCGGCTTTGGCGATGTGTGCGATCAGTTGGGCCGCGACCTGCTCTTTGGTCATCGCGGCCCACGAATCGACCGCGATTTCCGCGTCATTGCGCGTCAAGAGATGCACCGTATTGCGATCGCCGCCCATCACCCCTAGCGCGGGCGAAACGTCGTTGGCGAGGATCCAGTCGCAACCCTTGTGCGCGAGTTTGGCTTTGGCGTTTTCGATCAGGTTTTCGGTCTCCGCGGCGAATCCGATCACGAGGCCCGGGCGCTTGTCTCGCAATTTCGAAATGGTGGCGAGGATATCAGGGTTTTCGACAAGCTCGAGCCGCGGCATGCCCGCGGCCGTCTTCTTCAGCTTCTGCTCCCCTTCATGCGCCACGCGCCAGTCGGCGACTGCCGCCGCGAAGATCGCGACATCGACCGGAAGTGCAGCTTCCGCCCGTTGCAGCATCTGGCGCGCGGATTCTACATGCGTCACCGAGACGCCGGCGGGCGCGGCCAGATCGACCGGCCCCGAAATCAACAGCACATCCGCGCCCGCCGCCTGCGCTGCCGCGGCAATGGCAAAACCCTGCTTGCCGGACGAACGGTTGGCGATATAGCGCACCGGATCGATCGCCTCGTGCGTCGGACCCGCGGTGATCAGCACGCGCTTTCCCTTCAGCGGACGCGACCGTGGTGGACGCAACAGATGCTCGGCGGCCGCGGCGATTTCCGTAGGCTCCGCCATCCGTCCGACGCCGGCTTCGGCCGCTTCGGCCATCTCGCCGGCATTGGGTCCGACCATGGCAACACCATCGCGCCGGAGCTGCATGACATTGCGGCGGGTCGCCGCATTGTTCCACATCAAGGGGTTCATCGCCGGCGCGAGCAGGATCGGTCTGTTGGCCGCAAGCAGGATGGCGCTGGCGAGATCGTCGGCGTGGCCCTGGGCCATCTTCGCCATCAAATCGGCGGTCGCCGGCGCCACCACGATCAGATCGGCCTCGCGCGCCAGCCGGATATGGCCGGCATCGAATTCGCTCTCGGGGTCGAACAGGTCGGTATGGACCCGCTGATGCGACAGCGAGCTGGCCGCCAGCGCCGTGACGAATTGCTGCGCGGCCTTGGTCAGCACGCAGCGCACTTCGATATGGCGCTCCTTGAGCCGGCGGATCAGGTCTAGTGCCTTGTAGGCGGCGATACCGCCGCCGATGATCAGGGTGACACGCGGCAGGCCATGAGCGGGCTCGCCGGCCGGTTGTGCCGACCTTGCCAACATTGGTAGAGCGGTCTGGGAGACCGTTTGGGGCCCATGGGGCTGCTGCTGCGCGGCGTCGCGCAGGATCACCCGCACCTCGTCCTCGACGGAGCGGCCGTTGCGGGCGGCGCGCAGCCGCAGCTCGTCGCGGATGGCATCGTCGAGCTTGCGGATCGTCAGATTGGCCACGTTGCGCCTCCGCCTGTTGTGCTAGCAATGCTATCGAAAATATGATCGCATTGCAATCACAGCTGGCGGATGGCGACCAATATCGCGATGAACGTCCCGGCGATGATCCAGAGCGCCAGTGTCCACCAGCGGCTCCTGCGGCCTTCGGTGCGCCCCATCGCGGCGATCGTCTCCGGCGACAGGGTCAGCCCCTCCCGCGTCATGACCTCCAATTGCTCGATCACGGCGACCGCGCGTCCCGCAACATCGGGCAGCCCTGCGAGCACACGGCCGAGGTCGCCGGCGCCACCCAATGCGCTCTCAATGCGTCCGATCGGCCCGAGATTACGCTCGATCCATTCGCGCACCACGGGATCGGCGATTTTCCAGATGTCGAGTTTCGGATCGAAGCCGCGCGCCACGCCCTCGACCACCACCATGGTCTTTTGCAGCAGGATCAGTTCGGGCCGCGTGCGCATGTCGAACAGGCCGGTGACCTCGAGCAGCAGCGTCAGCAATTTTGCCATCGAGATTTCTTCGGCGGTGCGGTTATGGATCGGCTCGCCGATGGCGCGGATGGCTTGCGCAAAATTCTCAACCGAGTGGTGCTGTGGCACGTAGCCGGCTTCGAAATGCACCTCCGCGACGCGGCGGTAGTCGCGCGTGATGAAGCCCAGCAAAATCTCGGCGAGGAAGCGGCGCTCCTTCAGGCCGAGCCGGCCCATGATGCCGAAATCGACCGCGACCAGCCGGCCTTCCTCGTCGAGGAACAGGTTGCCGGGATGCATGTCGGCGTGAAAGAAGCCGTCGCGCAGCGCATGGCGCAGAAAACTCTGGATCACCTTGCGCCCGAGATCGGGCAGATCAATCCGCGCCTGCTCCAGCCGAGCGTGGTCGCTGAGCGCGATGCCGTCGATCCATTCCATCGTCAGCACATTATGGGTGGTACGGTCCCAGTCGACTGCGGGCACGCGGAAATCCGGATCGCCCCTCGTATTCTCGGCCATCTCGGAAAGCGCGGCCGCCTCCAGCCGCAGGTCCATTTCGATCGCGACCGATCGCGACATCGTATTGATGACTTCGATCAGTCGCAGCCGCCGCGCTTCCGCGGAGTAGGTCTCTGCCTGGTGTGCGACAAAGAAGAAGTCGGCGAGGTCGCGGCGGAAACGCGCGGCCACATTGGGCCGAAGCACTTTCACCGCGACCGCGCGGCGCACGCCGTCGCGCTCGACTTCGCCGCGATGCACCTGGGCGATCGAGGCCGCGGCGACCGCGGGCCCAAAGCTCGCAAACGCCTGTGCCAGTGGGCGTTCCAGCGATGCCGCGATCACCGCCTCGGCCTCCACTTGCGGAAATGGTGGCAGCCTGTCCTGCAGGCTTTCCAGGTCGCGCGCCATGAAGACGCCGACCACGTCGGGACGGGTGGCGAGAAACTGCCCGAGCTTGAGATAGGCCGGTCCCATCCGGGTCAGCGCGCGGGTCAAGCGCTGGCCGGATTTGGCGCCGCGCCGTTCGATCAGCCGCGCAATCTTGAGCGCGAGCTGCCCGGGCGGCGGCACCAGGCTCGGATCGACGGCGCCGAATACGCCCTCGCGCGCGAACACGAAGCCGGCGCGGGCCAGCCGCGCGATGTGGGTGGTAGCCGAGATCACAAACGCCAGCCCGAATGCAACGCCACGATGCCGCCGGAGAGGGTTTGCCAGTTGACGCGCGCAAAGCCGGCGGAGCGGATCATCTCCGCAAACGCGTTCGGCCTTGCGAATTTGCGGATGGACTCGACCAGGTATTGATAGGATTCGGCATCGCCGGTGACAGCGCGGCCGAGCGGCGGAATCACCTTGAACGAGAACAGCTCATAGAGACGGTCGAGCCCAGGCACGTCGACGACAGAAAATTCCAGGCAAAGGAATCTGCCGCCGGGCTTGAGCACCCGAAACGCCTCGTTCAAGGCAAGATCGATCCGGGGCACGTTGCGGATGCCGAACGCGATCGCATAGGCATCGAAGGCGCGATCGGCGAACGCCAGCCGCTCCGCGTTGCCTTCGACGAATGACACGCGATCGTCGAGATGCCCCGCCGCGGCGCGCTCGCGCCCCACGCGGAGCATGTCCGGATTGATGTCGCAGACGGTGGCGCGGAAGCTCGCGCCGGCCGCGTTCGCCGCGCGGAACGCGATGTCACCGGTGCCGCCGGCAACGTCGAGCAGTGCGAACGGCGTATCGCTTTTCGGCGGGTTGAGCGCGTTGATCATGATGTTTTTCCAGACCCGGTGCAGGCCCGCCGACATCAGATCGTTCATCAAGTCGTAACGCGGCGCCACGCTGTGAAACACGGAGTTCACCAGTGTCTGTTTGTCGCCTAACGGCACGTCCCTGAAGCCAAAATGCGTGGTTTCGCCCGGCCGATCCATGACTTTACGCCCTCATACTCGCATCGCGGGACCATAGCGCGGCCGCCGCAATGGCGCTATCACGTCACCTTCATAAGGTGAACGATCAAGTATGCCCGAATTACCCGAAGTCGAGATCGTCCGCCGCGGCCTGCAGGGCGCCATGGAAGGCTCCAGAATCGTCAAAGCCGAAGCCCGCCGCAAAGATCTGCGGTTTCCCTTTCAAAAAGATTTTGTGGCGCGCCTCGAAGGTCAGATCGTAACCGGGCTCGGCCGCCGCGCCAAATATCTGATGGCCGATCTTGCCTCGGGTGACGTGCTATTGATGCATCTGGGCATGTCCGGGTCGTTCCGCGTCGTCGAGGGTGACAGCGTGAAGACGTCAGGTCAATTCCACCATCCGCGCAATGAGGATCGCCTGCACGACCACGTGATGTTCAGGATGTCGTCGGGCGCGGATGTGATCTTCAACGATCCCAGACGCTTTGGTTACATGAAGATCATCGCCCGGAACGCGCTCGAAGATGAGCCGCTGCTGAAAGGTCTCGGCCCCGAGCCGCTCGGCAACGAATTCGATGCAGCCATGCTGGCGCGATCCTGCGCCAACAGGAAGACGAGCCTGAAGGCGGCGTTGCTCGATCAGCGCGTTGTCGCCGGTCTCGGCAACATCTATGTCTGCGAGGCGCTCTATCGCGCGCAGCTTTCGCCGCGACGGCTAGCAGCGACACTCGCGACAAAAAAGGGAGAGCCGACCGATCACGCCAGACGGCTGGTCGCGGCGATCCACGCGGTGCTCAATCAGGCGATCAACGCCGGCGGCTCGTCGCTGCGCGATCACCGCCAGACCAACGGCGAACTCGGTTATTTCCAGCACTCGTTCCAGGTCTACGACCGCGAAGGTGAGAAGTGCCAGACCAAAGGCTGTGGCGGCATCGTGCGCCGCTTTACCCAGAACGGCCGCTCGACCTTCTGGTGCCCGAAGTGCCAAAAGTGACGGCTCTGCCTTTTGCTCTGGCGCGTTCTCTTGACGCCAGCGATGGGCGCGCCGTTCAAAACATCGCGGTGCAGCTGTAGAGACTGTACGCCGCGGCGACGAGCGACAGCAGAAATCCCGACACGAATCCGATCCCGCCGAACAAGAGTGTGAGCGCGAGGAGGTGCCCCGCAACGCTGGACGAAGCATTATGGACGATGGTCAAGGTGGCTTTCCTCCGAATCCGTCAGAGCCGCGTGAGACGTTGCGCGCATATCAAGCGGCGCGAGCCATTTTCTGGCGGCATCGGATGGTCCCATCAGCGACCAGATCGCCGCGAGCGAGGCCTCGATATCCGAGCTGCGCGGTATTGTCGCAGCTAAACCAGGCGCGACGCAAAAGCCGAGAACCACGATCGCGCCAAGCGCGGCGATCTGGATCAGTAGACTCATATTTTTTTCGCACCTGCTCATAGGCATATCCTAACAACTTGAAGAAATACGCGGCCGCTTCGCGCCGTGCCTTCGAAACGGATGACGGCCGACGCTCGTGATCGTGGTAAATGCGGCCTGGTGGGGCGGCGTCTCCAGTTCTGGAAATGAATCAGGCCCGATACAGAATCCGAACTAGCAACGGCCAAACGCCGGCGGTAGCTTTCGCGGCGATGTCTTCTTCTGCGGAGGAAACCATGACGACAGCGAGCTATCAGCAGTTTTGCCCGGTTGCGATGGCAGCGGAGATACTCTGCCCGCGGTGGACCGTCGTCGTGTTGCGCGAGATGTTTGCCGGCTCGACGCGGTTCAATGAACTACGCCGCGGCGTTCCCAGGATGTCGCCGGCGCTGCTATCGCTGCGCCTGAAAGAGCTGGAAGCCGCCGGCATCGTTGCGCGCGAGGCGTCAGCCTCCGACCCCGGCATCTTTGAATATCATTTGACGGAATCCGGACGCGATCTCGGGCCGCTCGTGGAGGCATTCGGAATCTGGGGCCAGCGGCGGATCGAATCGAATTTGTCGTTGCAACATCTCGATGTCGATCTCCTGATGTGGGATATGCGGCGGAACCTGAACATCACGCCGATGCCGGCTCGCCGCAGCGTGGTGGAGTTCGTCTATCCGAAGTTGCCGGCCACGCACCGTCGCTTTTGGTTGGTCGTCGATCCCGAAAGTGGAGTCGATCTGTGCAAGATCGATCCTGGATTTGACGTCGATCTTTATGTTACCGCAGACCTGCGCAGCATGACGGCGATCTGGCTGGGACTGGACACCGTACGCGCCGCGGTCGCAAGCCAGCGGATGGTGCTGACGGGTGACCGGCAGCTCACGGCGTCCATGCAGACGTGGCTTGGTCTCAGTCCGTTCGCGAAGGAACGCAAGCTCGCGAGCTGAATCGTCGATGGCTCGTCCCGCAAGCGCAACCGGCATTGCGTGACGCGGTACAGTTGGTGAACTGGACTGCAATTGCAGAACTCCGATAACAGCTCTGTTCGATTGTCCATTCAGGGAGAAAAATCATGAGCCATGTTGGAAGCTGCTTCTGCGGCGCCGTCACGCTTGAGGTTTCCGGTTCGCCGGAAGCCATGGGTTATTGTCATTGCGGTTCCTGCCGTTCCTGGTCGGGCGGCCCGGTCAATGCCTTCAGTCTCTGGAAGGCGGAGGCCGTGCAGGTCAAGACGGGGGCCGAACATATCGCGACGTTCGAGAAGACGGCCTTCAGCCAGCGGATGTATTGCAGCGTCTGCGGCGGACATCTGATGACCGGCCACAAGCCTGCTGGACTGATCGACGTGTTCGCCGCGACGATCCCCACGCTCACGTTTCGTCCTGGCGTTCACGTCAATTACGCCGAAACAGTGCTGCCCATGAAGGACGGACTACCCAAGATGAAGGATTTTCCAGCCGAGCTCGGCGGCTCCGGCCAGCTCGTGCCGGAATAGCAGGCGCGCGTTCGAAGGCGACAACTCAGGCGCTCGATCAAAAAAAGCCACGCGGCGCGCTTCCTCCCCCACCCAGGGAAACGCGCCGCATGGCTCTCACGTGGTCCTAGTCACGTACGGCTGCGATCATGGCCGATTGTGACGATCGTATCTATTCCGTACGAATACCGGACTGACGGAGTTGAGAGGCAGTCATCCGATCCGAATTGCCGTGCTGGTTTTTTCCCATGAGACGGTCACGTTCTTGCGCAAAATTAAAACCTCGCGCTCTATAACATGTGAGTAGGAGCACGCTCGCGTTGCTAGAGATACTGGGCGTAGCGGCTCTCAAATTCCGTTTTTTTTGCCGAAAGGCCCGTATTAGTACGAGCCGTCATTATTCCATTCTTTAGGGTTAACGGACAGCCTACCTCGGAACTTGACTATCGGCGGCTCACATCCGGGGGAATTCATCGTGGCTTTTCTGCAATTGAACATCCGGGGGCGCTTGATTCTCGGCTTCAGCGTGCTCTGCGTTCTGTTGGCCGCCGTCGTCGGCACAACAATCATCAAGGTTGCCACGGTCAGGGATTCGACCGAGCGGACGATCAACCTGCGGGTTCCGACGGCCATGACCGCGAATGATCTGGTGGCGGGGGTTTATGCCTCGCTGGCGTCGTTGCGTGGCTGGCTGATCACCGGCAACGAGGCATTCAAGACCGAACGCGCCGGGCTTTGGAAAGGTATTGAGGAGCACGGCTCGGAGATGGATCGCCTCTCCGGCCATTGGACGGTCGAGCAAAACAAGCTGGACTGGAAGCAGGCCAAGCCGCTGCTCGACGAATTGCGCAACGCGCAAGACAGAGCCGAAGCCATCGCGCACACCATCGACGAGCAGCCCGCGGCAAAAATTCTTGCGACCGAGGCCGCGCCACTCGCCAAACTGATGCTGCAGAAGGCGACCTCGATCATCAACGAAGAAGGCATGATCCCCTCGACCGATCAGCGCAAGAGCCTGTTGATCGGCTTCGCCGACATGCGCGGCAGCATGGCAATGGCGATCGGGGCGATCCGCGCCTATCTGCTGACCGCGGACGTCGCTTTCAAAAAGGAGTTCGAGGAACTCTGGGCGCTCAATCAGAAGAAGTTCGACGCGCTGTCCGAGCGGCGGCCGGAGATGACGGCCGATCAGCAGGCAGCCTTCGACGCGCTCGTCGCGGCCCGTGCCAAATTTTCACCGCTGCCGCAGAAGATGTTCGAGATCCGGGCCTCCGATCGCTGGAACATGGCGCAATGGTTCCTGACCAATGAAGCCGCTCCGCGCGCCAACAAGCTGCTCGATATCTTCGCAGGAACGAAGAACTCCGTGGGCTCGCGCATGGGAGGCATGGTTTCGCGGCAGCAGGACAATCTGCGGGCCGACGGTGCGGCGGTTCTTGCCGAAACCAATTTCCTGACCACGCTGCTTTGGGTGCTGTTGGGCGCAGGCATCGGCGTCGCCGCGACAGTCGTCTATATGACCAATCGTTCGATCGTGCCGCCCATCCTCAAGATGGTCGGGGCCATGGGCCAGCTTGCCGCCGGCGACCACTCGGTCGAGATTCCGGCAACGGACAAGAAGGACGAGATCGGCCAGATGGCCAAGGCGGTGCTGATATTCAAGGAGAACATGATCAAGGCCCGGGAGCTTGCCGCCAAGGAAGCCGAAGCGATCAAGGACCGCATTGCCCGCGCGGCGCGGGTGAACGAGCTGACCGAGGCGTTTGATAGCGACATATCCTCGGTGCTGAAGTCGGTGGCGTCGGCCTCGACCGAACTACAGGCCACAGCATCGTCGATGACGGCGACGGCCGAGGAAACCAGCAACCAGGCAACCGCCGTCGCCGCCGCGACGGAGGAGGCTTCAACGAACGTGCAAACCGTTGCGGCAGCGTCGGAGGAACTGGCGAGTTCCGTCAACGAAATCAGCCGTCAGGTCGCGCAATCGGCGGCGATAGCGCAGAAAGCCGTCATGGAGGCCGATCGCACCAATGCGACGGTGCAAGGACTGTTCAATGACGCAGCCGGTATCGGCGATGTGGTCAAGCTGATCAGCGAAATCGCCGGCCAGACCAATCTTCTCGCGCTCAATGCCACGATCGAAGCGGCGCGCGCCGGCGAGGCCGGCCGCGGCTTCGCGGTGGTCGCAGCCGAGGTCAAGAGTCTTGCCGAGCAAACGGCGAAGGCGACGGATCAAATCAGTGCGCAGGTTTCATCGATCCAGACTTCATCCAGCGATGCCGTCAGTGCTATCAGGGGGATTTCCGGGACGATCAATCAAATGAACGAGATCGCCGCCATGATTGCCAGCGCCGTGGAAGAGCAGGGCTCGGCGACGCAGGAGATTGCACGCAATGTGCAGCAAGCGGCTCTCGGTACCGGAGAAATTTCATCCAACGTTACCGGCGTTCAGCAGGCCGCCGGCGATACCGGCGCCGCCGCCCATCAGGTGCTTGAGGCATCGAATGAGCTGTCGAGGCAATCCGAGACGATGCGAGGGCAGGTCGAATCCTTCCTCAGCAACATCAAGGCCGCTTGACCCTATAGCGAGATAACGGGGCACTCCCTCGGCCCGTTTTCTTGTCCGCCGAATCCCAGCTTCGGGCGAAGGCGGATGCGGGAGAGGGTTGGGTCGATATTATTTCCGCACGCAGATCACGCGCAGCACGGACGCTTTTGCGTCCGACGAACCAGCCGACGCATGGATGCCGTTCGCCGTTAAAAATTCCTGCACGCTGTCCGGCGACACCAACACCGCCTGCGCCGCCGGCGTCGTATTGGCCGGGCCCGCGACGACCGCAGGCTTCAACAGCGCGACGCCGGCGAATTTGCCGTCATCGAGCGCGGCTGCGCCAGAAAATCCCAAGGCCGGCGATGGCGACAGCGCGAGATCGCCGCCGCTGCCGACTTGCGTCACCTGCGCCTTCACGCTGCTCACGGCTGACCCGCCGCCCTGGTTTTGCGGATCGGCAATGCCCGTCAGTTCGACGGCGGATTTCGCAACGTTGCCCGCGAGATCGAGCGGCTGCAATCCACGCGCGCCGTAGAGGCGCAACAGAGCGAGGCCGTGGTCCTTGTCCTCGGCAACGCGGTCGGCATGACCATAGCCGGGAATCGCAATGGCGAGGCAGCCATCGGTGATCTCGCGATCGGCGAGGATCGCGCCGTCCTCGCTGACGACGACGCCGGTGCCGTACTCGACAGTTTTGCGCGGCGGCGGACCGCCGATCTGCGCTCCGGACGGAAACGGGTTGAACGCGCTCGACATCGCGATCACCACCGGCTCGACGGTGTTTTCCAGAGCCTGGTCGTACAGGATGGTAAGGATGCGTACCTCGTCGCCCTTGAACATGCCGCGCAGATAAAACTTCTTCAGGCCTTGCAAGCCCGACAGCACGAAGAAATCCGGCTTGACCACGGTATAGTCGATATTGCGTCCGGCGGGCTCTTTCTTCTCGCGTTCGGCGAGCTTTGCCGTGGTGGGGTTGGCCTCCTTGCGGCGCGTCAGCACCACCTGAACGGTGCCGGTCGGCGAACTCCATTTGGCGCCATTGGCGTCGCTCGATTGCTGCGGCACCAGTTTTATCGGGATACCGAGCCGCACACCGGTGCCGGGATCGGTCGCGATCCTCCAACCGACATTGTCCTGCCGCCGCCGCGCGGTCTCGGCCAGCACGCTGCGTTCCTGCGGATTGAGCACGCCGGTCGGCTTGCTGCCGTGCGCCTTCTGAAATTCCTTGATGGCGGCGACCATGCGGTCGCTGACTTCACCCGATATCGCCCCGTTATATTGGCCGACCCAGGCGAGGTCCGATTGCAGCGCCAGCCGTTCCGCCTGCGCCATCGCGCCCGCGGTATCGGCGGGGCTCTGGAGTCCCGGCGGGCGGATCGGAACGGTCGCGACCGTCTTCGGCTTGCTGCCGGCCGTGGAGGGCGCCGTCGGCTGCGCACGCGCGGGTGCCCCCAAAACCAAGGCCACGAATATCAATGTTGCGGTCAGCATCGATCTCATGACAAATCCCAGGGAGTATTGCGGAGCCGGTAACTAAGCACATCTGCTTAGTCGGCAACAACCGCGCCGGGGTTCGAGGAATGAGCCGGAGAAACCAGTGAGACGATGCTGAGCGCCGACGAGGTCGAACGCTATGCCCGCCATATCGTGCTGCGCGAAGTCGGCGGACCCGGCCAGGCCGCGCTGAAAGAGGCCTCCGTGCTGGTGGTCGGCGCCGGCGGCCTGGGCGCGCCAGCGCTGATGTATCTCGCTGCCGCCGGCGTAGGCCAGCTCGGCGTGGTCGATGACGACGTTGTCTCGCTGTCCAATCTGCAGCGCCAGGTCATCCACACCACGCCCGATATCGGCAGGCTAAAGGTCGACAGCGCCGCCGACCAGATTCAGGCGCTCAATCCGCACGTGGCCTTCGCTGCCCATGCCACGCGACTCGATGCCGATAATGCGATGTCGCTGATTGGCGGTTACGACCTCGTGCTCGACGGCTCCGACAATTTCGAGACCCGCTATCTGGTTTCGGACGCATGCTTTCTCGCCGGCCGGCCGCTGATCACAGCCGCGCTCGGCATGTTCGATGGATCGCTGACCACGATCCGCGCCCATGAGCGAAATGCCGAAGGCGAATTCAACCCGACCTATCGCTGCCTGTTTCCGGAGCCGCCGCCGCCCGGCACGGTGCCTCCTTGCGCCGAGGCCGGTGTGATGGGCGCGCTTGCAGGCGTCCTGGGCTCGATGATGGCGCTCGAGGCGATCCGCGAAATCGTCGGCTTCGGCGAGGGCCTGGTCGGGCGGCTGTTGATGGTGGACGCGCGCACGATGCGGTTCGAGACCCTGCGCTATGCGCGCGATCCCCTCAACATCTTGAACGGCGATGCGCTCACCATCACCGATCTCAGCGGGCATCGCTGAAGGTCAGGACGCTTTCAGCGGTCTCTCGCTGTCCATATGCGCAAGCTGCGCCTCCGGATAGCGCGCACCGGCAGCAGCGCAAGGTGGAAACGCCTTCGCAAGCGCCGCCAGATGCGCTGGGGTCAATTTCACTTGCAGCGCACCGAGCGCCTCGGTCAAGCGGTCACGCCGCCTTGCGCCGACCAGCGGCACGATGTCGCCACCCTGCGCCGCCACCCAGGCGATCGCGACCTGCGCCGGAGAAGCGTCGATCTCGCTGGCGATCGCGCGCAGCCTTTCGACGAGCGCGAGGTTGTTGTCGAGATTATCGCCCTGGAAGCGCGGACTGCCGCGGCGGAAATCCTGCCCGGCGGAACGATCCTTGGACCAGTGTCCGCTGATCAATCCGCGCGATAGCACGCCGTAAGCGGTGATGCCGATCCCAAGCTCGCGGCAGGTCTTCAAAATGTCGCTCTCGATGCCGCGCGAGATCAGCGAATATTCGATCTGCAGATCGGAAATCGGATGCACCTTATGGGCGCGACGGATGGTGTCGGAGCCGACTTCGGAAAGGCCGACATGCTTGATCCAGCCAGCCTTCACCATGTCGGCCAGCGAGCCAACCGTCTCTTCGATCGGCACAGAAGGATCAAGCCGCGCCGGCCGATAGATATCGATGTGGTTGACGCCAAGCCGCTGCAGCGAATAGGAGAGAAAATTGCGCACTGCTGCAGGCCGGCTATCGTAGCCGAGCCACGCTTTGGCCGGATCGCGCAGCGCGCCGAACTTTACGCTGATCTGGAAATTGTCGCGGACGCGGCCCGAAACCGCCTCGCGGATCAGCATTTCATTGTGGCCCATGCCGTAGAAGTCGCCGGTGTCGAGCAGCGTGATCCCGGCATCCAGCGCGGCATGGATGGTCGCGATGCTCTCGCTGCGGTCGGTCGGACCGTAGAAATCCGACATGCCCATGCAGCCGAGGCCGATGGCGGAGACGGCGGGTCCGGTTGAACCGAGTTTGCGCTGGTCCACGATTACTCTCCTTGAAAAGGGCGGCGGGCTTCCGCGCCGTTAGACGATGCGACTGATATGAGCCTTTCTCATTGCGACGATAAGCTGGACAGTTGTGAATAGATTGTTCACTATATCGAACAATGAAGGAACTCGACCTCCGCGACCTCGACGCCTTCGTGGCCGTCGCCCGCACCCGAAATTTTCGCCGGGCGGCGCTCGAGCAGCATGTCTCGGTCTCGAGCCTTAGTCAGCGGCTGCGCGATATGGAAGAGCGGCTCGGTGTCCGCCTGATGAACCGCACCACCCGCAGCTTCGCGCTCACCGAAGCCGGCGAATTGCTGCTCGCCCGCGTGGGGCCTGCGATGCACGACGTCAGCGAGGCGCTCGATCGCGTGCGGGGCTTGCGGGACGTGCCGTCAGGGCGACTGCGGATCAATGCGCCGCCGCCGGCGATCGATCTGGTATTGGCGCCGATGGTCGCTCCGTTCATGGAAGCTTATCCGCAGATCGACCTCGAGATTATCGGGGACAGCTCGTTCGTCGACATCGTTGCGCAGGGGTTCGACGCCGGCGTTCGTTACGGCGAGCATTTGGCGCAGGATATGATCGCGGTCTCGCTGGCTCCGCCGCAGCGCTACGCGGTGGTGGCCTCGCCCGACTACGTCGCGCGGCATGGCAAGCCAAGGCACCCTAAGGACTTGCTCGATCACCGCTGCATCCGCATCCGCTTCGGTAGAGGCGCGCTGTTGGACTGGGAGTTCGAGAAGGCGGGACAGGTGGTGAACATATCACCTCCACCAAG
>VAZG01000403.1 GCA_005885285.1 Alphaproteobacteria bacterium | reverse complement strand
TGCCGTTCTTGTCCTTCCCCTCGTAGGCGATCACGTCGGTCTTCGGGCTCCATTCCCAAGTGTGAGAAAGCTTGAGATTGGGCGCGTCCAAACTCCAAGTGTACCGGATGGTCTCGATTTGCCCAAACGAATCAACGCCGTAGGTCTTGGCTATCTGTTCGGCAATCGGTGGGCTCTGCTGCGCCCTGGAAGTCTCAGGGAGCATCAACAACGTGCCGAAGGCTAAAAGGCGGATCACATGAATGCTGCTCATGTCGAACTCCCTAAGGTTTGGGTGCAATGGCATTGATCAAGCTGGGGCTCGGTTGCCCCATGACATTCGCGCAGAAGACTGCGCCGAATCTACGATTGAGCGAATCTTCGATTGAAAAGGACAGGCCTGGGACGAAACATGATCGCAGCGGCGAGCCGACTCCGATCGGATCAGCGTCGCGAACAGCAAAACGCCAGCGAAATCGCGTGCGCGCAAAGGGCGATTTCGTGAGGCGATTCAACGTGATTTGGGTCGTCCAGTCCCCAGGCGAAAAATATTTCGCTTAACCCGTCGGGCAAATCACTCCTAGAACTTTCGCCGTCGCGCCCAGTCGAGGGGCGTTGGCCATCGTCACGAACGTTGGGCGGGATGCGATGGACGCTTTGGCTTCGCGAGACGAGCGATGCCTAAGGCGGACGGCAAAGCCGTGTGGTCCTGACGCCCCGACGCTGGCGTCAAGTTGGCGGAGCGATCCGCAAGCGATGGTGGCAATAAAGCCCGGTCACCAGGGAGAGCGCGTTATAAGCCGTAAACCATTGCGCAGGGAAGGTCGGATTGTTTCGGCGAACCTGTGGCGACTACGCTCGTGTGCTTTTTTTCTGCACGCGAGGCTATGGGTGCGGCGAGCACCCGGCTTTCCCTGCGCCCTTGTTTTTTCGAGGGTGATCGTAAGCAACGACTCGGGCGCATCGCGCCGCGGGAATGCGGAGCTGCGTTTGCTGTTTGACAATTGAATAGGAATGAGGACGCGAGCGTCCTGCATCCGACTTACGCTGGGGTCTTAGTTCGTGTCGCGCTGGCGGCCGGCCGGCTTGGCCTGAGCGTAAGCTGGCGGGCCCATCAGGTTGGGAGCGCACCGATTGGAACGAGTGCTTCAAATAGAGATTGAGATGCAACCGTCAGTTTCGTTGCGCGCTCCAATAGCCTGAGCAGCGCGCGTTGCCTGAATGGCCGCTCCACGTTCCGCGGCCGGAATTGCCCACAAGTTTACCCGAGCCCGCGGCGTATTTGTCTTGAACGGTCACCGACGCGCGAACAGCGCCGGATCTCGCCACGTAGCCTCTGAACCTCACCAGATTCGGATGCGTTACGATTCCGTTGGAGATGTTGACCGAGAAATTGTAGGTCGGATCGCACGCGCCCCTTTGCGTCACAAAGAGAAGATTCCACGAACCATCGTATGCCGAGCGAGCTTGCGCGGCGGAGGCCAACACGAGGCAACATGCGGCCGTCAGATAAAACAAAAGCTTTGTCTTCATCGTAACTCCTCCGAAGCGTCGTCATGAACCTCGGGCCAACCTAGCGCATGTCCGCGCGCCCGAGCCGCGATCACAACTACCGGAGGCACGAAGCAATGTGCTGGTTCAAATTTGCTTCAATCGTATCGCCTGCGTCGCTTTGCCCGCGGTCAGACTTCAATCTGGTCGCGGCCACCTCTTTGGACAATAGCGTCATGGCACCTCTCACGTCATGTTGACGCGGGCTGAAGGCCCTGATCGAACATCAGAGTGGACAACATGAGACGGCGCGACTTGCGCCTTAAACGGAGGATTGGGTATCGGATAGGGGCATTGGTTAGTCCGAGCGCATCGGCCATCGGCTGGCTCTTTAGCCGTATCCGTCCCCGAGCCCGTACTCCTGGTAGATCGTCAGTGGATCAAGATCGGGAAACAGCCTGCACTTGGCCTGGGCCAGATGCAGGGTGACGGCCGCGGGCTCGCGGCCATTGGCGAGCAGCTTCCTGATGTCGTCCATATGCGCCCGCGGCTGGTGTTTTGGCGGAAGTTGCTCCAGCGCGACGAAAGCCGTTGCCAGCGCCTCGGTGACGACCCATTCGTCGTGGCCCGTGATTCCCTTCTTTGGCATCGGCGCACCCCACGTCTTGTGGCAATTTCATTCTAGCCCGATCCAGGCAGAACCGCCATCGAGCCTTTGGGTTGGCTCACGCCTGCGCGGCCCAGGGTTCAGCGACCGTCAGCGACCGCTTCAACGGTTCCCGGCCCGCACTGATTGGCGCGGATTGGCGCGCCGCCATCCGTGAAACAGCCGGCTTTGGCATTTTTCAGGCGCGAGCGCCTTGCATTGTCGCCGTCCCCGGTTAAAAGGCCGGAACGTCCATGCCATCCACACCGAGCCCAACCAACGCGGCGCGGGCAGAACATCCCCTTGCAAATCCCGGCATTCGTGTCGAATGCCGGCTGCCCCCATCCTCGGTTGGAGCATACGTATGAGACTTCTGAGCTTCGTCTACCGCTTCATCTCGAACTTCGCGTTTCTGGCGGTAGTCTATTTCAGCCTGAACTTCATGGAGAAGTATCATAACCGAGCGATCATCGCGATTCTCGTGCTGATCTATACCGGCATGCGGGCAGTCTCGACGTTACGGTCGTTTTATTTCTTCCAGAAGATTGAGCGGCTGGAGGTCGAGACACGGCGTCTGATGGCGACCGCCGCCGACAGCGCCGGGATAACGCCCGCACGCAAGCAGGCCGTCAGCGATGTCAGCGGGCTGCGCCGCGACGCCGAGATGAAGGCTTACATGGATCTGTTCTTCCTCGCCTGTATCGTACTGCTCTGCGTCGCCAAGATCGTGACCGAGTAGTTGAAAACGATTCAGGGCAGCAGCCGTTTCGCCAGCTCCTCAAACATCATGCGGTTGCCGGCCGCGGAGAAATGGTCGTCGCCGAGGATATAGAGGTGTTCGTACCAGTCCTTGTCATTGTCGGCCGCCGCGAAGAACACCGGAAATAGGTTGATGAACGCCTTGCAACGGATAGGGCAGAAATCATGCCACAGCGCGACCTGGCGGCTGTCGCGGTCATCCTGGGCGATTTGCTGGGCCCAGGGATAGACGACGATCGTGAGCGGGATGCCGCGGCCCGCCAACAGGTCCGAAAGCTTCGTCATGTTTTGCAGCGATCGCGCGATGCCGCCCTCGATCCCGAGCGGGCGATATCTGGCGGGATCGGGCGACTTGGTCGTCCAGCCGATCCGATTGTGATCGTTCTCGATCGCCCGCCGCCGGTTTCCGAGCGCGAATTGAATCCATCGCTTGACGGTGACCCGCACCCGGTTGGTGACGACGAAATGATCGATGAAGAAATCCCGCTTGATCGCGGGCTCCGGTGTAGCGCCTGGCGGCGTCGTGCAAAGGCTGTGATATTTCGGGTCGTCGTCGATGCAGAAGTAGGAGGTCGCCTCATCTTCCACATCTGAACTATCGGATAACAGCACGACCTCGTCGAACTGCAACCCGCGCTCGAGCAGATATTTGATCTTCCTGTAGTAGATGCTGGGGGAATAGGACGCGACGCCGGCGTTGAGGAATTCGACTTTCTCGGCGCGTTCGTGGCCCGCGCGCTCGAGCAGACCGGCAAAAGAATTATCGAAGGTCATTCCGATGCCTTCGACAAACGAATCTCCCATCAACAGAATCCGGCGCGAACTCGATTTCAGCGGCACGTCGCGCACCGCGGAATCCTTGAAGCCGAGGTCGTTGGTGATCAGGCGGTAGCGCGCCTCGCCCCAGATGTCGTAGCCGTCGAAATTGGCCGCCAAACCGTGATCGTAGACGGGCTCGGCGATGCGCGCCGAGCGTGCCTTTTCCTGGCCCATCGTGAAGGCGGAATAGAGGAAGTCGAAGAGAAGAAACAGCGCCAGGCAGTACAGTACCAGTGTCGTGTTGATGAGAAGGCGCCTAGGCGAGAAATAGGCCTTGCCCGAGGCCCGCGCGCGCGAAAAGAGACTGTCCGGCATCCGTTCCTGCATTCCCGTGTTTTACCGGCTCGTATTGATATTCCAGGACTGGCGCGACCGGGCCGAAACAGACCAAAAAAACCGGCGACCTCGCCGCGCACACCTGATAAAGCACGGCGAATATCCGAGGGGTCTTGTCGGCAGTTCTCATGAAGCAGTCAACCCATGAAGTTTTCACCCGGGACGAGGTGGCGCAACCCGGGTCCGACCGCACGTTTGGCCTCGTTATGGCCGGCGCGTTGGCGCTGGTGAGCCTGCTCAACGGCTGGCATCTCGGTCGGGTGTGGCCGTGGACCTTCGCGGCTTCGGTGCTGCTGCTGATCGCGGCACTGTCGTGGCCGTCGTCGCTGCATCCGCTCAACCGGTTGTGGATGAAGCTCGGCCTTATCCTGCATCGAATAGTCAATCCGATCGTGATGGGCCTTTTGTTCTATGGCACGATTTTTCCCACCGGCCTTGTGATGCGGGCGCGGGGAAGGGATTTGCTGCGGCTCAAGCGCGAGGCTGGTGCGCGGAGCTACTGGATCGCGCGCGTTCCCGGACCCGCGCCGGAAACCATGAGAGATCAGTTCTGATGATCGATTTTGTCGCCGAGTTGTGGCGCTTCATGCGCGTGCGCAAGAAATTCTGGCTGCTGCCGATCCTGATCATGATGGTGGTATTCGGGGGTCTCGTCGTGCTGACGAAGGGATCCGTATTCGCACCGTTCATCTACACACTATTCTGAGAAGGCATGCGCATTCTCGGCATCTCTGCGTTCTATCACGACAGCGCAGCCGCGCTGGTCGAGGACGGTCGCATCGTCGCCGCCGCACAGGAAGAACGGTTCACGCGCAAGAAGCACGACCCGTCGTTTCCAATGCATGCGATCGGCTACTGTCTGGAAGCCACGGGCGCAAGGCTTTCCGACATCGACCATGTCGTTTTCTATGACAAGCCTTTCCTGAAATTCGAGCGGCTGCTCGAGACCTATATCGCGCTGGCGCCGGCAGGCTTCCGCTCCTTCCAGATGGCGATCCCGCTGTGGCTGAAGGAAAAGCTGTTCCAGAAGAGCCTGTTGCGAAAGAAGCTTGGGGAATTCGATGAGGAGTTCGATGGTGCCAGGCTACTTTTCACCGAACATCATTTGAGCCATGCGGCCTCGGCCTTCTATCCGTCGCCGTTCGACAAGGCCGTGGTTCTCACCATGGATGGTGTCGGTGAATGGGCGACGACATCGGCCGCTCTGGGTGAGGGCAACCGTCTTGAGATCTTCCAGGAGATTCACTTTCCGCATTCGCTTGGTCTGCTTTATTCGGCCGTGACCTACTTCACCGGCTTCAGGGTCAACTCCGGCGAATATAAGGTGATGGGGCTCGCGCCGTACGGCCAGCCGAAATACGCGCAGCTCATTCTCGATCACCTCATCGATCTGAAGCCGGATGGATCGTTCCGGCTCGACATGTCCTATTTCGATTATTGCACCGGCCTCACCATGACGAATGAACGGTTTGCAAAACTGTTCGGCCAGCCGGTGCGCGCGCCCGATCAGTTGCTGACCTCGTTCCACATGGATGTTGCCGCCTCCATTCAGGCGGTGCTCGACGAAGCGGTGCTGCGGCTGACGCGCAGCCTCGCCAGTAAGACCGGCGCTCGCAACCTCTGTCTTGCGGGGGGCGTGGCGCTCAATTGCGTCGCCAACGGCAAGGTGCTGCGCGACGGCAAGTTCGACCGGATTTGGATTCAACCGGCGGCCGGTGATGCCGGCGGCGCGGTTGGTGCTGCGTTCGCAGCCTACCATCAGTTTAAGGGCGAGCCGCGCAGCGCTGCTGCCGACGATGGGATGTCGGGCGCGTTTCTCGGTCCGCAATTCTCGCAAAGTGAGATCGAGCGAAGGCTCACCGCGGTCGGCGCGCGTTTTACGGTGTTGAGTGAAGACCAAATGGTCGAGGCGACGGCGAAGGCGCTGTCCGACCAGCTTGCGGTCGGCTGGTTTCAGGGCCGGATGGAATTCGGCCCGCGTTCGCTCGGCGCACGCTCGATCCTCGGCGATCCCCGTTCGCCCGCGATGCAGAAGAACCTCAACCTCAAGGTCAAATACCGCGAGAGTTTCCGTCCCTTTGCGCCTGCGGTGCTGCGCGAAGATGTTGCGGACTGGTTCGAACTCGATTCGGACAGCCCCTACATGCTGATCGTCGCCGACGTCAGGAACGACAAGCGGCGCGCCATGAGCGCGCAAGAGCAGGCGTTGTTCGGGATCGACAAGTTGAACGTTTCACGTTCGGAAATTCCCGCCGTGACCCATGTCGATTATTCCGCCCGCATCCAGACCGTGAGTACGGACACCAACCCGCTGTTCCACCGGCTGTTGCAGCGGTTCAAGGCGCTGACCGGATGCCCCGTGCTCGTCAATACCAGCTTCAACGTGCGCGGCGAGCCGATCGTATGTACGCCGGAAGATGCCTTCCGTTGCTTCATGGGTAACGAGCTGGATGTTCTGGTCGTCGGCAACTGTGTGCTCAATAAATCCGAACAAGACTCTGCCCTCAAGCAGGACTACAGCTCGGCGTTCGAGCTTGACTAGCGCTTCTTGAGGCTTGCCACGTGAACCGGACGCCGCGGAGGCTTGCCCGCATGCGCCTGATGTTTTGGCGCGCCGTGGCTGGCATGTGCGACCCGAATGGCGTGGCGGGCTCCACGCGTCAGACGCGTCCTTGCGCCGCGGCCATGTTTGGCCGCGGCCGCTGCAACAGCGCGCTCGGAATGACCGCTCTCGGTGGACGCCTGTTTTGACTGACCTTCGGCTTGTGGCTCGGTCGCGATTTCGGCTCGCCGCGACGGCGACGATTCGAAAGCGGCGCGCGCGTCGCTGGGCAGCTCGAACAGGCGCTCCTCCGGCACCGGCAAGGTGGCAGCGTTCTGCACCGACAGCTCGGTCAGCCGCGGCCAGGGTGGCTCGCGCGGCAGCGGCACGTTTTGCACAACCCGCCTGGCGCGATCGAACCGTTGGGCGGAAAGAAACAGCTCTCCATCCGGCGCATCGAAATTCGGCAGCACGGGCGCTGCGAACGCTTGGGCCTCGGCAAAAGCGAAACTGGGGATTTTCGGCCAATGCGCGATCGGCACATTCTCCGAAGGTGGATGCAATCGCCATTGCACCGGATCGGTCGGCGTCGCCGGGCGCTCCGGCGTCGCGGGCACCACATGCACGATGTGGTAGCCGCGGACCTTCATCTCGTGCAGGATCCTCGGCAAAGCCGCAGCCGTGCGCGCCTGGATGTCGTGCAGCAACAGGATGCCCTTGCCCGTCTCCTCCAGCCGCTTGATCGCGAGATCAAAAACCCGCGACGAAGAAATGTGATGCCAGTCATCGGCCAGGAAATCAGCGCTCCAGACCTGGATGCCACGCGACGCCAGATATTCTTCGACGCCTTCGGCGCGAAGCAGGCCTGGAATCCGGAAGAACGGCGCGAGCATGGTGGGATCGCTGAGCGCCGCCGACACGGATGCAATCCCCCCATCGATCTCCTGCCTGGCCTTTTCGATCGGCATGCGATCCATGGTCAGCGGGTGATCCTGGGTATGGGTGCCAATCGTGTGACCGGCGGCGGCGAGCTTACGCACCCCTTCGGGATTGGCTAGCGCCTGTTGACCGATGGTAAAGAAAGTCGCTTTCACACAATTGTCGGCGAGGACCTGCAACACCTGGTTGCTGTTGCGGGGCAACGGCCCGTCATCAAAGGTCAGCACCACCTCGTGGTCCCGAAGCGGCAGTGTCTCCGGATATTGCATGGTGCCGATCCGCGGATGCTCGCGCGGATCGACCACCAGCGTGCGCGAGGTGCCGATCGCATCGGGGTGCCCGGGGCAGTCGGCGGCGGATGCACTCTGCGCGGCGAGGCCCAGGAGTAACCCCAGGCATAACGGTAATCCCAGGCATAAGGGAAATCCCAGGCAAAGCGCGCTCGATCTTCGCGCGCGGCACCCGAAAGAGCCGTCAAGAGAGCCGTTTCCAGTCATGACGCACCGTCCGCATTGCACCCGCACCCGCCGGCGTCACTTGCCCTCCATTGCCGAACGTTCGTCTCGCAGCTTACGGCAATGGGCTCACGGGTTCCAGGATAGCGATTATTGCATGCGGCGTTGTGAACATAGCCTTAACGGCCGATTTCCACACAGGTTTCACGTTCAGATCAGGGCGCCCCGCTAAGGTCAGTTGCGGACGTGCCCGGAACGACATGCACTATGTGATAGTGGTTGTCCCGGAGATAACGCAAAAAAGCCGGCAGCATGGCAGCGGTTTTCGCCTGGGGGTCGTGCAGCAGGATGATCCCCTTGCGGGCCACCTTCAGCCGGTCGACCAGGAGCCTTAATTCGTACTTCGGCGTCATTTTGTTCCAGTCGCCGGCCCACAAATCGGTCCCGAACACGACGATGCCGCGCGATTGCAGGAGATCGAGAGTTGCCTGGGTCGTCTCAAAACCAGGAAAACGAAAGAACGGTGTTGACGGGGTCGTGGTCGCGACCCCGTGAAGCGCCATCTCGACCGCTGAGATGCCGTCATCGATTTGCTCCACGGCATCTGCGGGCGGCATGCGCATCAGGCTGAAATGGGTCCAGGTATGATATCCGATCGTGTGTCCCGCGGCCGCGATCCGCCGGGCCAGCTCTGGATGTTCGGAAGCTGGCTTGCCGATCAGAAAGAAGGTCGCGTGCACGCATTCCCGCGCCAGGGCGGCCAACACCTTCGGCGTCGTCGGCGGCCATGGGCCATCATCGAAGGTCAGCACCACCTCGTGGTCCCGGAGCGGCAAGGTTTGTGGAAAATTCTTCAGCCCCACGCGCGGGTAGGTGGCCGCCTCGACGGCAAGGGTACGCGAAGTCCCAAGCGTCCCCTTGCGCGGACAGTCCGCCGCCCGGACCGTCGCCGTCCACGCCAGCGAAGCGGCGAGGCCAACCACGACCGCATTGATGAGCGTCCGGACCCGTTTCTGCTCGTACATATTTATCATTGCGCCAGACGATGCCCATTGGGTAATGCGTGAAGCGACAATTCAGACGAGTTGAACCATTCTGTCAAACGGGGCGAGGCGTGGCATGGCCGAACGAATGGACGTTGCCCACCCCGCCGATGTCTCGGTGCTCGACCGTCTCCCGCTGCGCAAGGAAGATGGCGAAATTCGTGCCGAATTCGTCGAAGAGATCACGCGCCGCATCCAGGCAAAGGACACCCAGTTCCTGCGCGCGGTCGTGGCCGAACTCCACGAGGCCGACCTCGGCGATCTGATCGCAGCGCTAGAACCTGAGGACCGTGTAAGCCTTGTCGAAATGACCGGCACGGATTTCGACTTCTCGGCGTTGAACGAGGTCGACGACGCCGTTCGCGAGGAAATCCTCGAGGAGCTCGAGCCGGAAACGGTCGCCGAAGGTGTTCGCGAACTCGAATCCGACGATGCCGTCGAATTGCTCGAAGCGCTCGATGAAGAGGATCAGGAAGAGATCCTCGAAAAGCTGCCGCCATCGGAGCGCGTCGCGCTCGAGCGCAGGCTGCTTTATCCGGAAAACTCCGCCGGACGGCGGATGCAGACCGAGTTCATCACGGTGCCGCCGGAGTGGACGGTGGGGCAGGCGATCGACTACATGCGCGATACGCCCGACCTGCCCGAGCGGTTTTATGAAATCTATGCCGTCGATGCCGCCAACCACTGGCAGGGCGCAGTGCCGCTGGACGTGCTGTTGCGCTCGCGCCGGCCAGTGCCGCTCGCCGAACTGATCGACGAAGACCGCCGCCGCGTCTCCGTGCTGGACGACCAGGAAGAAGTCGCGCGGATGTTCGGCAAGTACAATCTGGTCGCAGCCCCCGTGATCGATACCCAAAACCGGCTGGTCGGCATCATTACAATCGACGACGTCGTCGATGTCATCGAGGAGGAAGCCGACGAAGATTTGAAAGCGCTCGGCGGCGTCACCAGCGACGAACAACTGTCGGACAATGTCTGGACCATCGCCAGGGGCCGCTTCAACTGGCTCTTGGTCAATCTCGCCACTGCCTTTCTTGCGTCCTCGGTACTCGGCCTGTTCGAGGGCCAGCTCGAAAAGATGGTGGCGCTCGCCGTGCTGGCGCCGATCGTCGCGAGCCAGGGCGGCAATGCCGCTACCCAAACCATGACGGTCGCGGTACGCGCATTGGCAACCCGCGAGCTCGGCGCCAACAACGCCTTTCGCGTCGTCCTACGCGAAAGCCTGGTCGGGCTCGTCAACGGCATCGCTTTCGCCGTCATCACCGGTATCGCCGCCGTCGCCTGGTTCAAGATCCCCGGGCTTGGCGTCGTGATCGGACTTGCGATCATCTGCAATCTGGTCGCCGGCGCGCTTGGCGGCATTTTGATTCCGATGGTGCTGGAACGGGTGCGGGCGGACCCCGCCGTGGCCTCCGGGACGTTCGTGACGACCATCACCGACGTGGTTGGCTTCTTTTCTTTTCTGGGCATCGCCACGCTTTGGTTCGGGTTGAAATAATCCCGTCGCGACAGGCATTTGTATCGTTAATCCAACGTTAACGCGCATCGCCCATGATCGCGGTGCGCGATCGGCGGCTTCGGTTTTTGCGTCCCGGATTGCGCTCAAAACGAGCAGGATCATGCAGCGCTTGCGGCTGAAGGCGGACGGACGGATCGTCGAATTGCGGGACGGGCAGGAGTACCCGTTGCAGCCGGCGATAGCCTCCGCGGCGCCGGCGGAAGCCGATACGGCGATCGTGCGCGACCTTCGGCGCCGCGCACGCCTGACGCAGCAGGAATTCGCGGCGAAGCTTGGCGTCCCCGTCGAAACCATCCGGAATTGGGAGCAGGGCAAGCGCGCGCCGCGCGGGCCAGCGCGGGCGCTGCTTGCCGTCATTGCGCACGCGCCGGAAATGGTATTCGCCGCGTTGGCAAAGGCTTAAGGCCAAATCTTCGAACCATGCTTTGTCCGGTTGGCAGCAAGATGCCAACGGGACATAATGGGGCTCGATCGGCCAGAGTTCCCGTTCATGCAATTCGTCGAGGCCAATGGCGCAAGAATCCCCGCGATCGGGCTCGGCACCTGGGAGCTCAGCGGCCGCACTTGCGCGCGGTTGGTCGAGCAAGCGTTAAAGCTCGGCTATCGGCATATCGACACCGCGCAGGTCTACGAGAACGAGCGCGAAGTCGGGGATGGCGTGCGCGCTTCCGGCATCAGGCGCGACGATGTGTTCGTGACCACCAAGGTCTGGACCACGCATTTTGCCCCGAACGATCTCGAACGTTCCACCAAGGAAAGCCTAGTCCGCCTGCGCCTGCCCGAGGTCGACCTGCTGCTGTTGCACTGGCCCAATCCGCAGGTGCCGCTATCGGAGACGCTGGGCGCGTTGGCGCATGCCAAGAAGCTCGGCCTGACCCGGCATATCGGCGTATCGAATTTCACGGTGGCGCTGATCGAGCAGGCGGTTGCCGAATGTCCGGAACCGCTCGTATGCGATCAGGTCGAGTACCATCCCTATCTCGACCAGACCAAGGTGAAGGAGGCCTGCGCGCGGCACGGCCTGGCGATGGTCGCCTATAGCCCGGTCGCCAAGGGCCGGATCAAGAACGACGAGACGCTCGTCCGGATCGGGCGGGCGCACGGCAAGACTGCTGCCCAAATCTGCCTTCGCTGGCTCGTCCAACAAAATGTAGCTGCGATCCCGCGCACCTCGAAGCTCGAAAGGCTGTCGGAGAACATTGATATCTTCGATTTCGAACTGTCGGATACCGAGATCGACCAGGTCTCGCGGATGGGGAGCGCCAAGACCCGGCTGACCGATTTTGGTTTCGCGCCGAAATGGGATTGAGGCGATAGCACCGAGGCGGCTAAGCTGGACCGCTATCAAGCGCAACATCATAAAGATGGAACTGCGGCGGTTCATACGCACGGACATAACGGCATCCGCGATCGCCCATCTATCGGTGCTCGCGCTGGTATTCCTGTTCACTGAGGTGCATCCCTTCGGGGTGGTCACGGCCGAGCCGATCGCCGTCGATATCGTGACGCCGGATGAGGTCCCGACAAAGGAATCCGATCCGGCGCTGCCAGCACAGCCGCCAACACAGACGGCTTCGCTCGATGTGCCTTCGCAGTCGGAATCCGAGGCCGCGAACCCTCCGCAGCCGTCGAAGCCGCCGCCGGCCCAACAGCCGGCAGACGCCCGGCCGCAGCAGCAGGAAGCGCCAACGCCGGCACGCGCCAAGGGGAACGAAACGGCTGCTCAACCGCAGCCCCAACCGCCAGCGCCATCACCAGCAGCGCCTGCGCAGATGGCAGCGCCGGCGCCCGCCTACACGCCTCCCGAGCCTGATCTGACCCTCAAATATCACGTGATGCTCGGCCTGCCCGAAGATCTGCCGCTTCCGCCAAAGCCGGTGGGTTCGCCGGACAAACCGGGCGACGGCATCGATGCGACAGCCTCAAGCGCCGCCGACATCGCCTCCAAGGCGGTGACGGAGTTCCGGCGTCACCTCAAGACATGCTCGAAATTGCCGGTGTCGATTGCAGCCTCCGATAACGTAATCATCAAACTGCGGGTGCTGATGACGCCTGACGGGCGGCTCGCGCGCGACCCGATCCTGATCGAAGCCAGCGCCTCCGCCAAGGGGCCGCTGTTGATGCAAAGCGCGATCACCGCGCTGCAGGCCTGCCAACCCTATGCGATGTTGCCGGCGAACCGCTACGGCGAGTGGAAGGTGCTCGACCTCAGCTTTTCACCGCGTGACTTCAACTCTTGACCGCACTTTGGGTCCCGATTGCGCGCCAGGCATTGGAGGCGAATTGCCGGCGCCAGGTCACCACGACGACCATTGTTGTCATCACGAACTAAACCCGGGGGCTCACGAACCAGCCGAGATCTCTGCATGTCGACCATCCGTGATCATTCGCGGCAACCGGCGCGACGCTTTGCTCAATAAGTGCGCGGTTTGAACGTTTTTACCGAATGTCAGGTGTGCTGACGCGAGTGGCTGCGCCCGGCGTTGCTGCGAGCATCGGACGCAGCAAGAATCGCCGCGAAGGATCATTTGGATATTGCTCCCACAAAAAATTTGGACATAGAATGCCGCTCCAAGGTCGCTTGGAGAGGAGGCAGCCATGAACACAACAGGAGCAGCTTTTCAGCCTGAACTGATCCAATTGATGAAGACGGTCCTTGACGATGCCGCGGCCATGCTGCCCGAAGCGAAGCGCACGTCGACGATGAAGGCCGAAATCGCCGCGCAAATCCTCGCCTGTGCGGCGAAAGGCGAGCGAGACCCGATCGCATTGAGAAACTCTGCTCTCTCGGCCATCGTGGAATGTACGCACTATTCCCATGATATTTCACCGGAGCGTCGCGCCGTCTGAGCGGGCGCTGATTGGATTGCCTGACCGCTGGCGATGCGGGCCGCTGCGCCGTCAGGGCGCCGGGCGACCACGCACGGCTTGCAGCAATTCGCAAATTCATTCGATCAGCAACCTCGTCAGCCTCGGTCCAGGTCCACCTCGACCGTCGGATTTATTGTCCCGGCGGCACTTTGGCGTGGCCGGTGCTGGTCCAATGGAGGGGACTGGCAGCCATGCTGTCGGCGCGCTATGGCAGGATGATCAATTGAGAGGATTTCTTTCGCGATGGGTTTGAAGCTGGTGATCGGCAACAAGAACTATTCGTCGTGGTCGATGCGGCCGTGGCTCGCGATGCGCGCCGGCAATATCGCCTTCGACGAGGTCTTCATTCCGCTCTATACCGACAACAAGGCAGACAAGGAGCGCATCCTTGGCTTCACGCGTTCCGGCAAGGTGCCGGCGCTGATCGACGGCGACGTCACGGTCTGGGATTCGCTTGCCATCATCGAATATGTCGCCGAGCGCTTTCCGCAAGCAAGACTATGGCCCGAGGATCGCGAACGCCGGGCGCATGCGCGTTCGATCTCGTGCGAGATGCACTCGGGATTTCTGCCGCTGCGCAACGAATGCGGCATGAACCTGCATCGCCCGGTTGGTCCGGTTGCATTATCAGCGGATACCAAAGCCAACATCGCGCGGATCGAAGAGATCTGGCTCGAGTGCCGTGCGCGCTACGGCAAGTCTGGGCCGTTCCTGTTCGGCGCATTCAGCGGCGCCGATGCGATGTTTGCACCCGTCATACATCGCTTCCGCACCTATGCGATCGAGGTAGCTCTCGAGGCGAAAGGCTACATGGCCACGATGATGGCGTTGCCGGCGTTCCAGCAATGGACCCGCGAGGGCCTTGCCGAGACGCTCGTCATTGAGAAATTCGAGACGGTTTGAGTCGTGCTACCCGAGAACATCGCGGCATCGGCCGCTTGACGGATCGTCGCGAAAGCAGTCTCAATCCGGCATCCGTTTTCGTGCATCCAACCAAAAGGTCTGGCTATGGGAATTCTCGATTCACTGGAAAATTCGCCGGCACTGAAGAGCGCACTCAGCCAGCTCGGCGCAGCGGTGCTGCCGGTCGTGATGGGCGAAGTGATGGGCACCGGAAGCCAGGGCGGGCTCAACGCGATCGTGGCGAAGCTGCAGCAGGCGGGCTTTGGCGATCAGGTCAAATCCTGGATCGGGAACGGTCAAAACCTGCCGATCACGGCTGATCAGTTGCGCCAAGTGCTGGGAAGCGACACCGTCAAGCAGCTCGCCGCCAGGTTCAACGTGCCGGTTGACCAGCTGAGCGAGATATTGGCGCACCAGCTCCCGCTGGCGGTGGATCACGCCAGTCCGGACGGTAAGCTGCCGCACACGGCTTGAGGGCACCAGCCGCCGATTCCGCGCGCAAGGGCGGGACGGGTCCGGAACTCCCAGAAACGCATTTATCGCGCTGAAAAACCTCTAAAAAATGCGTATTTGCCATGTCCGGATGTTGCTGGCCAAGGCGACCGGGGGCGTGCTATACGCTGTTTTCAGCCGGGACATTGCAGCGGGACCGTGGGCACGACCGGCATTTTTGCGTGATGGAGAGGGCGTTGAAGCACAAATTCAGCGTTGGAGAGACTGTGTATTTCACTGCCAGCAATGTTGCCCGTCCGGCCGCCAGCGGTACCTATGAGGTGATCCGTCTGTTGCCGACCGACGGCGATGACTGCCAATACCGGATCAAAAGCTCGACCGAAGCTTTCGAACGGGTGGCCAAGGAAAGCCAGCTCGCCGTTTCCTGAAGAGATCCGCGGATGGTCTTGGCGAGGCGGGTTCCATTGACCCGCCGCCAAATGGCCCAGTTCGCAGAAGCATCCTTGCGACGGATGCCAAGTGCAGGCATTCATTTCGATTGAATGCGGCATGAGGGACTTCGCGCATGAATTGGGCTTGGGCTTCGTCGCTTGACCAGCTCTGGCGTTCGCCGACCTTTCCGATGTGGATCACATTGGCGGCGGCGGGCTTTTTCGGGATTATCGTTCTGATCACGCTGTTGCGCGCCGAGAAATCGGTCGCTAACGGCGCGCTGGCCATCATCACATTGCTGGCGGTCGGCATTGCGGTCGCAGCCACCATTCGCGGGTACGGCCCGGCCAGCCGCGGCGGATCGGGTGAGACCAGATCCACACCGCAGATGATGACCGCTGCTTTGCCAGCGTTGTCCTGTATCGACGACCTGGCTGGCGATACGGTGTTGGCGGCGTGCGAAAAAGCGCTGTTCGGATCGGCCGAAGCTGTCGCCGCGGCGGTGACCTATACGGCGTCCCAGATCACGCGGCTGACCGCGTCCGGCGAAGCGGCAGTCGCAAACCGGAACATGACCCCGGAATTGCAGGCGTTGAGGCGAGCGGTGGAACGCGACCGCTATGGGCTAGTGGCGCAAGTGCTGGTGGTTCGCGATCACTGCACGCCGACGCAGTGCGCGGCCTTCCGCTCTCTCACGGATCAGCATCAGATCGCGACCAATATGGAAGAGCACGTCTATAACGGCATGATTGCGCGGTATTCGCCGACCTGGAACGCGCCTGCCGCATCCGCAGGACCGGTTGCCGTGCTTGCGCCGACAACGACGCCGACCGGTAGACCGACCAACGCCGAATTTCCGACCGCGGCCTCGACCCCCGCCGTCAGCATCATGAATCCGGAACCTACTACGACGACGCCGCCAGCGCCGCGGCCGGCAGCGCCCGCGAACTCACTGGTGCCGCCGCCAAAGTCGGCGGCACCTGCCAACGCCCAGGCCGCGGCCAAAAAGCCGCCGGCGCCGAAACCTCAGCGCGCGGCGGCGCCGGTTCAGATCGCGCCCGCGGCACCGGCGGCGTCCGCACCCGCGGCATCGAACGATTGATGCTTTGAAAACCGCGGTTTTGGATTTGACATCGTTATCGCGATCGCGAAAAACGCTGGAGCGAATGTCAAATGCGCCGAGTTAGCCTCTCAAGCTCATGCCGCTTCATCTCATCAAACTTGCCGTCGGCTGCGAATCCGTCAAGGAATTGAGGGGCTGGGTCGCCGAGCGCATGAAGACCGCGAAGAAAAAGGGTCTTCCGCAGCGCCATGTCCACATTACCCGGATGACACCAAAGCGCATCGAGGAGATCCTCGCCGGCGGCTCGCTCTACTGGGTCATCCGCGGCGAAATCGCGGCGCGCGAAAAAATCGTCGCGGTCGAGCCGTTCCGCGATAGGGACGGCATCGGGCGTTGTCGCCTCGTCATGCAGCCCAAGGTGATCGCGGTATCGCCGCGGTCGATGCGCCCGTTCCAGGGCTGGCGCTATTTCACCGAAGATGCGGCTCCCCCCGATCTCACCAAGGCGGCTGCGGGAAGTATCGCTACCATGCCCGAGCCGTTGCGCCGCGAGTTGCGCAACCTTGGGCTG
>VAZG01000093.1 GCA_005885285.1 Alphaproteobacteria bacterium | reverse complement strand
TGAGCGGGTCGGCGCAGAGACCTACATTTATGGCGTGCGGGCGGAACAGGGCGAGACGCCTGCGGTCAGCGCCAAGCCCGGCGAATTGCCGCCGGGCGAAATCCTGGTCCGCATCCCCGGACAGGGCGGCCCGGCGATCGGCGAGCGGATCAGGGCGATTGCCAGGCGCGAAAAGCTGCATCTATTTGCCGCCGACGGTCGCAAAAGGATCAACCCGTAGGGTTCCAAGCCGGTTCCAGCATGCTTGAAAGCTTCTGAAATCGTGCCCATATTGCTCTTCAAGGGGTGCCGACAGGGCCCTGAAACTTCAAAGTCGCTTCGAGAGGACTTTGTAAACTATGTCTCGTGTTCCCACGCTTTCCAGTCCGTTCCTGCTGGGCTTCGACGAGATTGAGCGCGTGCTCGATCGCGTCGTCAAAGGCGCCGACGGTTACCCTCCCTACAATATCGAGCGGTGCGACCGTTCCAACGGCCAACCGGAGCGGTTGCGCATCACGCTGGCGGTCGCTGGATTTACCCGCGACCAACTCGATGTGACCATTGAGGAAAACCAGCTCGTGATCCGTGGCCGCCAGCAGGAGGACAAGGCCCGGCAATACATCCATCGCGGCATCGCCGCACGCCACTTCCAGCGCACCTTCGTGCTGGCAGAGGGGATGCATGTGCTGGGCGCGGATTTGAAAAACGGGCTGTTGTCGATCGACCTCGCCCGGCCTGAGCCGGAAAAGATCGTTAAGACAATCGCTATCAATGAACACGAATAATGGAACGAGTAGCGGACTCGACCGCTTAGTCTCATAGAGGAGTCGAGACGATGACCGAAGGTAATGTTGGGTATGAACCGACGAGCGTCTCACCGGAGGCGCTGGCCACCCTGGGCGAGGGCCACATCGCCTATGTAAAGCAGATCCGCTCGGAGGACGTGCCGGGGCTGTTTCCCCAGGCGCCGAAGATTGCGCCCGGCCTTAAGCTGTTTGCGCTTCACGCCGCCGACGGCACACCGATCATGCTGACCGACAGCCGCGAAGCTGCGGTCGCCAATGCCTGGAGCAATGAACTGCAGGCGGTCAGCGTGCACTGACGCTGGCGGTTGCCGGTGTCAACGACGCCGCGCTAACTGAGCGCCCAAAAAGATTCGCTGATAACGCGGGTATGTCCTCAATATGGTCGAGGACATACTCGCGTTTTTCATTTCGAGGGCGGCAGCCGGGATATTTGTCGTGCGTTCTACGCCGCGCTTGCCGGCGGCAGCGCCAGCACCGAATAGATCGCCTGGGCGTCGCGCGAGGCACGCAGCTTTTTGGCGATGTCCTGGTCGCGCAATAGCCGTGCGATCCGCGCCAGCGCTTTCAGATGATCGGCGCCGGCGCCTTCCGGAGCCAGCAGCAGGAACACGAGGTCGACCGGCTGGCCGTCCATCGCCTCGAAATCGATCGCGCGCTCGAGCCGCGCAAACAGGCCGAAGATCTTTTCCAGTTTCGGCAGCTTGCCGTGCGGGATGGCAACGCCATAGCCGACCGCGGTGGTTCCAAGTTTCTCGCGCTGCAGCAGAACCTCGAACACCGAGCGCTCGTTCTGCCCGGTCAGGCTTGCCGCCCGCGCCGCCAGTTCCTGCAGCGCCTGCTTCTTGCTGTTGACCTTCAGTGCCGGGAGAATCGCCTCGGGTGCGACCAGATCGGTAATCGTCATGGGGCGTTCCGAGGTGAATTGACTGTCAGGTTGCGAGATAGGTTTTAGCGGGCCGGCATCAAGAAGATGAGGCGGGAAGTGGGTTTATGCCCGAATCCGGAACTGGGGGGCTTCTACTCCAACCCATGCCCGGTGCCAACTCCCGCGAAGCTGTTCCTGCGCCTATGTTTAGAAGGCCGCGGACCATAGGGAGGCATCCTAAAAGCGTCAATGTCATTGGCCCTCACTCCGGGATTCTACGGCAGGGGGATCGACCCAGCCGACATTGCCGTCACTGCGCCGGTAAATGACATTCACCCGGCCGCTGGAACCATGCTGGAATACCAGGCATGCAGCGCCGGTCAGGTCCAATTCCATCACGGCTTCCGAGACCGACAGCCGCTTCAGCGTCGTGGTTGCTTCCGCGATGATGACGGGGTTGTAGCCGGTGACTTCGTCACCGCCTTCGCCAGGCGCCTCGATAATGTAGCTCGGCGCGTCCAGCGTGGGCGCAATCATCTCGGCCATCGCAACCGCTTCGGCATAGGCCTTGCGCGCCGAGCGGTCCTTTAGGCGGCTCTTGTAGCGGCGCAGGCGCTTTTCGATCATCAGCAGCGCCTGGTCGGCGCTGGCATAGGCGTCGGGGGCGTTCGACTCAGCCTCGAGCGTGATGCCGGAGTCCAGATGCAGCGAGCAGTCGGTGCGGAAACCGAAGCCGTCCTTGCTCAGGGTGATGTGGCCGGAATAATTGCCGTCGAAAAATTTGCGCAGCACTTCCTCGGTGCGCTCGCTGACGCGCTCGCGCAGCGCTTCGCCGACACTGATGCTTTTGCCAGAAATCCGGAGGGTCATGTTGATGCCTCGATAGATTTTTGTAAGCGAGCCAGGACCATTCAAAAGAGACTAATCCGACAAGGCTAACCCAAGGAGACTAATCCGATTTGGTCGGGGCGCAATACAAGCCGATCGCGGCTCTTCGGGAAATTTCAGGTCGGCAGCAGAAGCGAGTTTTGCTTGTCGCGGCGGCGTTGCACCGAGGATGGAATTCGCATGGCTTCGCGGTATTTCGCGACCGTGCGGCGGGCAATATCAATGCCCGATGCGCGCAATCGTTCCACGATGGTGTCGTCGGAGAGAATTGCGCCAGAATCCTCGGCGTCGATCAATTGTTTGATGTGGTGGCGCACGGCTTCGGCCGAATGCGCCTCGCCGCCATCGGCCGAGGCGATCGAGGCGGTGAAGAAATATTTCAATTCGAACGTGCCGCGATTGGTCGCCATGTATTTGTTGGCGGTGACGCGCGACACCGTGGATTCATGCATCTGGATTGCATCCGCTACCGCCTTGAGATTGAGCGGCCGCAGATGCGCCACGCCATGCGTGAAGAAGCCATCTTGTTGCCGCACGATCTCGGTGGCGACTTTCAGGATGGTGCGGGCGCGCTGATCGAGCGCGCGCACCAGCCAGGTTGCGTTCTGCAGGCAATCGGTGAAGTAGGACTTGTCGCCGTCCTTGCGGATCGTCTTCGACAGCTCGGTGTAATAGGTCTGATTGACCAGCACGCGCGGCAGTGTGTCGCTGTTGAGCTCGACATGCCAGCCGCCGTCGGGCCCGGGGCGAACATAGACGTCGGGCACCATGGTCTGCATGCGCGCGACGCCGAATTTTAAGCCCGGCTTCGGATTGAGACGCCTGATCTCGCCGATCATATCGGCGATGTCCTCGTCGTCGACGCCGCAGAATTTGCGTAAGCTGCCAATGTCACGCTTGGCCAGGAGATCGAGGTGCTCGACCAAAGCCTGCATCGCCGGGTCGTAGCGGTTGAGCTCGCGAAGCTGAATCGCCAGGCATTCGCTCAAATTCCGCGCGCAGACGCCGGGCGGGTCGAACTTCTGCAGCACCGCGAGTACCGCCTCGACATCCTCGGCCGATGCACCGAGCCGCTCGGCTGCCTGGCCGAGATCGCTCGGCAAATAACCTGCCTCATCCACGAGATCGATCAGGTATTGCCCGATCATGCGCTGCGCAGGTGCTGAGAATGCCACCGCAAGCTGCTCGGCGAGATGGTCGCCAAGCGTCATTTCGGCTGCGACGAAGGCTTCAAGGTTGTAGTCGTCATCGTTGGAGGCGCCGCCGCCCCATTCGGTGTAGGCGGTCGGTGCAGCGTCCTGCGCATTGCGGGCGGCCGCTTCCGCAGGCTCTTCGGAAAAGACATTGTCGAGACGGGTATCCAGCGTTTGCTCGATCTCGGCGCGGCTGCCGAGGTCGCGGTTCATCCATTCTTCCTGGGCCGGCTCGAAGCTGTCTGCCGCGCCATTCACCACCTCGGAAAGATTGGAAGCGGAATCCTCGCCATCGACGCCGACCGCAGCATCGGAATCGGAGAATTCGGCCCGTTCCGGCGCCAGCTCCCCGGCGACCGTCGGTTCGATGCCCTCGCTGGCCCGCTCCAGCAGCGGATTGCGCTCCAATTCTTCCTCGACAAAGGCCGAAAGGTCGAGATTGGACAGCTGCAGCAGCTTGATGGCCTGCATCAGCTGCGGCGTCATTACCAGCGACTGGGACTGGCGGAACTCTAATCTCTGCGTCAGCGCCATGGAGGCAAGAACGATCCCTAAAAACTGGTCCGATTCTTGCTTAGCTTAGTCCAAAGCTGATGTACACGCCTTGACGGAGTGGAAAATCTGATTAAGGCCCGATCGGCAAAAGATGGTTACCGGTTTGGCGGCGGCATCGTGCCGGAAATTAGAGCCGGAATTCCTCGCCAAGGTAAAGACGGCGAACGTCCGGATTGTTCACGATCTCGTCCGGATTGCCTTCCGTCAAGATCTCCCCCGCATAGACGATATAAGCGCGATCGGTCAGGCCCAACGTTTCACGCACATTGTGGTCGGTGATCAGGACGCCGATGCCGCGATTGGTGAGATGGCGCACGAGGTCCTGAATGTCGCCCACCGCAATCGGATCGATGCCGGCGAAGGGTTCGTCGAGCAGCATGTAATTGGGGCGGGTGGCCAGCGCGCGGGCGATCTCGACGCGGCGCCGCTCGCCGCCCGACAGCGCGATCGACGGTGTGTTGCGCAACCGTGCGATGTTGAATTCGTCGAGCAGCGAATCGAGCTCCGCCTCGCGCTTCTTGCGTGAAGGCTCGACGACCTCCAGCACCGCGCGGATATTCTGCTCCACGGTAAGACCGCGAAAGATCGAGGCTTCCTGCGGCAGATAACCGATGCCAAGCCGGGCGCGCTGATACA
>VAZG01000619.1 GCA_005885285.1 Alphaproteobacteria bacterium | reverse complement strand
TTGTGGCGATGCCGTAGGGACCGGTACCGCGCGGCGCATCGAATACCGCCATCGTGCCCGATTTGGGATCGAGACGGCCGTAGAGGCCGTTCTGCCCGGTGAACCAGAGCATGCCTTGGCGATCAAAGGTGGCTGTGTTTAGGTTCGCGTTGCGCCGCTCCCTGGGCAGCGGGAAGAGCTTGACGGCGCGGGTCGCGGGATCGACTCGGGCGATCGCATTCTGCCCACCTTCGGTGACCCAGGCGGCGCCGTCGGGCCCAACAATCACCCCATGGGGCGCCGCATCCGGCCCCAGCGCGATCAGATCCGACTTGCCGGTCCTAGGATCGAGCCGGCCGAGTTTGCCCGCGGATTGCGCAGTGAACCAGACTGCACCGTCCGGCGCGGGATAAACGTCGTGCGCCCCAGCGCCCGCCAGCACGGTGAAGGTCTGCGTCGCCATTTTGGCGTTCGCCATGGCGCCTACTGCCGACATCACTAGCGCCGCCGCGAGCATCGTGCCAAGTCGGATCATGGCAAGCTCCTACTCCCACTCATCAAAATAATACGGCGACGGTGCTGGCGCGCCAGCGTTCGCGTCGGCGCTATGCCGCGCAGCGCGGCAATGGCCGGATCGTGCCCTTCGCCCGAAGGGCGCCCGCTGACCTATCGCCGAGACGGTTCGTTGCTGACTCACCGGTGGAGGGGAGTGGATTCGAACTTTCGGTTCCGCCATTCTCATCATGTTGCGCAGACCGGCCTTCTGAGACGGATCAGTGCTCGACTGAGCAAGGAGTTGGACGGTTCCAGCGTACCCCGCGCTCGTCAAGGCCACCGGTAGATAGCAACAGCGTGACCTCAGGTCTCGCTGGTTTCGATCCCGTTCTCCGCGCACCACTCCCGCAAAGCCATCTCCTCGGACTTGTTCGAGAAATCGTACCACCGTTCGAGCGCGCCCCGCTGCACCAGCAACTCCTTATATTGGTGGTAAGCACCTCTTCGGCTGAAGATGTGGCGAACTTCGTCGTAGTCATCGGGGAGGAACTCACGAGCGAAATCCAAGACCAGAGGCTTGCCAAGATCGAGCTCTCTCTTGTCCGGAATTGAAATGTAATTCTCCTCGTCGATATCGTCGGGCAATTCCTCGTCGTTGTCGCCGACCTTAGAATGCCAATAGATCTTGCCCGACCGCCGGTCGAGATAGGCTTCATTCTCGCCCATGCCGCCGCTGCTCACGAATTCGAACGCGAGCTGTAGGTCCGAAAAGCTGACAGCCATCGTGCCACCTCACAGTATCTGATCGACGACATGGAAAGGGCGCACATGCTATTGGGACCGCCCCGAACATCGCCTGTCAACGCCGATCGGCTCGGGCGCTGCTCGATAGCATGGATGCGGTCAACCTGGACGCTCCTCCGCCACAACGCTATTTGGATTGCGGTCGGGGGCGGCTCTGCCTGCCCGTCATGCGGATGTCGCGCCCCTTGAGGTCGACGATCCAGGTGCGCGCGAACGAGCGTAGCGCAGCCTTGAACGCATTGGAGCCTGCGCTTCTCGATCGACGAGTGAGACGTCTGCGAGGCGAGGATCTCTCCCGAGGTTTTTCATCAAGCAGATTGCGCCTTGACTATCACCAGGACGCGCTGCTCCAATTTCGGTCATGGCCCGGGACTTCGCTGACAAGAACGCCGCGCGGCAGTGGGTCTGGGACAGGCTTGTCGCTGAGGGCGAGGCGCGTTTTCCGTTTCCGCCACACGGCCGTATCCCGAATTTCGCGGGTGCCGAGGTGGCGGCCGCACGGCTCTTTAACATCGAGCCGTGGAAGAGCGCCACAGCCATCAAGGTCAACCCGGATTCACCGCAACGCCCGTTGCGAGCCGAGGCGCTGCGCCCGAGCGCATCATTGCTCGTCGTCTCCACCCAATAGCCTTCCTCCACGAACCGGGCGATCCGCGCGGGGTGGATAGGGGGGTCGGGGATGCGCATCCGAACTCATCCTTCCGGCATGCAACAGTGCTGCGGCCCTGATACGGTACTCTCCTGGCCAACAGGTTCAAGATCGGCTAGAGCAGGTATAGGGAATGCGAGCGGAATGGGAGGAAACATATGACCAAGCGCGGAGGCATCACCCGGCGGACAGTCACGAGGTCCGCGGTAGCCGGGTTCGCTCTCGCCGCCGTACCGTGGTGGCGCCGCCATGCCGTCGCGGCTGAACCGATCAAGATCGGTATGCCGCTGGCGTTGACCGGTCCGCTCGGCTCGGTTGGGCAGCAGCTGAAACGCGGTGGTGAGCTCTGGGCCAAAGCACAGAACGCAAACGGCGGCCTGAGCGGCCGGCAGATTCAGCTGCTGATCGAGGATACCGGCGGCAACCCA
>VAZG01000092.1 GCA_005885285.1 Alphaproteobacteria bacterium | reverse complement strand
AACGCCAAAAGGAACTGCGAAGCTTCGACCCTGTTGAAAGACAATTCAGGGAGGTTGCTCATGGCCGGCGCACCAAAACATGTCGTTGTCGCAGTCCTTTTGGCGCTGACGCTGGCGTTCAGTCCTGAGCATGCGCGTGCAGGCGGAGGCGGCGCCGGCGGTGCCGGTAGTGCGGGCGCGGGCGGTGGTGGTGCGGGCGGGGCCGGCGGGGCTGGTGCGGCAGGCGGCGCTGCGGGAGGCGCGGGGAGCGCGGCTGGAACTGGCGTCGGTGCGGCCGCAGGTGCTTCGGGCAGCGCCGCGAGCGGCGGTCACGGAAGTGCAGGCGGTTCGCTGGGCGGAATCGGAGTTGGCGGCGGAGTCGGAGTTGGCGGTGGTGCGCACCTTTCCATCCCAAGTGGTGTCGTGCCGAACGTAAACGCGGGCACAGTGACGCCGGGCGCAGCGCCGACCGGCGTCGGCCAACCGATCACAGTCAATCCGTCCCCGATCACTCCTTCTGCCCTTGGCAATACTGTGGGCAATGGCGTTCCCAACGCAAACGTTGCGGGGCCGGGCGGATCGCCTGCGGCTGGTGCCGGCCAACCGGTCAGTCCGTCCCCGATCGCTCCTTCTGTCCTTGGCAATACCGTGGGCAATGGCGCTCCCGACGTAAACGTCGCGGTGCCGCGCGCAACGCTGACGACGGGTGGCGTCTCCGGCGGCAACGCGCCCAATGCATCCGGCAATACGCCGTTCGAGAACGCCACGGGCGTCAATCCTCTCGTGCCGGGCGCAAGCGGGAACAATGTTGGTACCAATGCAAATGTCAGCCCTGGCGGCGCTTCTGCCGTTCAAGGCCCTGCGGCTAACAGCATGGGTACCGCGAACGTCTCCGGCGTCATTCCTGCCGCTCGAGCCCCAGCCGCCGGCGGTCCTGCACCCAACGCTATTACTCCAACCGGAAATGTAGCAACCGGAGGTACACCTGGAACCCCTCCTGCTACGGGTAGCGCCGCCGGCAGCACTACCTCGAACAATCCGCCCGCCGCGCGCAGCGGGGCGGGCGGGCCTTCCCCGCCCGCTCTTGGGCAATCAGCGCCGGCTGCTCCACCGGCTGGGCGCGGGGTTTCTGCTGCAGAGAACCAGACGTTCTCGCCGACAGGTTTATCCAAACCCGCGGAGGACGGCATTTCGACGAAGATTATTCCGGCCAAGCCATGTACTTCTGCGGCTCGCGAAACGGATGGGACGACAACGTGCGTGGGGATTCCAAGCTCACCGCCGCGATGACGTGGGAACGTCTTGACCGCTTGACCTGTTGCCGGACCTTGCGGTCCTGCCGCCTACAAGGTTTCGAGTTGGTGGTCAGCCTCAAGACTGCAATGGCGCTTGGCATCGGCGTATCGCAAAACCCGGCGCGGGATTTCGCTGGCCGGAATTTTCCTGATCCACCGACGTGGCTTGTCCGCGCCGATGAGGCGATCGAATAAGGGTGCCGTTTGCTGCGGCGCATAAGTCCGTTACTGCGAACAAAGCAGATGTGACGTCCGCCTTCCCCTAATGTCTGTTGTTTGAGCAGACATGTGGTCAGCCGGATTCCCCAATTGCCCGTCGGGCTAGAGTTAGAGGCGGCCCACCGGCGATTACACCACCGGTTAGTCAACGTGGAATTTGGCCGCGCAGCCATGCTTGGCTCGCGACAAGTGGATGCTTGACGGCTACCCCAAATCAGCGATTTTGTTCTGGTCGTCCCGCCTCGAAAAGAGGGACGTATCGCGATCGTCACGAACGTTGGGTGCGGGATGCAGTGGACGCGGCAGCGTCGAGCGCGCAATCGGAAATCGCAGGGCGAGCTGAACCTCGTGAGCGATTTGCGGCGGGCTAGACGAACGACGCTGATGGCGTATGGCAAAACCGTGTGGTCCTGGCACCCGTTGCTGGTGTCAAGTCAGCGGAGGCATGTCGGCCCGACCGGGCGCCGACACGCCTCTAATCCGCTGATGATGGTGACAAGACGAATTCGTCGCCAAGGAGAGCGCGGTATAAGCCGTTAAACCATTGCGCAGGGAAGGCCGGAATGTTTCGGTGAACCTGTGGTGACGACGCTCGTGCGCTTTTTTGTTTGCGTGCGAGGCTGCGGGTGCAACGGGGCACCCGGCTTTCCCTGCGCCCTCAATTTTCTTGGGCGGAACGTTCGTGCATCACTCGGGCGCACTCCGCGCCGCGGGATCGGCGGCGGCTGTTCGCGACTTTGACTTAGCCTCGAGAGCGACCTTGCACCCGACAAATCGATCAAAATCACTGCTGGCGCCGATGGTTAATCGCGTCTTAACCTCGCCGTATCTATGGTGGTTTGATCCGCTTCCGCAGCCGCTCCCAGATAGGGTGATCGGCTGCTTCGAGAGTGCTGGCGTTTTGAACTCATGGCCATGACCGCTTCATCCCGCGCGCCCGAGAGTGCCGCACATCAGGAAGGCGAACGGTCGCCATTTGCGCGAACGACCGAGCTGCTTGCCCCCTACAAGCCAGCTAAGCCATTGATAACACTGTCGTTAGGTGAGCCGCAGCATCCCGTGCCAGGTTTTGTCGGACCGGTGCTGGCCCAATATACCGCCGAGTTCGGCCGTTACCCCATGGCGAGGGGCATCGAGCCGTTTCGGCGGGCGGCCGCAAGCTGGCTGTCCAGCCGATTCGACTTGCCCCGCGCGATTGATCCCGAAACTGAAATCCTCGTTCTGAACGGCAGCCGCGAGGGCCTGTTTTTTGCGGCACTGACCGCCGCCCGCTATGTCGGCGAGCGCCGCGGGGGGCCTGCAATCCTGATGCCCAATCCGTTTTATCCGGCCTATGGCGCCGGCGCCCGGGCTGCGGGTTGCGAACAGATCTATCTGCCGACCACGCTCGCCAACGGATTTCTGCCCGATCTCGACGCGCTCGATGACGCCACGCTGGCGCGGACGGTTGCGATCTACATCGCCTCGCCGGCGAACCCGCAAGGCTCCGTCGCTGGCCGTGACTATTTCAGCCGCCTTAAAAGCCTCGCCGACCGGTTCGGCTTCGTGATCCTGAGCGACGAGTGCTACTCGGAAATCTACACCCGCGAAGCACCGGGCAGCGCGCTCGAATGCGCCGGGCCTGATTTCACCAACGTCGTTGCGTTCCAATCGCTGTCGAAGCGTTCGAACCTGCCGGGCATGCGCGTCGGCTTCGCGGCCGGCGACAAAAAATTTCTCGGCCTGTTCCACGAGCTGCGCAACGTCGCCGCACCCCAAGTGCCGGTGCCGCTGCAGCAGGTCGCGGTCGCAGCTTACCGCGATGAGGCACATGTCGAAGAGAACCGCAGGCTTTACCGGATCAAGTTCGATCTCGCCGACCGGATCCTCGGCAATCGCTATGGCTATCGCAGGCCCGCCGGCGGCTTCTGCGTCTGGCTCGATGTGTCCTCGCGCGGCGGCGACGAAGCCGCGGCCGTGAAGCTTTATCGCGACGCCGGCGTGCGCGTAATCCCCGGCAGCTATCTGGCGCGGCAACAAGCCAGCGGCTTCAATCCCGGCGCCGGCTACATCCGCCTCGCGCTGGTCTCCGACGGCGAATCAACGGCCGAGGCGCTGCACCGGCTGGTCGAAACTCTGGATTAATCGCGAAGGCCCCATGAGCATGCCGGCGATCGAACGCGTCATTCCCCTGGTCGGTCAATTGCCAGCCTCGATACGCGAAGCGCTGGTACGGCGCTTGCGCGAGCTGATCGGTCTCGGCTTGCTCGCGCTGTCCGGCGTAGCGGCGGCGGCGCTAATGACCTGGTCGGTGCAGGATCCAAGCCTCAGCCACGCTACCTCGCGCGCGATCCGCAATATCGTTGGCTATCCCGGCGCGATCGGCGCCGATCTCTCGATGCAGATCCTCGGGCTTGGCGCCATCATGCTGATCCTGCCGATCGCGGTGAGGGGCTGGCGCATGCTGACGCACCGCAGCTTCGATCGCGAGGTGCTGCGGCTCGGCTGCTGGGTCCTCTGCATTGTGATCGCGGCAGGCTTTGCGAGCTGCTGGCCGCATGGCGGCGCCTGGCCGCTACCGACCGGACTTGGCGGGGTCGTCGGCGACGCGCTGGTGCGGGCGCCCGCGGTGGTGTTCGGCCCGCCCGGCTTCGTCTATCGCCTCGTGCTCGGGATCATCTTGTTCGCCGCCCTGGTCCCGACATTCCTGATCGCAAGCGGCACGGGGTCGCGCCCGGAGGAAGAAGAAACGCCTGTGGTCGCCGACGACGACGCGCCATTCGGCGAAGAGGACGACGAGGACGGCTCGGTGAGACTCGGTTGGGCGTTTCATGCGGTCATGAGCACCAAGGCGCGGCTGGCATGGTTGTTATCGACCGCCTATCGATCGCTGGTTGCAAGCGGAGGCCAACCTCGCACCCTTTCGTTCGAACGCCAGGAGCCGAGCCTCGGCGGCCGCGCCGGGCCGGCGCTGGCGCCGGCCGAGGAGGAGGATTTCGACGAGGACGCGGAGGACGACGAGGCCCCCGCGGCCCGCGCGCCGCGCAAAAAGGCAGCGCCTCGCGCGGCAGCGCGCAAATCATCCGACAAGTTCGAACTGCCGACGGTTGCCATGCTGGCAGCACCCAAGGCTTCCGATCGGCAGCCGCTCAACAAGAGCGAACTGGAATCGAATTCGCGGGCGCTGGAGGGCGTGTTGGGTGATTTCGGCGTCCGCGGCGAAATCGTCAAAGCCCATCCGGGGCCGGTGGTGACGCTGTACGAGCTCGAGCCAGCGCCCGGCATCAAATCGTCGCGCGTGATCGGACTTGCCGACGATATCGCGCGTTCGATGAGCGCGCTCTCGGCGCGCGTCGCCGTGGTTCCCGGCCGGAACGCCATCGGCATCGAATTGCCGAATGCGCATCGCGAGAAGGTCTATTTGCGCGAAATCCTGACCGCGAGAGAAAGCAACGACTCGGTCGCCAAGCTTCCGCTTTGCCTCGGCAAGAACATCGGCGGCGAATCCATCATCGTCGATCTGGCGCGCATGCCGCATCTGTTGATCGCCGGCACCACCGGCTCCGGCAAATCGGTCGCCATCAACACCATGATCCTGAGTCTGGTCTACCGGCTGCGTCCCGATCAATGCCGCCTGATCATGGTCGACCCCAAGATGCTCGAGCTCTCGGTCTATGATGGCATTCCGCATCTTCTGACGCCAGTCGTCACCGACCCGAAGAAGGCGGTGGTCGCGCTGAAATGGGCGGTGCGCGAGATGGAGGAGCGTTACAAGCGCATGTCCAAGCTCGGCGTGCGCAACATCGACGGCTATAATGCGCGGCTGCTGGAAGCGAAATCCAAGGGCGAGGATCTGACGCGCACGGTGCATACCGGTTTCGACAAGGAGACCGGCAAGGCGATCTACGAGAACGAGAAGCTCGATCTCGAACCGCTGCCCTATATCGTCATCATCGTCGACGAAATGGCCGACCTGATGATGGTCGCTGGCAAGGACATCGAAGGCGCGGTGCAGCGGCTGGCGCAAATGGC
>VAZG01000091.1 GCA_005885285.1 Alphaproteobacteria bacterium | reverse complement strand
TGGCCTGTCTATCGCGGCCGGAACGGCGATTTTTTCCTTCAGTTCGACGCAGGTCTTGCGGACCTCCGCCGTCACGAGCGAGCAGTTCTCGATCTGAACGAAGACGCGCTTGGCCTCTTCGCGGTAGCGCTCCGCGGTCTCCTTTAAGTCCTCGGTCACGGCGAGCGCATCACGGGTCATCGCCTCGCATTGCCTGACGCGCTCGATCAACTCCGCGCCCATCGCCTCGATCTCTTTCGCCGCAGCTTCGTATTCGCGCACAACGGCTTCCGCCGACAGCTTGCCGATCTCGGTGGCGCCGTCGCGATGCTCGACATAGTCCGGCATCTGCAGAGCCGGCGCACTTACCCGTGGCGGCACGTAACTGACAGGACGCGGGTCGTGGACCGGCGGCCTGTTTCGGACCTCCGCCTCGATTTCACGCTCGATATCACTCAGGACTCGTCCTATTGTCGGCTGCACCATCACTCATACTTCCTTCGTCAAAATCTGGGGGAACTGCCCGGTGCTGAACCCTCAGTTGCTTTGCAGGACCGTGCAACAAGACTCGTTGGTTAAGCTTATTGGTTAAGCTTTAAATCCGCGCGCGGGTTAATTCTGGAACCGGCACAAGAACCCGCCGCGTGGGGGCCGCCACGGTCGGAGGGAACAGCGATGCAATTGCGAGTCTTTGGACGCACGGGAATGCAGCTCTCGGTGCTGGGCTTCGGCTGCGGCGCAGTGGGTGGATTTATGGTACGCGGCGACCCTGCCGACCAGGAGCGTACCATCGCGCGGGCGATCGCCGCTGGCGTGAACTACTTCGACACCGCCGTGCAGTATGGCAATGGCGAATCGGAAAAGAACCTTGGCCGCGTCTTGCAGAAGCTAAAGCCGGCCAATGTGGCCGTCGGCACCAAGGTCCGATTGTCGGAGAGCGAGTTCGGCCGCATTGCCGACGCCGTAACGATGTCGCTCGAAGGCAGCCTGGCGCGACTATGTCTTGAGCGGGTCGACATCTTTCACCTGCACAATGCGATTACCGAGACAGGAGGCGGATCAGCGCTGAGCGTCCGACAGGTACTCGGCGAGGTGGTACCAGCCTTCGAACGCCTGCGGCGGCAAGGGAAGGCTCGTTTCCTCGGGATCACGGCAGTCGGCGATACCGCAGCCCTGCATCAAGTGATCGATGCACGCGCCTTCGATGGCGCGCAGGTCGTCTACAACATGATCAATCCGTCGGCCGCCGAGGAATTGCCGAAGAACTATCCGGCACAAGATTATGGACGAATATTCGACCACACCACGGCCGCCGGCGTTGGAGCAGTGGGCATCCGCGTGCTCGCCGGCGGCGCACTGTCGGGCTCAACCGAGCGTCATCCGATTGCCGGTCCGGCGCCCGAGCCGATTGGTTCGGCTATGAGCTATGACGCCGATGTCGCTCGCGCACGCCGTCTCAACCCGCTGGTAGAGGAGGGGTTCGCCACCAGCCTGACCGAGGCCGCCACGCGGTTTGCGCTGTCTCACCCCGCGATGGGCACAATCCTGGTCGGTATGGCGACGCCGCAACAGTTCGAGGACGCGCTCGCCGCGGTTCAAAAAGGCCCGCTGCCGCGAGCCGCGCTCGACCGGCTATCGGCACTGCGGCAGGCATTCTCCGGCGAAGCGCGATGATGGACCAGCGAGCCAAGCCGCGCGTGCCAGCTCGGCGATTTGCGCTGGTCGACACTTCCGTTCAGCCAGAGTAATTAGACTTTTGGTTTAGCTTCAACGGCAACGAAAAAGGCCGCGCCACGACGCGCGGCTAAAAAAACAAGGGAGAACCGCATGGCCAAGGCACCGCCTTCCGCCAAACGCGACCGCATCAAGGCGTTTACGCCTGCACTGGTCGATTACACCAACGACGTTATTTACGGCGACTTGTGGGAGCGCAAGGCTCTCTCGAAGCGCGACCGCAGTCTCATCACGGTGGCGGCGCTGGTCGCCACCTACCGGCCGGAACAGCTCGTATCTCATCTGTCGCGTGCGATCGCCAATGGCGTCACGCAGGAAGAGATCACCGAAGTCATTACCCACATGGCGTTCTATGCAGGCTGGCCTGCCGCGATGTCCGCCGCGCAGGTCGCCTACACGGTGCTGGTCGAAGGCAACAAGGGGGAATGACGATGGCCAATGACATTGTCGTCGGCTTCGTCGGGCTCGGCACCATGGGTGGCAAGATGGCCACCAACATCCTAAAGGCCGGATATAAGGTCGTTGTGCACGACCTGCACCGACAATCGGCGGGCCATCACTTGCAAGCAGGCGCCGAATGGGCGGATACGCCGCGCGCGCTGGCCGAGAGGTCTGATGTGATCTTCACCTCGCTGCCCGAGCCTGCGGATGTCGAGCGCGTCTCGCTGGGCGCCGATGGCTTGATCGAAGGCGTAAAAAGGGGCACGGCCTACTTCGATCTGTCGACAAACTCTCAAAGCGTCGTGAAAAAAATTCACGAGGCCTTTGCCGCCAAGGGCGCGCACATGCTCGATGCGCCGGTGAGCGGAGGGCCGTCCGGCGCGGCGTCGCGCAAGATGGCGATCTGGGTTGGCGGCGATAAGGCCGCTTATGACCGGCACAAAGCCGTGCTGGACGCGATGGGCGATCGCCCGGCCTACGTCGGGCCGATCGGCACCGCCACGGTCGCCAAGCTCGTCCACAACATGTCGAGCTATGCGATCACCTGTGCGCTCGCCGAGACGTTCACCATGGGCGTGAAGGCCGGCATGGATCCGGTAGCGCTTTGGGAAGCCGTGCGCCAGGGCGTCAGCGGTCGCCGCCCGACGTTCGACGGCCTGCTCGATCAGTTCCTGCCCGGCACATACGATCCGCCGAACTTCGCGCTCAAGCTCGCCACCAAAGACGTCGGGCTCGCGACCGCGCTGGGACGTGAACTCGGCGTGCCGATGCGCATGTGCAACCTGGCGCACGCCGAGATGCTTGAGGCGTGCAACCGCGGCTGGGAAGGACGCGACTCGCGCTCCGTGATGCTGCTCCAGCAGGAGCGCGCGGGCGTCACGATAGCGGCCGATCCGGAGCGCGTGAAGCAAGCGGCGGAACGCGCAAAGTCCGGCTGATGCGGGATGCTTCACATTGGATGGGCGCGAAAGCCTGTTCACCCGATAAAAAACCGGACCGTTATGCAGCAAGCATCTGCATAAGGGTCCGGCTGACTGTTACGCGGATATTCTGGAAGCGAAAGCCGCCGCTTATCCGTGTTGCGAAGGCGTAACGACCTCACACGCTATCTGGATGCGATGAGGTTTCGTCGAACAGCTACTTCTTTTTCTTCTTGGCTGTCTTCTTTGCCTTCTTCTTCTTCGCTTTCTTGGCCATGTTGCCCTCCGTGATCCCCAATTGTTGGCTCAATGCAAGTCGACCTTCGACTTGCATGAATTGAGAATACACCACAATTGCAAAATTGATACTCCGCGCTTCGAACAAGGTAAACGCGCCTCGCGCAGTCGCGACCACGGCGAAGTCGTTCAGCCTCGTGGCGCCGAAAGTCTTGCCGGTGGCGGTCGACGAGGTGATCGAAGAACCGACTTGTGCAGCCGTGGATGAGTTGAGATATGGGAACGACGCCGACGACGTTTGCCTCAGCTCGCATCAGTTAGTTATCCGTTCGCCGCAATCGCCGCGATGGCGCGCGAAGCATTCACGCACAAGGATACCATGCGCGTTTCAATCATCACCGGAGGCGGGGCTGTCGGTCATCCTGATTGACTTTCCGACGCATCCTCTAAATACTTGGTCAAACAAAGGAAAATGACAGCCGTTAAATCGACGATACAGTTTCGGGAGGAACGCCATGCCGACTTCGCGCAGAACGCTGCTGAAAAATTCTGCGGCCACAGCAGCCGTCCTTTCGCTCGATTGGACACGTGCACGGGCGGAAGCTGAAACCGTTCGCCTCGGGATAATCTACGACCTGACCGGTCCGTTTGCGGCCGGCGGCTCGGTCGCCTCCTCGGTCGGTGCGCAGATTGCAATCGATCTCGTCAATGAGAAGGGCGGCATCGGCGGCAAGTACAAGATCGCCGCGGTCGCGGCCGATTCCCAGAGCAAGCCGGACGTTGCGATCAACGAGGCCGAACGCCTCATCAACCAGGAGAAGATCGACATCATCAGCGGGGTCTATGCAAGCTCGCACGCGGTCCCGCTCGCCGCGAAGGTCGAGCAGCAAAAGAAGATCCTCTGGATCACGACGGCGGTTGCGACCGCCGTGTTCAAGGACAAGAACCTGCACTACGTCTTCCGCGCGCAGATCCATTCCGATCAATACGGCCAGGCTTTTGCGAGCTTCATTGCCGAACACGCCAAGAGCAAGCTCGGCATCGAGCCCAAGGACGTCAAGGTCGCGCTCATTCATGAGGATGGTCCCTACGGCGTCGGCGTTGCCGCTGCCGACGAGGCCTATTCCAAGCAGGCCGGACTCCAGGTCGTGCTCAAGGAGGGCTACTCGGCCTCCGCCCCCGACCTTTCCGTGCTGGTGACCAAGATCAAGCGCTCCCGCGCCGACGTGATCTCGCATGCGGGATACAATCCCGACATCACCCTGTTGCTGCGCCAGGCACGTGAGAACGGCCTTCATTTCAAGATGTTGTTCGGCGCAGGCGCAGGTTACAGCCAGCTCGACAAGTTGCGCGCGACTTTCGGCGCGGACATCGACAATTTCTGCAATATCGATCCGGTCCCGGCGCAATTGCTCGATCCCTCGAAACTCGCGCCCGGGATCGGCGATCTCACCAAGACGATGGTCGAGCGTTACAAGGCGAAGACCGGCGCGACCGATGTTCCGCCGCACTGCTCAATGGGCTTCAATCAGACCTGGGTCCTGCTCAACAACGTGCTGCCCGTCGCCAAGGAGAAATACGGCGGTTTCGATCCGGAGGCGGTTCGCAAGGCGGCGCTCGACGTAGACATCCCGCCTGGCGGCACGATCCAGGGCTATGGCGTGAAGTTCTATCCGCCCGATACACCGCTCTCGGGCCAGAACGAGCGCTCGACGCCGGTCGTGATGCAAAACGCCGGCGAGCATATCTCGGTGGTTTGGCCGGACAATATCCAGACAAAAGACCCGGTTTTCCCGCTGCCGAAATCCTCGATCTACGCCGCCTAGGACGCTTTCCAGTCGGTGGCTCCATCCTTCGAGACGCGGCGTACGCCGCTCTCAGGATGAGGTCTAATATTGGACCCTCATGATGAGGAGCGCGGCCATGCCGCGTCTCTAACCACGACGCTTGATCGTGATTCCACGCAATTGGAAGATGCTCCCGAACCTCACAGCCTGACGCGACGGCCCTCCTCGGCGGCCCAATAGCCGGCGTAGTTGACCTTGATCGTCTCAAAGGCCAGCGCGAGATCCGAAAGCGGCTGCCGTCCGGTCGCGACGCATTCCATGAAATCCTGGATTTCCTGCAAATAACCGCGGGTCCATTCTTCCTCGAGGCAAATGTATTGCCAGCCGGTCTTCCGATCGACCTTTTCGGTGAAATAGACGCTTGCGAGCTTCTCCTCGTTGGTCTGGTAGCTCATCATGTGCGTGTTCGGCGTGATGTTGGCGAACAGCGAGCCGCCGCTGGTATAGGTTTCGATCAGGTTGCGTACGCCGCCCACGATCATGTCGCCGGAAAACACCGTCGCCTTGGTGCCGTCGGAGAAGGTGACGGCGAGCATGCCCCAGTCCTCGACGTCGACCGGATTGGACTTGAGGATAGCTCGTTCGTCCGGCCGCAGGCATGCCGCAACATGGCCGACGTCGCAGATCACGCTGGCAGCGCTGATCGCCTCGCCGCGTGCCTTCGCCTCGACCTGCTTGAGATAGAGTACCGCCGCAAGCGGATGGCATCCCATCCGGATGAGAGAGCCGCCGCCGGTCATGGCCCATTGCGCGGCGTGCGCCGCATGCGAGCCGCTATGGCTCTCTTCGCCCTTCATGAACAGGATTTTGTCCTTGGTAGCCTTGAGGATTTCCACGGTCTTGGTCACCGCCGGGGCATAGATCCAGTCTTCCGCGTACATGAAGAGCCTGCCGGTCTTGCAGACCGCCGCGCGGGTTCTTTCCATTTCTTCCAAAACGCGCTCGTACATCAGCGCTTTGGGCACCTGCTTGCCGATTGGCAGCTTGTCGTCTTCGCGCCCGAAATAACCCGCAAATGGCTTTTCGCAGATGACATGTTTGCCGCTGCTCATCGCGTCGACGATCATTGCGGTGTGTAAATTGGGCGGCGTGCAGATGTCGACAACATCCAACTCGCGGTCGGCGATCAACTCGCGAAAACTACGGTAGACGCTCGGTATTTGGTGCCGACCGGCAAAAGCGACAACATGGTCACCCCGCGCCGCGACGGCCCTGACTTCAACATCGAGGCCATAGACACGCCTGTAAGCGTACATGTGCAGCTCCGAAACGAAGCCGCACCCGACCAGACCGATCCTGATTTTCGCCATTCGCGGATGCCTCCGGGGTCGTGTTGGTGAAGACCCATCTATAGCAAATCGGATTCTCCTGCCCGTAGGAGAGCAGGAGCGGCGGCAGCAAGAACGGATCGGGCGATGAGTTCGGCGTGGTGTCGCTTCCGGGACTTCCCGGATCTGAAAGATTTGCGCCGAGGATAGCGGCAAATTAGGTCAAGTATACTGACCTATACGCAACCGTCCATAGCTGCAGAAGAATGTGGGCCGATATTTTACGCGGGTTGCGGGGGCGGTGCCCGTCGCGTATTTGCTTGCCATGATAGCCCCACAGCAAGCCCGCGAGTCGATGCCCCCGGTGGCCTCAACGCATGACAAGATTCTGATTGTCGATTTCGGCAGCCAGGTGACGCAACTGATCGCCCGCCGGGTGCGCGAGGAGGGCGTCTATTCCGAGATCGTGCCGTTCCAGAAGGCGGAGGCCGCCTTCATGGAAATGAAGCCGAAGGCGGTGATCCTTTCGGGCGGGCCTGAATCCGTTCACGAAGCAGGCTCGCCGCGGGCGCCGCAAGCGATCTTTGATTCCGGCGTGCCCGTGCTCGGCATTTGCTATGGCCAAATGACCATGGCAGCGCAACTCGGCGGCGAGGTCGAGGGCGGGCACCATCGCGAATTCGGCCGCGCCGACGTCGAGGTGAAAGCCGCAAGCCGGCTGTTCGATTCCACCTGGAGCATGGGCGAGCGGCACCAGGTCTGGATGAGCCATGGCGACCGCATCACCAAAATGCCGCCGGGCTTTGCCGTCGCCGGCGTCTCGCCGAACGCGCCGTTCGCGGTGATCCAGGACGAGAAGCGGAGATATTACGGCCTGATGTTCCATCCCGAAGTGATGCACACGCCGGATGGGGCCAAGCTGATCCGCAATTTCGTCCGCAAGATCGCGGGTCTCGCCGGCGACTGGACCATGCGCGCCTTCCGCGAGGAAGCGATCGAAAAGGTCAGGAGGCAGGTCGGCAAGGGCAGGGTGATCTGCGGCCTCTCCGGCGGTGTCGATTCAGCCGTGGCCGCGGTGCTGATCCATGAGGCGATCGGCGACCAGCTTACGTGCGTGTTCGTCGATCACGGCCTGCTGCGCCTCAACGAAGCCGAAACCGTGGTCGATCTGTTCCGGCATCACTACAATATCCCGCTGGTGCATGTGGATGCGTCGAAGCGGTTCCTCGAAGGATTGGCCGGCGTCGGCGACCCCGAGAAAAAGCGCAAGACGATCGGAAGCCTGTTCATCGATGTGTTCGACGATGAGGCAAAGAAAATTGGCGGCGCTGAATTTCTCGCGCAAGGCACGCTCTACCCCGACGTGATCGAAAGCGTGTCGTTCACCGGCGGGCCGTCGGTGACGATCAAGTCCCACCACAATGTCGGTGGCTTGCCTGAGCGCATGAATATGAAGCTGGTCGAACCCTTGCGCGAGTTGTTCAAGGACGAGGTGCGCGTGCTCGGGCGCGAGCTCGGCCTGCCCGAAATTTTTGTCGGCCGCCATCCGTTCCCGGGCCCCGGCCTTGCGATCCGCTGTCCCGGCGAGATCACTCGCGAAAAGCTCGACATCCTGCGCAACGCCGACGCCGTCTATATAGACCAGATCCGCAAGGCCGGCCTCTACGACAAGATCTGGCAGGCGTTTGCGGTGCTGCTGCCGGTCAAGACCGTCGGCGTGATGGGCGACGGGCGAACTTACGAATACGTCGTGGGCCTGCGCGCGGTAACCTCGACCGACGGCATGACCGCGGACTTCTATCCGTTCGACATGAGCTTCCTTGGGCTAACCGCGACGCGGATCATCAATGAGGTCAAGGGCGTCAACCGGGTGGTCTATGACGTGACGTCAAAGCCGCCCGGCACGATCGAGTGGGAATGAAGGGGAGTACCGTGGAGCAGTATCGGATAGAACGGCATACGGGCGGCGATGTTCTCGCAACGATAGTAGTCGAAAGAACACCGTGCCTCATCAGGGAAACGGATCTCCTCGCTCGTATGGTCCTGGTAATCGTCACTCGGGCGTTTTGTATGCACGTCTCTTTTCTTCACGTTCTCGCTCCGCCGTCGCACGAAACTCCGCCATGCCTTTGTCCTTTCCAACGGCGTCTGCCCAATCCTCGGCGGTGCTGTTCCAGCGGTGATCGCGGATCGTCATGTCGATGCCGTGATCGATCAGGAACCTCGCCAGCTCATAGTCAGCCTCCACAGCGGCCTGATGCAGCACGCTCGCCGGCTCATGGGTGCACCAGTCCGTGTCGATGTCTGCCCCGTGATCGAGCAGGAACGCGGCAATTTCGAAGTGATGGTTCATGCAAGCCCACGCAAAGGCGGTATCGAGAACCTGTTGGATGGTCGGGGCACCCCAGTGCAGGGCGTTGCGGATGTGCGAGTCGTAGGCCGGATAGTGGTGAGAAGGGGAATGAGGTGCGCGTTGCCGTAGGCGAGGGCGTCGAGGAGGGCCGCGGAGGGTGGCGGCGGATGACGTCGCAAAATCGCGGGATCGCGCGCGAGCAATCGCGCGATGAACGGTCCGCGATTGGTCCAACAGGCATGCTCGATCAGCTGAACCTGCACACCCACGTTTGCATCGTCGAGCAGGTCGGACTCGCTCTCCAACCAACGGGAGAACGTCGCGAGATCATCATGACCGATGGCGCCGCAGAGCTGACGCATGATGAAGGCGCGCCATGGTGCGATTGGCGCGGGGTAGGTACCCCAAAGCGGGTTCTCTATCAAATAGTCGATGAACGCGGATCGGTTCTGCCAGGCGGCGATGCGCCGATCCAGTTCGCCGTTGAGCGCGATGCACCGATCCAGCAGGAACGCCGCAATGGGCTTGTGCCTGAAGCGACAGGCATACAAGAAGGCCTCGTTCGCCTCGGTACGGGGGTCGGGATGGTCGGAGGCGACGCGCAACGTGCCGGATTCATCGAAGCAGGCACGAACGGCTTCGAGTTCACCCAAGGCGGCGACAATGCGAAGACGGTGAGGGATGACACCCTTGCGCCACAGCAGCTGAAGTATGCCCAATGCGCCCGTATTAAGTGCGTTCTCCCAGATCACGGGGACCACGGTCGCGCCGGCGTCGAGCAGAAGCTCTGCACATCGTAGCCGAGTGAACGTTCGCTCCTTATCCGGATCGGACACGTCCATCGCGTATGAGCTCGTCGCATGCTGTAACAGCACGCCTCCATCCGGTGCATGCCAAGTGACAAGCCCAGGATGCTCCGTCAGCAGTTGCCTCAGCCGTTCGACATCATTGTCGTGAATGGCACGCGCGGCTTGATCCGCAGCCCACGCTATCCCTTTCCCGAGACGTTTCAACACTTCGGCGGTCAGGTCCTGCCAGCCGGCGAACCCATACTCGCGCGCAAGGACCAGTTGCGCGTCACGCTGCGATAAGGGTGGTACCGAATGCGGCAGCAGCGCGCGGGCTCGGGCGAGAGCCTCCGCGTTCCCTCCCGCAACCTCGCGCGCGAGCTTCTTCGCCTGCTTGCGCAGGGATTCCAGGGACGGACGGCGTGGCAGGGACTTCGGTGCGCTCATAGTGACCTCCTTTCATATCGCCTGCGACCCGCTGAGATCAGGCTGAAAGAAGGCGTAAGGAACGCGCTCTCATGGCAAGAACAGGTGGGAGTTTTCCCTTGCCGCGGGCAGGAGGCGCCCTGTCTGGCGCGCTTCACGTAGATTCACCGAGCTCTCGGTGGCTGTCAATCATCGGGATCGGCATTTCGCCAGATCACTCCTGGTCCAGAATCGGCAGGTTCCCGTACGGGTCGGTAGAATGGAAGGCGTTGGCCGGTCGATAGCGCCGTGTGTCGAATGTCGGATCGCCGCTTGGCTCGAGCAGGTTGCGCGACTGACGGTGCCTGATCGACGCACTTAAACTCGCGTCTCGTTGTGATTATGAAACATCGGAGAGTCACGAGGACGTGGTGAACGTGCAGTTGCACCAACCCTATCGCCGCACGTGGCATGAAGCGCTCTCCACCCTATTGGAGCAGGAGCGCGACATCACAATCTGGGAGCCGCTGCGTGCCGACCACAAGGGGTGCTGACGGCGCTTTGCGTGTTCCTGCAAGACGCAAAATCGCAAAGACGCCTCTGCGGCGTGGAAAGCCGCTGCTACGGTGGGCGATTCGAACTCGTCGACGCCGAGACTGAGGGCCTTATTCGATCAACTAGACGAGCTCATTTTCGCGTGCAACTCTGAAAAATCGACTGATCGATCACCCGCATCATCAACGAGGTGCGCGGCATCAACCGGGTTACCTACGACGTGACCTCGAAGCCGCCCGGCACGATCGAGTGGGAGTGACGGTTCGTAGAAATGGCTGTGTTTGGATCGTAGCAGATAGGGTTAGAAATTCGATTTAAAGGGCAGTCATGAGTCCCGCATCGATGGAGTGATTGTCAGCCCAACCAGAAGTCCTTCTGGCGAAAGGAACCGTGTGACCGTTTGACCCCATGGCTCCTTCTTGTTCTTGATGAGCAGTCGATAGCCTCGCGACTCCAGTTCCGCAGTTGCGCCTTCAACGTCCTCGACATCAAATTCGAGCCATGCTTGGGGAACAGGTGTATTGTCTGGCCATGAATCTTTGCCAAAGCAGGACTGTGCCGCCTGATCGAGCGGCCACAAGGCGAAAGTCCGAACCCCTTTCAGAGCCTCGTGTGCAGGTAACCACCCTGTTTCTTCTTGAATGAGATATTGAGGGTCTCGCCGTATAAATTACCGCCCGCTACTCTATCGCGGACGATTGGCCCAAACCCGGCAACGAATAAGACTTTGATACGCTCGAACTCTTGCATATGAGCTCCTCTTGCAGAAGCGGGACTACAGTTCCATCAAGGACCGGGCCAGATGATAGGCGCGCATAGGCGCTGCACGGGTCGGCAATTGTATGAACGCCAGTGCCGCCATATGGGTTTCCTGCAAGGCGAAACGCTACGGACGTGGGTTTGGACGGACCCTTCACGGCGCTCGCCGACCCGACCCGCCATATCGGCGCGATTGGACCAAAAATGCTCCGGTCGCATGGACGGTGACGGTCTTTTTTTCAGCGAGGCGTTTCGGCCTTCACTCGTTGGGCTTCAAAAAAATCGACCGAACGTCGGCGATAGTCGCTGAAACCGAGCAGATTCCAAATCGCGGAAATTCTTCTTTGAGTTCAAGAGCGCAAATTTCTGACGGATCGGGGAGTCGGTTCTTCTTCGTGCGGGGAAAGATTTTTATCTGTTAAATCGAGGCATCATGATGCTCGAAACAATTGAGTGGGAATGAAGGGGAGTACCGTGGAGCAGTATCGGATAGCAGAGGACATTCGAGCGAATCCTAAGCCATCGATAGCAGTCGATAGATTCTAGGCGACCCGCAGATCTGCCGCTCTGTCGGGCGTCTCCCCGCTCGTCGAACGGCTCCGATACGCCGATTACTGCTCCTTCTTGAACAAATCCTGGAAGATGAGCTGGCCCCAAATGCGGCCGCGTGCGTGCACCAGCGCGCCACCCTCGTTGAGTTTTCCCAGCTTGACGGGTGCGAACCCGAGTTGTTTGGTCAAGGCCGCCACGGGAGCGGTCGCGTCCTCGTCGTCGCTCGACAGAAAGACGACCCGGTGGCCGCCCTCGACGATCGGATCGGCGGCCAGGGTGGCCGCAATCAGGTGATTGAAACCTTTCACGAGCTTGGCGCCGGTGAACGCCTTCGCGACGAAGGCGGAGGACAGGAGGCCGTCCAGGTCCTCAGGGGGAACCAACGCGTTCATCGCGTCGATGACCGTCTTGCCTTTCCAGCTCGGCAGGGCCTTCGCAACCTCGCGATGCTCCCCGAACGGGACCGCCAAGATGATTGTGTCGGCCTCGAGTGCATCCCGCAGCGACTTGGCGACGACCGTGGGTCCAATCGCCCGAGCCTGCGGCGCCAACGCCTCGGGCGGCCGGCGGCTCGCGACGGCCACCTTGATGTTCTTACGGGCGAAGGCCCGGGCGAGAGCCTGGCCTACCGCACCGAATCCTACAATCGCATAGCTCATAATACTTCTCCGATCCGTGTTGATATTGATTCCTCGGCCCTTCAGATGGCCGAGAAGCCGCCGTCGACAGACAACTCCACCCCATTCACAAAGCTCGAACCGTCTGAAGCAAGAAACAGCGCGACCGCCGCAATTTCCTCAGGACGACCCATCTTTCCCCGCGGGATCAGGGATTCGAACATCCGCTTCGCCTCCTCGGTGAGAACTTGGTCCTGCATCGGTGTGGCGATCGGCCCCGGGCTCAGCACGTTCACGCGGATATTCCTGCCCTTCAGTTCGTTGAGCCAAGTGCGTGCGAATGAGCGCAACGCCGCCTTGCTCGCCGAATACACGCCGTAACCAGGAAAACCTTTCACCGAAGCAACTGACCCGGTCATGAAGATGGATCCGCCATCGTTGAACAGCGGCAACGCCTTCTGAACCGTAAACAGCGTGCCGCGCGTATTCAGGCCGAAGGTCGCATCGAAATGCTGCTCGGTAATCTCGCCCAGTGGGACGGCTTCGCCCGTGCCGGCGCTCGCGTACAGGACGTCGATCTTGCCTTTTTCCCGCTTGACCGTGTCGAACAGACGGTCGAGGTCGTCGAGATTGGCCGCGTCGCCGCGCACGCCGGTTACGTTCCGGCCGATCAGCTTGACGGCCTCGTCCAGCGCCTCCTGTCTCCGGCCCGTGATGAAAACATAGGCGCCTTCTTCAACGAACCGCTTGGCGCTCGCCAGCGCCATGCCGCTCGATCCACCCGTGATGACTGCAACCTTACCCTCAAGCTTTCCCATAACTTCTCCTTTCGTGGTGTCGGGACAGCATCTGCCCCCGAGAACCTCGACATGGGTCTGCCGGCGTCAGGCGTTGAGTGCAGAAGCGCGCACATCGGTGGTGCGAAATCGATCCGGCTGGACGACTGACGCCAGCCCGCGATGATCGGTGTCAGCCGTTCGGAATTGGGCCGCGCGTGTCGGCTAGGCTATGATGACCGCCCGTGCTGCTCACATACGAGATGCGGTTCGATGTGTTGGACACGGACTTGGAAAGGCGCACCCCGGCGGTGCTGGATTGCACCATGATCGACTGGGATGACGTTCGCTACTTTCTTGCCGTCGCGCGCGGAGGCTCGGTGCGGGCTGCCGCCGAGCGCCTCGGCGTGAACCACTCGACCGTGCTGCGACGCATCGCCCAGCTCGAGGAACGCCTCGGGGTGCACATGTTCGAAAAGCTGCCTTCGGGCTACCGCTTGACGGCTGCGGGCGAGGAGGTCCTCGAGTTCGCGGACCAGATGGAAGCGTCGTCGCACCTGCTGGAGACGCGCGTCTTCGGGCGCGACCAGAGCGTGCGCGGGCTTCTGCGGGTGACGCTGGCGCCGCCCCTCGCGACACACCTGCTCATGCCGGACTTCGCCGATTTCGCGCGTCTGCA
>VAZG01000402.1 GCA_005885285.1 Alphaproteobacteria bacterium | reverse complement strand
TCCATCTTGAAGTCGGGAATGCCGTAACGCAGCAGGCCGCCGGCCTTGGCGTATTTCTCGAACAGATGCACGTCGTGGCCGGCGCGCGCGAGCTGCTGCGCGCAGGCCATGCCGGCCGGGCCCGAGCCGATCACCGCGACCCTCTTGCCGGTCTTGACTGGCGCGATCTCCGGCTTGACCCAGCCGTTTTCCCAGGCGCGATCGACGATCGCGCATTCGATGGTCTTGATGGTAACCGGATTGTCGTCGATGTTGAGCGTGCAGGATGCTTCGCATGGCGCCGGGCAAATCCGTCCGGTGAATTCCGGGAAATTATTGGTCGAGTGCAGGTTGCGCGAGGCTTCTTCCCAATTGCCCTGATAAACCAGGTCGTTGAAATCGGGGATCTGGTTGTTGACCGGGCAGCCCGGCGTGCCCGGCGCCACCGAGCCTGTGCCATGGCAATAAGGAATGCCGCAGTTCATGCAGCGCGCGGCCTGGTCGCGCGTTTCCTTCTCCGTCAGCGGAATGACGAATTCCTGAAAGTGCTTTACGCGCTCGGCGACCGGCGCGTACTTGCGATCGTGCCGCTCGATTTCCAGAAAACCTGTAACCTTGCCCATTAAACCTGAAGCCCCTGCACTCTTGTCCTCGTTACTTCCCGCCAATTCCCCGTCATTGCGAGGAGCGGAGCGACGAAGCAATCCATGTTTTGCTTGCGGCCTTCTGGATTGCTTCGCTGCGCTCGCAATGACGGTTGCAAATATCCCTTGTCACGCCCCGATCGCGATTTTCGGCTCGGCGTCCGCATTCGCCTTCAATTCCTTCAGCGCACGGCGGTATTCCACCGGCATCACCTTGCGGAATTTCAGCACGTAGCTCTTCCAGTTCGCGAGAATGTCGGCGGCGCGCCTGGAGCCGGTCAATTTGGCGTGGCGTGTGATCAGGATGTGCAGCCGCTCCACGTCGGAGTCGAGCAGGTTCTGGAACACATCCACCTGGCCATGCGCTTCGAGATCGCCCGTGGCATGATAGGCGCTCTCGTTGATCATCTCTTCCGACAGTACGGGTGCGAGCTCGACCATGGACAGGTTGCACAGCCTTTCGAAGTCGCCGGCCTCGTCCAGCACATAGGCGATACCGCCCGACATGCCGGCCGCGAAATTGCGTCCGGTCTTGCCGAGCACCACCACGATGCCGCCGGTCATGTATTCGCAGCAATGATCCCCGGCGCCCTCGACAACCGCGATCGCACCCGAGTTGCGCACCGCGAAGCGCTCGCCGGCGATGCCGCGGAAATAGCATTCGCCCTCGATCGCGCCGTACATCACGGTATTGCCGACGATGATCGACTCTTCCGGCACGATGCCGGAATTGTGCGGCGGCTTGACGATGATGCGGCCGCCGGAAAGGCCCTTGCCGACATAGTCGTTGCCTTCGCCTTCGAGATCGAAGGTGATGCCGCGCGCCAGCCACGCGCCGAACGCCTGGCCTGCAGTGCCCTTGAGGTTGACCTGAATGGTATCGTGAGGGAGCCCGGCGTGGCCGTAAATCTTCGCCACCGCGCCCGACAGCATCGCGCCGGCGGAACGGTCGGTGTTGTTGATCTCGACGTCGATCTTGACCGGAGCGCCACGATCGAGCGCTGCTTGCGCCTTCTCGATCAGCTTGCGGTCCAGGACTGCTTCCAGATGATGGTTCTGCGGCTCGGCACGATAGATCTTCTGGCCAGCGAGTTCCTTCTGGCGGACGAACAGCTTTGAGAAGTCGAGCCCCTTGGCCTTCCAATGCGCCACCAGGGTCGACTGGTCGAGCATCTGGGTCTGGCCGATCATCTCGTTGAAGGTGCGGTAGCCGAGGCTCGCCATGATCTCGCGTACTTCCTCGGCGACGAAGAAGAAATAATTGATGACGTGCTCGGGCTGCCCGGTGAAGCGCTTGCGCAGCACCGGATCCTGGGTGGCGACCCCAACCGGGCAGGTGTTGAGATGGCACTTGCGCATCATGATGCAACCGGCCGCGATCAAGGGCGCGGTGGCAAAGCCGAATTCGTCAGCCCCCAACAGCGCGCCGATCACGACGTCGCGTCCGGTCCGGAAGCCGCCGTCAACCTGAACCAGGATGCGGCTGCGCAGCCGCTCGCGCACCAGCGTCTGGTGGGTTTCGGCAAGTCCGATCTCCCACGGCGAGCCGGCGTGCTTGATCGAGGTCAGCGGCGAGGCGCCGGTGCCGCCCTCGAAGCCCGCGATGGTGACATGATCGGCGCGCGCCTTGGCAACGCCGGCGGCTACCGTGCCGACGCCGATCTCGGAGACGAGCTTGACCGAAACCAGGCCATCCGGATTGACGTTCTTGAGGTCGTAGATCAGCTGCGCCAGGTCCTCGATCGAATAGATATCGTGGTGCGGCGGCGGCGAGATCAGCCCGACGCCGGGCGTCGAATGCCGCACCCGCGCGATCACGGCGTCGACCTTGTGGCCGGGCAGTTGGCCGCCTTCGCCGGGCTTGGCGCCCTGGGCCATCTTGATCTGCATCATGTCGGAGTTGACGAGGTATTCCGTGGTCACGCCGAAGCGCCCCGAGGCGACCTGCTTGATCGCCGAGCGCATGGAATCGCCATTCGCCAACGGCTTGAAGCGATCGGCTTCCTCGCCGCCTTCGCCGGTGTTGGACTTGCCGCCGATCCGGTTCATGGCGATCGCAAGCGTGGTGTGTGCCTCGCGCGAGATCGAGCCGAAGCTCATCGCGCCGGTGGCAAACCGCTTGACGATTTCCTTGGCCGGCTCGACCTGCGAAAGCGGTACCGGCTTGCGCTTTTCGTCCTCGGCGGTCTTGATCCGGAACATGCCGCGCAAGGTCAATAGCCGCTCGGATTGCTCATTGAGGATTTTCGCGAACGCCTTGTAGCGCTCGAGCGAGTTGCCGCGCACGGCATGCTGCAACGTCGAGACGGATTCCGCGGTCCAGGCATGGTCCTCGCCGCGGGTGCGATAGGCATACTCGCCGCCGACATCGAGCGCGCCCTTGTAGACCAGCGCGTCGCCGAACGCGTCGGCATGGCGGCGCGTGGTTTCTTCCGCGATCTCGGCCAACCCCACGCCCTCGATGCGGGTGTGGGTGCCGACAAAATATTTGCCGACGAAATCCGCCTTCAGCCCGACGGCGTCGAAAATCTGCGCGCCGCAGTAAGACTGATAGGTCGAAATCCCCATCTTCGACATCACCTTCAACAGGCCCTTGCCGATCGACTTGATGTAGCGCTTGACGATCTCGTAATCGTCGAGCGAGCCCGGCAGGCGGTCCTTGAACGCGATGATGGTCTCGAAGGCGAGATAGGGATTGATCGCTTCGGCGCCATAACCGGCAAGGCACGCGAAATGATGCACTTCGCGCGGCTCGCCGGATTCGATCACCAGCCCGACCGAGGTGCGCAAGCCGGTGCGGATCAAATGATGATGCACGGCGGCGCAGGCGAGCAGCGAGGGGATCGGAATCCGGTCGGTGCCGACCATGCGGTCGGACAGGATGATGATGTTGACGCCCTCGCGCACCGCGCCTTCGGCGCGCGCGCATAGCTCGTCGAGCACCTGTTCCATGCCCGATGCACCGAAGCCGGCATGGAAGGTGGTGTCCAGCGTGCGCGACTTGAAATGCGTGTCGGCGATGTCGGAGATCGAGCGGATCTTCTCCAGGTCCGCGTCGGTCAGGATCGGCTGGCGCACTTCGAGGCGCTTGGTGTCGGCAAGGCCCTGCAGGTCGAACAGGTTCGGCCGCGGCCCGATGATCGAAACGAGGCTCATCACGAGCTCCTCGCGGATCGGATCGATCGGGGGATTGGTCACCTGCGCGAAATTCTGCTTGAAATAGGTGAAGAGCTGCTTCGGCCGGTCCGACAGCGCCGAAATCGGCGTGTCGTTGCCCATCGAGCCGGCCGCTTCCTCGCCGGTGGCCGCCATCGGCGTCATCAGGATGTTGATGTCTTCCTGGCTGTAGCCGAATGCCTGCTGCCGGTCCAACAGCGGCAGGTTGGAGCGGATGGCCTTGGCGGGGGCATCGGGGAGTTCTTCCAGCACGAGCTGGGTGCGGTCGAGCCACTCGCTATAGGGATGACTGTTGGCGAGCTGGGCCTTGATCTCGTCGTCGGGAATGAGGCGGCCCTGTTCGAGATCGACCAGCAGCATCTTGCCGGGCTGCAGCCGCCACTTGGTGACGATCTGCTCCTCCGGGATCTTCAGCACGCCCATTTCGGACGCCATCACGATGCGGTCGTCCCTGGTCACCAGATAGCGCGCCGGACGCAGGCCGTTGCGGTCGAGCGTCGCGCCGATCTGGCGGCCGTCGGTAAAGGCAATCGCAGCCGGGCCGTCCCACGGCTCCATCATGGCCGCGTGATATTCGTAGAAGGCGCGACGCTCTTCATCCATCAGGGGATTGCCGGCCCAGGCTTCCGGAATCATCATCATCACGGCGTGCGGCAGCGAGTAGCCGCCCTGCACCAGAAATTCGAGCGCGTTGTCGAAGCAGGCGGTGTCGCTTTGTCCCTCATAGGAGATCGGCCACAGCCGGCTGATGTCCTTGCCGTAGAGGTCCGAACTCACCGAGGCCTGCCGCGCCGCCATCCAGTTGACGTTGCCGCGGAGCGTGTTGATCTCGCCGTTATGGGCGATCATCCGGTAGGGATGCGCCAGCGACCAGGTCGGGAAGGTGTTGGTCGAAAAGCGCTGGTGCACCAGTGCCAGGGCGCTCGCAAAATCCGGCTCATGAAGGTCGGGATAATACTTGCCGAGCTGGTCGGCGAGGAACATGCCCTTGTAGATGACGGTGCGGCACGACATCGACACCGGATAATAGCCGGCGAGCCCGCGATCGCGGCGCTGATAGATCGCCTGCGAGATCGACTTGCGCAGGATGTAGAGCTTTCGCTCGAATTCATCGTCCGTCTTGGCCGCCCCATTGCGGGCGATGAACACCTGCATATGGGTAGGCTCGGTCGGCTTCACGGTTTCGCCGAGCGAGGAGTTGTTGGTCGGCACGTCGCGCCAGCCGAGCAGCATCAGGCCCTCGGCCTTGATCTGTTCGGCGATGATGCTCTTGATGACGTTGCGCCACGCCGTTTCCTTCGGCATGAACATCGCGCCGATGGCGTATTCGCCGGGCTTCGGGAGCTGGAAGCCGATCTCGGCCGCCTTGCGGACAAAGAAGGCGTGCGGAATCTGCACCAGGATGCCGGCGCCGTCACCGGCGCGCGGATCGGCGCCGACCGCGCCGCGATGCTCGAGGTTGCAGAGGATGTTGAGCGCGTCCGAGACGATCTGGTGCGACTTCTTGCCCTTGATGTTGGCGATGAAGCCGACGCCGCAGGAATCCTTCTCCAGCGAAAGATCGTAGAGGCCTTCGGCCGGCGGGCGCCAGTCATGCTCGCGCGCCGGCACCTCATGCGAAGGGGCGGCCGGTTTCGAGGCCGCCGTCGCCGACAGTGCATCTGCCACGATGTTTTCGCGCTCGAATTCCGAACCGCTCATTTTGCGTCCTCTCATCCCACCAATGCGGTGGATTTGACATTCCGCTCCGCTCAACTATTCCCGCGAACCGTGATCGCGAATGTCAAATCCAAAACCGCACTACGTCCTATATGTTCTAGTGCCCCTCCGGTTCTACCATTCGCAAAAGAAATCACGGCGAACGCGAATGCCAGGACCCGGACCGTCGTCTTTGGCGCACCTTGGGCGTTCCGCGGCACCCACCGGGCCACCGCTCGTCCTGAAGCGAGCCGCATTTTCATAAATTCAGGCTAGCGTCCTACGAAGACGGCCCCGCCTGCACCTTCTCGGGGCTGAAAAGCGCCCACTATTCGTTGCAATCCCCGTGCCGGGATCGTCTCGAAAATTGAGACAGCAATACTGTCCTAGCCCCGAACATGCCAAATTTTTCTCTATCACACAAGCGCGTGAAAGTCGCCGTTTCGATTGCTGCGCGGCGGCGGCTTTGCGGATTTGAGGCAACGCCGCCGCGATCCGGCCCAAGGACCGCCGAATTCGGACGTGAAGGTTTGCCCGGGACCGCAGGCAAGCGAGAGCGCGAAATGCTCTGGCGATAGCGGTCTTACAGGAGCGATGGCGATGAAGCTGTTCACAGGATGGGCCGTTTCGGCTGGACTGGTTCTCGCGGCCTCAGCCGCGAGTGCTCAAATGCTGGCGCCGACTGACCTCGGGAAGGCGCGCTATCAGGCAGCGTCCGATGTGGAAGGCCCCTATACGACAATGCCGCCGCCCGCCGCGCCCTATGCGGGGGTACCGCCACAGGCGCCAGCCACGCGCTACGGTCCGGCGTTGTTGCCACCGCTGGAGGTCTACACGATCGTTCGGGAGAACGGCTTTTCGCCGCTCGGAATTCCGCACCAGCGCGGTTACGTCTACGTGATCGCGGTCCTCGATCGCAACGGCGAAGATGGAAGGCTGAGCATCGACGCGCGCGACGGCCGGATCATCCGCTTCACGCCCGCGTTCCGGACGGGCGGCTATTATGACGAGGATTATCCACCGCGCTACGGTTCGCCAGGTCGGGGGCCCTATGGTCCGTCAAGCTATGGTCCGTCCGGCCCCGCGCCCTATGGTGCGGCGGGTCCGGTGCCTTATAGCGCGGCAGGTCCGGGGCCTTATGATGCGGTAGGTGCGGGAGCGTTGCCGGCGGCGACCAATGTCAGAGGCGCGCCGCGGCCGCCAGCCTCCATTCCGCGCATCGCAAGCCGCACGGTGCCGGTTCCCGCAGCGAAGCCGGCGGAGTTGGCGGTCAAGCCGGCGCCACAGCCGATGCAGCAGTCGGCCGCGGTGCAGGCGAAGCCAGCTGACGCGCCGGCCGCGCCACCGCCCGCCGCGGCGCCCACCGTCGCTCAGGCCAAGCCGGCACCCACCATTCAGCCGACCCTGGAAATGCCGAAGGTGCAGGGGCTGGAGTGAGGCGCCGCTTGGATCCACTAAAGCGCGATGAGATGGGTCGAATCATCATCGCGCTTTAGGTCTTTGATTGAGCATGATCTTTTCGGAAAACCGGTATCCACTTTTCCGGATCATGCTCTAAATAAATAGCGCCGTCATTCCGGTGCGCGAGCGAAGCAAACAAGCCCGGAATGGCGCGGCGACGCAAAAAAAACGCCCCGGTTTGTCCGGGGCGTTTTCGCGTTCAGCAATTGTCTGCCGAGGATTGGATCACGTCAGGCCGCAACCTTGCCGGTCGAGCCGTCAACCACTTGGGCCGCCTTCTCGCCCGAGGCGATTGGAATGCTGCGGGGTTTCTTGGCCTCGGGGATCTCGCGGACGAGATCGACGTGGAGCAGGCCATTCTCAAGCGAGGCGTTCTTCACCTGCACGAAATCGGCAAGCTGGAAGGCCCGCTCGAAGGTGCGCGCGGCGATGCCGCGGTACAGTACTTCGGACTTGTCCTTGCCGTTCTCATTGGCGGTCTTCTCGCCCTTGATCGTCAGCGTGTTCTCCTTGGCGACGATCGAAAGCTCGCCTTGAGAGAAGCCCGATACCGCGACACTGATGCGGTAGGTGTTCTCGCCGGTCCGCTCGATATTGTAAGGGGGATAGCCAGGGCTGCCGTCGGAAGCCGCCTGGTCGAGCAGGGAAAACAGCCGGTCGAAGCCGACGGTGGAACGATAAAACGGAGTAAGATCGTAGGTACGCATAGTAGTCCTCCATTGAGCGACTGTTAAAGGTAACCCGCCCGCCATCGGGCCGGGCTTAGTCTGTGTGCAGCCTTCTGCTTCGGTTCCGAAACACTGGTAGCGGCCTGCACGAAGGTGATATGGGAAAAGCCCAGATCGCGTTCAAGAGGGCGGAATGATTGCCTTTTTGACGTTTTGCCCGTTGCCCACCCGTGATTCCCAGCCCTATTCGCCTGGCCCGGTTCCCCTCCATGACGCTCGTCTCTATTCCCGCCAATCCGGTTCCGGAAGACGTCGTCACCGGGACCATCAAGACGCCCGACGGCGCGGAGTTACGTTTCGCGCGCTGGGCGCCGCCGGCGGGACGCAAAGGCACGGTCTGTGTCTTCACTGGGCGCGCCGAGCAGATCGAGAAATATTTCGAGACGGTACGCGACCTGCGCGACCGCGGCTTTGCAGTGGCGATGATCGACTGGCGCGGCCAGGGCCATTCGTCGCGCCGTCTGCGCGATCCGCGCAAGGGCTATGTGCGCGACTTCTCCGATTTCGAAGTCGACGTCGAAACCTTCGTGCAGCAGGTGGTGCTGCCGGATTGCCCGCCGCCGCATTTTGCGCTCGCCCATTCGATGGGCGGCGCCGTGATGCTGCGGCTCGCGCATGCGGGAAAACGGTGGTTCGACCGCATGGTGCTGTCGGCGCCGATGATCGATCTGCCAGGGCGCAGCACGTCGTTTCCGGTGCGCGCGCTGCTGCGGGTGATGCGGCTGTCAGGCCAGGGCAGCCGCTATGTGCCCGGCGGCAGCGACCAATTGGTCGGCGCGCAGTCCTTCATCAACAATCCCCTGACCAGCGATCCCGTGCGCTACGCCCGCAATGCCGCGATCCTGGAGGAAGACCCGACGCTGGGCATCGCCTCGCCCACGGTCGCCTGGGCCGATACTGCGTTTCGCGCCATGCGCGGCTTTCGCGCCATGGACTACCCCTCCCAGATCCGCCAGCCGATCCTGATGTTGGCAGCCTCCAACGATGCCATCGTCTCTACATCGGCCATCGAGGAGTTCGCCTATCACTTGCGCGCCGGATCGCATCTCGTGATCGCCGGTTCCAAGCACGAGATCCTCCAGGAGCAGGACCGCTACCGCGCCCAATTCTGGGCGGCGTTCGACGCCTTCGTGCCGGGCACGCCGCTGTTTGGCTGAAGTGGTTTCAGGCGTGCGCGAGCTTGTAGATCGCGCTGCCTGAGAGATAAAGCCCGAGGAAAATCATCGCGATCAAGAACCAGCGGCGAAAGGCTTCGGCCGGCATCCGCGTTCGCACGGCTTGGCCGATGAACATCCCGGTAAAGGAGCAGGCCATCGCCACCGCGCCGGGCAGGGCGGTGGTCGCCGTCAATAGTCCGGAAGCCGTAAGGTTGATGGTGAGCCCCAGCGTCGCCACCGTGAAGAACACCCCGAGTGCCTGCACCAATTCGTCCTTTTCCATGCCGATCGCCTGCATGAACGGCATCGACGGGATCACCTGCACGCCGGTCGCAGCCGAAATCATGCCGGTGATCAGGCCGACGAGGCCGCCGATCCATTTCTCGTCCCGGCGACCGACGGAAAAGCTGAATTTGCTTAAGCTCATGATCGCATAGACTACCAGCAACAGCCCAAGCGCGACGGCGCTATAGCGCGAATAGGCGCCGGTCAGCGATCCCGCGTTCAGCCAAATGCCGACGGCGGTGCCGACCATCAGCGGCCATAAGCGCCGGACGATGTCGCGCAAGTAAGGACCCACAAAAGTCTGCCAGATGTTGGTAACGACGGCCGGCACGATGACGATCGCGAGCGCCTGCGCCGGCGGCATCGTCACCACGAGCAGCCCCATCGACACCGTCGGCAGGCCGAGCCCGATCACGCCCTTGACGAAACCCGCCAGCAGGAAGGCGCATGCGATCAGAAGCAGAAATGGATCGAACATACCTGTGAGATTGACTGATCCGCCCAACCGGCACAATCTGGAGCTTACGGAGGCAGCCTTCGTAGGGGACGAAGGCACCGCCCTCATCCTGAGGAGCCGCGAAGCGGCGTCTCGAAGGATGCGCCACGGGCCTCATGGTTCTCCCGGCGATGCGAAGCATCGTCCGGAGACGGCGCAACCGCGCCTCCCCACCATGAGGGTTACGGGAAAATGGCCATGCGGTTCGATCTGATCGACCTTCAATTGTTCATCGCCGTTGCCGATCAACGCAGCATCACGCGCGGCGCCGACCGCGCGCATCTTGCGCTCGCCTCCGCCAGCGCGCGAATCAAGGGCCTCGAGGAAGCGCTCGGTGTCGCGCTTCTCAAACGCGGCCGGCGCGGCGTCGAGCTCACCGCGGCCGGCGAAAGCCTGCTCGATCACGCCAGGGTCGTCATGCACAATGTGGAGGCGATGCGCGGCGATCTCGCCGGTTTCGCCAGCGGCGTGCGGGCCAGCGTCCACCTGCTCGCCAATACGTCGGGACTGTCGGAGCATTTGCCGAAAGCGCTGGCTGCGTTCCTGCGCGAGCACTCCGATATCAATGTCGATGTCGAGGAGCGCGAAAGCGCCGATATTGCCAATGCGATCGCGGCAGGGTCCGCCGATCTCGGCTTTGCCGCCGAGCATGCCTTGCCCGACAATGTCGAGCGATTTCTGTTCAGCGAGGATCGCTTGACGCTGGTGACGGCAAAACGCGGCCCGCTCGGTGGCCGCCGCCAGATCGATTTTACCGACGTGGCCGCCTTCGACTTCGTGGGATTGACGACCTCGACCGCGCTCCAGATGCATATATCGAAGCACGCGGCCCGGCTCGGCATGCGCCTGCGTTTCCGTGCGCGGTTGCGGGATTTCGATGCGATCTGCCAGATGGTGGCGGCCGACGTCGGCGTCGCCGTGGTGCCGGAAGCTGCCGCCCGGCGCTGCGCGCGGTCCCTGCCGATCGTGATGATTCGGATCCGCGATTCCTGGGCCAACCGCAAGCTCGTGATCTGCGCCCGCAGTTTTAAGGCTCTGCCACGGCCGGCCAAGCAATTGGTGGAGCATCTGCGGGGTGCCGCGCAGCGCTGAACCTTCACTTCGTCGTCTCGACGCCGGCGTGCTTGATCACATCGGCCCACTTCCTGGTTTCGGCGGCGATAAAGTCTCGAAAATGCTCCGGCGCGTCGCCGGCAACCGTCAGACCCTGATCGGCGAGCTTCTGTTGCACGCGCGCGTCGGCCATCGCCTCGTTTGCAAGGCGGTTCAAGATGGCGACGATCTTCTCGGGCGTTCCCGCCGGCGCGATCATGCCGTACCAGTTTTCGATCAAAAGGTCCGGCATGCCGACTTCCGCCGTGGTCGCCACATCGGGCGCGGTCGGCGCGCGCGCAGGCGCGCCAAGCGCGATTGGGCGCAGTGTGCCGGCCTTGATGTGCGGCAAGAGCACCGGCAGGTCGAGGAACGACATCTGCACCTGCTGTCCCAGCAGATCGTTGATGGCCGGTGCCGCGCCGCGATAAGGCACGTGCACGATGTCGATCTTCGCGGTCAATTTGAACAGCTCACCGGCCAGGTGCGGCAGGCCGCCGACGCCGGCGGAGGCAAAATTGAGTTTGCCCGGTTGCGCCTTTGCTAGTGCTACGAGCTCATCCATATTCTTTGCCGGAACATTGCTCGCCACCACCAGCATCTCCGGCACGGTCACGACCAGCGTGATCGGCGCGAAATCCTTGGCCACGTCGTAGGCGACTTTTTCCATCGTGGGACTGATGGCGAGCGCGCTCGCGCTCACAATGCCGATGGTGTAGCCGTCCGGGTTTGATTTCGCGACCGCGTCGGTACCCAGCACGCCGGCCTGTCCGCCGCGATTGTCGATCACGATCGGTTGCTTGACGAGCTCCGACATGCGCTGTCCGACCACCCGCGCAATGATGTCGTTCGGACCGCCGGGCGGAAATGGCACGATCAGCTTGATCGGTTTGATCGGAAAATCCTGGGCGAGGGCCGCGGCGGGCAACAGCGCTAGCGGTAGTCCGACGAGCATCGTCCGCAAGATATTCAAGCAAGCCTCCCAGGTCGCGGACTGCTCTTGCGGCGCGGGCACATCGGCCTTTGCCAGGCGTCCTTGGCGCATGACGCGAAAGAGTATGCCGCTTGACGCTGCACGATGCTAGAGGCCGGCGCGCCACCGCGGGCGATGGTGCGAACGATCGACGAATATCTTGACGAAGTGTCGGGCATCTCACACTTGCGCGATGAATTCGGCGCTATCAGCCTAACGAAAGCCTTTTCTGCCAACGAAAGATCGGAGCGCATCATGTTCGAAGCGGATCGCCGTATCTTCCTTCAGTCGTTTGCGATTGGTGCCGGCGTGCTTGCGAGCTCACAGGCGTTCGGGGCTGCGCCCGATGGACATGCCGCGGGCTATGATGTTTCGCCGGCGTCGGATTATCTGAAAACAATTCCGCGAAAGTCCGGCGACCCTGTCGTCTTCACGGCGTCCCTCGACAAGGGGCCTATCAAGGCCACGTCCGGTGGCTGGGCGCGGGAAATCACCACGCGCGGGCTTCCGATTGCCACCCATATTGCCGGTGCGCATCTGTTTCTCAACGCGGGCGGCGCCCGCGAAATGCATTGGCACGATTCCGCCGAATGGGCGTACATCGTCGAAGGACATTGCCAGGTGGCGGTGGTCGACGCCGAGGGCCAGGCCGAAGTCGTCAATCTCGGCCCCGGCGATCTCTGGTATTTCCCGAAAGGCCTTGGCCACTCGATTCAGACCCTCGGTGCGGCGCCGTGTCACGCCATTCTCGCGTTTGACGATGGGCTTTATTCGGAACATGGCACGTTCGGCATCAGCGACTGGATGAGCCGTTACGACACCCTGGTGCTTTCGCAAGCCTTCGGCGTATCGGCGGAAGCCCTTGCGCGGATCCCGAAGGCCGAGACCTACATCATGCAGGGCGAAGTGTTGCCGTTGGATGGCCCGCAGGCCCGCACGGCGCGCGAGCTCGACCGCGGGCGAAGTCATCGCCATGCGCTGATGGCGCAAAAGCCCAAGGTCTCCACGCCCGGAGGCGCGCTCTATGTCGCCTCGGCAAAGGAGTTTCCGGTCTCAACGACATTGACGGGGATGGTCTTGAAACTGAAGCGCGGCGCGATGCATGAACCTCATTGGCACACCGATGCCAATGAGTGGCACTATGTGTTGAAGGGGCGAACGAGGGTCACGCTTTTTGCGGCTGACAAGCGCGTCGCCGTGGCCGAACTTTCACCGGGCGAGTGCGCCTACATTCCGCGCAATTGCGGACACTCGATCCAGAACGTCGGGCCGGAAGATGCCGAGATCGTCGGCGTGCTGGACAACGCTGCCTACCACGAAAGCAGCCTGTCGGACTGGCTAGCGAAGGCACCCCGTCATCTGCTCGCGAATAATTTCGGCATCGCTGAAAAGGACGTCGCCAACTTCGGCAGGAAACGGATGGTGATTGCCCCGTCGGTTACCCCGACGTGACGCGAGTTGCGCCTGGCGGAGGTCGATTGAACGGGTTGCTGGAAGCTGCTGCCACCGCATCGGAGGATTTACGATGACCGCAATTCTTCGTTCCCTTGTCCTCGGGGCAACGCTGCTCCTGGCCGCAATCGCCACGGCCCGAGCAGAGGACCAGACGATCGATCTGAGAGTCGGTTTCGGATCGTCACTGGTGCTCGATCGGGCCTTTGAGACCGTATTGATCGGCGATTCAAATGTCGTCGACGTTCATACCCACGACAATCGTTCGGTCATTCTCGAGCCGTTGGCTCCGGGAGCCACCAATCTCATTTTTCTGGACGAGCAAAATATCGTCATCGCCAACGTCCCGCTCCTGGTTCGCCAATCGGCCGTCAATCTGGTCGGCAAGATTCCGTAGGCTGGATTTCTGAAGACGCAGCTAACCTGCTGCGCTCGTCGATACAATTGCCCGCATCGCGGCGAAAACCAAAACAACCAGCCCTATGAAAGACAATTGAGAACTCACGCCAATCGGCCAAGTAAGCCTTCGTTTGGTATGAATCCAGACGTGGAATCGTTGCAGTGTTCGAAGGGGTTCCCGCGGATAAAGCCGATGTGCGAGTTGCAAGGGATCCGGCAGCATCGCGCCCAACGCCCCAAGGAGGACGGAAAATTCGGCCGCAGGAGTCGCATAGAGCCAAAGCGCAATGGCTAAGCCGATGCACGCGTCAAGCGCAATCAATCCGAGATCCCGACATAAGAACCAACTCAGCGTCAGTGCGGCCCTGCTGTTGGGCTTAACTGAGATCGCGCGGAGCGGATAATCCCAATGCGGGATGGCATCGATTGCGAAATGGCTGGCCATTCCGCTGGCAAACGCGAGCGCCGGATGATCCGGCATGAGGCTCGCGATTGCGGCGCCAACTATCGCATGCGTGCTAAGAATCACTGCGGTGCCTTCCGGGCGTCAGGGCCGTTTCATGTTCTCTTAAGCAGAAGCTTTCATCTCGTGTAGGGGAAGTTGATAAATGCCTTAACGGGTGGTGCAACGATCGTTAAGCTAAATGCTGGCGCTCCGGGTCGGTTCGAACGGAAAACAAAAAATTACCGCCCGGAGGCGGTCTCTCTGCAACCCGATCCTTTGCGGCGGTCGAAATGGCTGCCATCGCGGTCCCTCTGGTGGCGTCGTGCAAATGCCGCCGCCGCGGCCTATGGTCCCGGCAGCCTAGCTATTGAGCAGCTTCAGCGCGGCTTCGTGCACCCGCGGATCGCCGGCGGCGATGATGCGGCCGCCGCCTTGCGCGGGCTTGCCTTCCCAGGTCGTAACGATTCCGCCGGCGCCGGTGATGATCGGGATCAGGGCGGCGATATCGTAGGATTTGAGCTCGGTCTCGACCACGAGATCGAGATGGCCGGCGGCGAGCATGCAGTAGGAATAGCAGTCGCCGCCATAGCGGGTCAGCCGCACCGCCGCTTCGACACGGCCGAATGCTGCGCGATCGGCGGCGTTCATCAGGAGCGGACTGGTCGTGTAGGAGGTCGCCTCTTTCAGCGAGCCGCAGCGCCGCACCGTCAGCCTGCGCTCGGCGCCATGCCCGTGGTAATGAGCCGAACCGTTGTCGCCGGAAAAGCGCTCGCCGATATACGGCTGGTGCATCATGCCGAACACCGGCGTGCCCTTGTGCAGGAGCGCGATCAAGGTGCCCCAGATCGGAAAGCCCGCGATGAAGGACTTCGTCCCGTCGATCGGATCCAGCACCCAGACATAATCGGCGTCCTCGCGCTCGTTGCCGAATTCCTCGCCAACAATGCCGTGTTGGGGAAAATTGGCCTTGATCAGCCGCCGCATCACCGCCTCCGCGGCGCGGTCGGCTTCGGTGACCGGATCGAAATCATGGCTCGCCGACTTGTCGTCGATCAGGAGCGAGGTTCGGAAAAACGGCAGGATGGTTTCTCCGGAGGCGGTCGCAAGGCGGCCGATGAACGCAGTGAAATCGATAACCGTCACGGCTATTCCTTGGAAAGCAGAGCGTGCGCGCGCGCCGAAGATTCCCGTTCTGCCTATCCCAATCCGACGCGCGGCGCACGGCTATCCGGCAGTAACGCGCTGGTATTTTGAATGCGAATCACCACCCCCGTGGCGGTTTATTTTTTGGCAATAACGCTGATCACGAAATCGAGAGGTTAACGGCAAAACGCTCAAGCTCCTGTTAACTCCGCACATGCCGCGAGGTAACATATTGAAAATATTAACTAAAATAGTGAAGCATCAAACCGTTGCCAGAATACCCGCCGCGTTAATTTTGCGTTGGATATGATTCGAAACCACTTGCACTTTGTGCAGCGCGGTCTCATATTGTTGCGGTGCGGTAGCGCCTCGCGCTATCGCTGCCCTCCTTGGGCGTTTCCTCCCTAGACTTGGGCCGCTTGTTCATTCAAGCGGCCCTTTTTTCTTTTCGTGAGGAAGGCGGTTTTCCCGCGCACTGTCATTCCGGGCAAAAGCGCAAAGCCCGGAATGACAGGATTCCAGGGTAGTGGGGTGGTCCTTGCGGACTGGCCTGGAACGAACAACAGACCGTGAATCGCCGGATTTTATTCCGCCGCGGCCTGGAACGGTCCGAGGTCGCCAAGGGGAACACTGGCGAGCGCGTCGGCCAGCGCCGCGAACTCAGCGGCTACTTGCGCAAATCGCGGCCCCCTCTCGCGCCGCCGCTCGTCCATATAGATCGCGCGGTTGAGCTCGAGCTGGATAGCGTGCAGCCCGGAGGCCGGATTACCGTAATGCTCGGTGATGAAGCCGCCCGCATAGGGCTTGTTGCGTCCGACCGAATAGCCGAGCCGGCTCATGGTGATCTCGACCATGTCCGGCAACAGCGGCGCGCAGCTCGTGCCGTAACGGTCGCCGATCACGACGTCGGGCCGGCGCGGCTCGTCGCGCGACACGCCGATCGAGGGCATCGAGTGGCAGTCCACCACGATCACCGTTCCAAACGTCTGGTGGACCTTGTTGATCAATCGCCGCAGCGCGCGGTGATAGGGTTTGTAGAACGCCTCGATCCGCCCCAGCGCGTCGTCGACAGATAGGCGCTCGCGATAGATCTCCTGCCCGTCGCCGACCACCCGCGGGATGGTGCCAAGACCGCCGGCCACCCGCATCGACCTGGTATTGGCGAAGCTCGGCAATCGCCCGGAAAACATGCGCGGGTCGAGCTCATACGGCTCGCGGTTCACGTCGACATAGGAGCGGGGGAAGTTGACCCGCACCACCGGGTATCCGCGGCTGCTTAACCCGGAGATCAATTCGTCCATGAACGAATCTTCCGAGCGGCGCAGCGTGGGCAGATCGATCCGCGACGCGGTGAGGAAGTCGTAGGGATAGACCGAGCCGGAATGTGGCGAGTTGAAGATGATCGGCGCCCGCCACTCGGCCGGCTCCATGACCTCGAACGGAGGCGACTGTTCGCCATCAAGCTTCGTCATCGGGCGCCATCCCTCATGTCCGCGGTTTTCGGAATAGATCGATTCGGCCGGAAAAACGCAGCTTTTGTGAGTAACCATTGTCGATAATCGCGGCCGTCCTGCCAAGCGAAAAAAGTCTTAAAGCTGACTGGAATGTATCTTAAGAAGCGGAAAATGCCGGACTTCATTGCCTTGGGCCGCATTCCGGTTCAGAAATGGTCGTTAACATCTGTGGGTCGTGGCCGCTCGCTTTTCACCCGAAATTTACCGTCTGTCGGGCTTAGTGGGCGGATTGATCCTCGTGAGCCGGATTCGACGAACAGCCGCCATGCACAAGATTCTCCTCGCCGAAGACGACAACGACATGCGCCGCTTTCTGGTCAAGGCGCTGGAAAACGCGGGTTTCCAGGTTTCGCCCCATGATAACGGCATGTCGGCCTATCAACGGCTGCGCGAGGAGCCGTTCGAGATGCTGCTCACCGATATCGTGATGCCCGAGATGGACGGCATCGAGCTCGCGCGCCGCGCCTCGGAACTCGATCCCGACATCAAGATCATGTTCATCACCGGCTTTG
>VAZG01000090.1 GCA_005885285.1 Alphaproteobacteria bacterium | reverse complement strand
AGCTTGCCAAGGCGGTATTCGACGGCTGCCAGAAGGTGTTCAAGACCTCTGGCCCGGTGATCATTTTTCCCTCCTCCGGCACCGGCGCCTGGGAAGCGGCGATCGTCAATACGCTCTCGCCGGGCGACAAGGTCCTGATGGTCGAGACCGGCCATTTCGCCACCCTGTGGCGGCAAATGGCGGCGCGCTGGGGCATCGAGGTCGATTTCATGCCCGGCGATTGGCGTCACGGCGCCGACCCCGCGGCGATCGAGGCCAAGCTGGCGCAGGACGAGAAACATACCATCAAGGCCGTCATGGTGGTGCACAACGAGACTTCCACCGGGGTCACCAGCCGGGTCGGCGAGATTCGTGCCGCGATGGACCGGGCCGGCCATCCCGCATTGCTGCTGGTGGATACCATCTCCTCGCTGGGTTCAGTCGACTACCACCACGACGAATGGAAAGTCGACGTCACCGTCAGCTGTTCGCAAAAGGGTTTTATGCTGCCGCCGGGGCTCGGCTTCAACGCCATCTCCGAAAAGGCGAGGGCGGCTGCGAAGACCAACAAGATGCCGCGCTCGTACTGGGATTGGGAAGAGATGCTCAAGCCCAACGCGGCCGGCTTCTTCCCCTATACCCCCGCCACCAACCTGCTTTACGGCCTGCGCGAAGCCATCGCGATGCTGTTCGAGGAGGGGCTCGATCAAGTGTTTGCCCGCCACCAGCGCCTCGCGGCCGCCACCCGTGCCGCGGTTACCCATTGGGGCCTCGAGGTGCTGTGCCTTGAACCATCGGAGTATTCGCCGGTGCTGACCGCCGTGCTGATGCCGCCCGGACACGACGCCGACAAGTTCCGCAAGGTCGTGCTCGAGAATTACAACATGTCGCTCGGCTCCGGCCTGTCCAAGCTGGCGGGCAAGGTGTTTCGCATCGGCCATCTCGGCGAGTGCAATGCGCTGACCCTGGTCGGCGCCTTGTCCGGCGTGGAGATGGGTCTTGCCGCCGCCGGCGTGCCGCACCGCTCCGGCGGCGTCGATGCAGCGATGGCCGCGCTGGAAGAGCGCACGACCTCGAATTCTCCAGGGCATCTGAAGGTGGTCAAGACTTAAGCGTGAAAGCGTGAAGCGGGCCGGAGGACTGAAGCGCGGCACGATCAGTGCCGGCGGGTCGGCGCCGCCCGAAAAACCAATAACAGCGAATTCGTGAGGTAGAGGATGCGGCTTCGGTTCAAGGCCACCCATGTCGTGCTGGCGATGCTGTGCATCATGTACTTCATTACCTATGTCGACCGGGTCAACATCGGCACGGCCGCCAGCGAAATTCAGAAAGAACTCAGCCTGAGCAACACCCAGCTTGGTTTGGTGTTCTCGGCCTTTGCGTATCCCTATCTGCTGTTCCAGGTCATCGGCGGCTGGGTCGGCGATCGTTTCGGGCCACGCCAAACCTTGTTCTGGTGCGGCATGATCTGGGCGGCCTCGACCATCATGACCGGCTTCGTCACCGGGCTCGTGACGCTGTTCATTGCCCGCGTTGCGCTCGGCTTCGGCGAAGGCGCGACTTTCCCGACCGCAACGCGCGCGATGCAGTATTGGACCCCCGCCACCAACCGGGGCTTTGCGCAAGGGCTCACCCACGCATTCGCGCGGCTGGGAAATGCCATAACGCCGCCGCTGATCGCGGCATTGATGGCGTGGCTGACCTGGCGCGGCTCGTTCATCGCGCTGGGGCTGGTCAGCCTGCTGTGGGGCGTGGTCTGGGCGCTGTATTTCCGCAACGAGCCAAAGGATCATCCTGCCATCACCGACGCCGAGCTGGCGTCGTTGCCGCCGCGCTCCGCCGATCTGCGGCCGCAGGTGCCCTGGGAAGCGCTGCTGCGCCGGATGTGGCCGGTCACCCTGACTTATTTTTGCTATGGCTGGAGCCTGTGGCTGTACCTCAATTGGTTGCCGCTGTTTTTCAAGAACAACTACAGTCTGGATATCAAGAACTCGGCGCTGTTTGCCTCCGGCGTTTTCTTTGCCGGCGTCGTCGGCGACAGCCTGGGAGGAATCCTGTCCGATCGCATCTTCAAGAAGACCGGTGATGTTCGCTTTGCGCGATTGAGCGTCACGGTTGCCGGTTTCGCCGGCGCCTTCCTGTCGCTGCTCCCCATCCTGTTCATTCACGACATCACCATTGTCGCGCTGTGTTTGTCCGGTGGTTTTTTCTTTGCCGAACTCGTCATCGGCCCGATGTGGTCGGTGCCAATGGATATTGCCGCGAAATATTCGGGTACGGCCGCAGGCCTGATGAATACCGGATCGGCGTTGGCGGCGATCGTGTCGCCGTTGGTGGCCGGTTACGTGATTGACGTGACCGGCAACTGGTACTTGCCGTTCCTGATGTCGATGGGATTGCTGCTGCTCGGAGGGTTCTCGGCGTTTCTGATGCACCCGGAGCAGCCGTTTGAGGAGGTCGGTACCGCCGGGATCGTCCAGCCGGTTGCCGTGCGATAAGCGGCGGTTATCTAGAGGGCTCGCGCAGCACCTGGCGCTCCCGTCAGGCAAGGGGACAAGGCTGTAAAAAAGTGTTATCCGGGCGCCGCCGTTGCAAGAATCTCCCCGGGAAGGACGCTTCATGACCCTGCATACTGGAAGGCATTTTCTTCAGATTCCAGGACCGACCAACATGCCCGACCGGGTACTGCGGGCCATGGACATGCCCGGCATGGACCACCGCGGCGCCGAATTCGCCGAGCTTGGTTTTGCAGTGCTCGCGGCCATGCAGCGCATGTTCCGCACCCGGCAGCCGGTGATCATCTATCCGTCGTCGGGGACCGGCGCGTGGGAGGCCGCGATCGTCAATACGCTGTTGCCCGGCGACAAGGTGTTGATGGCCGAGACCGGCCAGTTCGCCGTGCTGTGGCACGGCATCGCCGATAGATTCAAGCTCGACATCGATTTTCTGCCGGGCGACTGGCGCCGCGGGGCCGATGTGGAGGCGATCGAGGCACGGCTTGCGGCTGATCGGGCGCACAAGATCAAGGCCGTGATGGTCGTGCACAACGAGACATCGACCGGCTGCGTGACCCATCCGCTCGACGTCCGCAAAGCCATGGATCGGACCAAGCATCCGGCGCTCTTGATGGTCGATACCATCTCCGGGCTCGGTTCGATGGAATATGAGCACGACGCCTGGGGCATCGACGTATCCGTCGCGGGTTCGCAAAAGGGGCTGATGCTGCCGCCGGGCCTCGGCTTCAACGCCGTGTCGGAGAAGGCGCTTGCGGTTGCGAAGGCCAATCCGTCGATGCGCTCCTATTGGGACTGGCAGGAAGTCATCGCCTTCAACAAGCTCGGCACCTTTCCCTATACGCCTGCGATCAACCTTTTGTTCGGGCTGCGGGAAGCCATTGCGATGCTCGAGGAAGAGGGGCTTGAGAACGTGTTCGCACGGCACCGGCGCCATGGTGCCGCGACACGGGCGGCGGCGAAGACGTGGGGGCTGGAAACCCAATGCCAGGATCCGCAGGCGCATTCGCCGGCGCTGACCGGTGTGCGCATGCCCGAGGGCCATGACGCGGACAATCTGCGGAAAATCGTGCTGGAGAATTTCGACATGTCGCTCGGCACTGGCTTGAACAAGATCAAGGGCAAGGTGTTCCGGGTCGGTCACATCGGGCATTTCAACGATCTCATGCTGATGGGAACGCTGTCGGGCATCGAGATGGGGTTGGATCTCGCTCACGTGCCGCATCGCAGCGGCGGCGTGCTCGCGGCGATGGAGGTTCTCAAGGCACGCGAGGCGGTGCCTGTGCCGAAATCGAAGGCCGCGGTCGCATAGCATGATCCGGAAAAGTGGGTACCGGTTTTCCCTTAGCTAACAAACGCAAAGCGTTTGCGCGGAGATCATGCTCAAAGATGGATCATGATGCCCGACCACAACAGAAAGAGCGTGCCATGAACGCCCCGGTAAGTGCGAGTGAAGACCTGATCTATTCCGTTGCGGACGGCATCGCCCGCATCACCTTCAATCGGCCGCAAGCGCGCAACGCGCTGACGTTTGCGATGTACGAGCAGATGGCCGAGATCTGCGAGAACGCCAACGCCGACCGCTCGATCAAGGCGATCATCCTGACCGGCACCGGCGACAAGGCGTTTGCGTCGGGCACCGACATCTCGCAATTCCGCGCCTTCAAGACCGCGCAGGATTCGCTCGATTATGAAGCGCGGATCGACCGGGTGCTGGGCACCCTGGAGCAGGTCAGGGTGCCGACCATCGCCGCCATTGCCGGCGCGTGCACCGGCGGCGGAGCCGGGATCGCCGCGTGCTGCGACATTCGCATCGGCACCGAGGCGACACGGATCGGTTTTCCGATCGCGCGCACGCTTGGCAATTGCCTGTCGATGTCCAATATCTCGCGGCTGGTGTCGCTGATCGGGCCGGCGCGGACCAAGGATCTGATTTTCAAGGCGCGGCTGGTCGAAGCGCCCGAAGCGCTGGCGCTCGGCCTACTCAACGAGGTGGTGCCCGACGCCGCCGCGTTGGCCCGCCGCGCCGACGAGACGGCCAGGCTGCTCGCCGGTCACGCGCCGATCACGCTCGAAGTCACCAAGGAAGCGGTGCGCCGCATCCGACGAACGCTGTCGCGCGATGAAGGTGAGGATCTGATCCTGAAGGCCTACATGAGCGAGGATTTCCGCGAGGGAATGGACGCCTTCCTCAACAAGCGCACGCCGAACTTCAAGGGGAAGTAGACGCGTGCGCCGAGCTTTTTAGACGACCAAGACCCGATCCGCCACAGGAAGCGGCGGAAGACGCCCGAAATCGTCTCGAAACCGTGCCGGCCCTTAACGGTTGCGGCAAGGCCGCCTTAACCATCGCTGTTCTAGACTTCCGCCCACTCAACGGAGCGGAACCTGTCAATGGCGGCCGATTCCAAGCCGATCAGCTACAGCATCGTCATCCCCGTGTTCAACGAGGAAGCGGTGCTGCCGGTGCTGCTGCGCCGGCTCGACCTGCTGCTCGCCCAACTTGATGAGCCGGCGGAGGCGATCTTCGTCGACGACGGCAGCACGGATTCCGGCCCCTTCGTGCTGCAGGCGCTTGCCAGGCGCGACCCGCGCTTCCGTTATATCTGCCTGTCGCGCAATTTCGGCCACCAGATCGCCATCACCGCCGGCATGGACGCGACACAAGGCAGAGCGATCATCGTCATGGACGCCGACCTGCAGGATCCGCCCGAGGTCGTCGAGCAGCTGATCGCCAAATGGAAGGAAGGCTACGACGTCGTCTATGCGCGCCGCCTGTCGCGCGCCGGCGACAGCCGGTTCAAGCGCGCCACCGCTCATCTGTTCTATCGGATGCTCGGCCACATGTCCTCGGTCGGCATCCCCGCCGACGTCGGCGACTTCCGCCTGATCGACCGCAAGGTGCTCGATGCGCTGCGCCAGATGCCGGAGCGGGATCGCTTCGTGCGCGGCATGGTCGCCTGGCTCGGCTTCCGTCAGAGCGAAGTGACTTTCCATCGCCTCGAGCGCGCCGCCGGCGAAACCAAATATCCGCTGTTCAAGATGGCGCGGCTCGCCATGAGCGCGGCGCTCGGCTTTTCCGACGCGCCGTTGCGGCTGGCGATCTGG
>VAZG01000401.1 GCA_005885285.1 Alphaproteobacteria bacterium | reverse complement strand
AGCACTGCCATGGTTATCAGCCACGCAAGCCATAGTGAACGCTTCATCGGGATCGCCCTCACAAGTCGCGCAATCCGCGCGGATTTAGGGGTTTTATGTCCCTGATTTGAGCGCGGATGTGGCCAAAAACGGGCTTTATCGGGCGCTGCGCCCGCAATCCACCGGCCGGATTTACCTGGAATTATGCCTTGGCGTGCTTCGATCCCTTCGTTCCAAACCGGTAGGGATCAGGGTGCGGGAATGACGATATCCGTCGTGCATGCCGACGTCGCGGCAAGCCCCATGCGAGGGCTTTTGCCGCTATGGGTCGGCATCGGTGTCTATACGCTGTTCCTGCTCGCCGGAAACCGGCTGCTGATCGATCCCGATACGATGTGGCAGGTCACGCTCGGGCAATGGATTCTCGACCATCGCGCGGTGCCCGAGACCGACGTCTATTCCTTCACCATGCGCGGCGAGAGCTGGATTTCGACGCAATGGCTGGCGCAGGCGATTTACGCCAAGGCCTATGGCATTTCAGGCTGGAGCGGACCCGTGGTGGTGGCGGCCTCAGCGATTGCGGCGACGTTTACGCTGCTCGCAGCATTCTTAAGCCGGCGCTTGAGCGAAAGCACCACGCTGGTGTTCATCGCCGCGGCGTTGGCGCTGACCATGCCGCATCTGTTGGCGCGGCCGCACGTGCTGGCCATGCCGGTCATGGTCGCCTGGTTCGCAGGCCTGATCGCAGCCGCCGACCGGCGCGACGCGCCCTCGTACTGGCTAGTGCCCTTGATGGCGCTATGGGCCAATCTGCATGGCGGCTTCGTCTTCGGCCTGGTGCTGATCGCCCCGGTCGCGCTCGATGCGCTCTTGGGCGCGGAAGCCGCTCAACGCAAACCGTTGGCGTTGCGCTGGGCGGCGTTCGCGCTGGCGGCGCTGCTCGCAAGCTGCGCCACGCCGTACGGCTGGAATTCGCTGTTGGCCTCGCGGAAGATCCTGGCGCTCGGCAATGCGCTGCCGCTGATCATGGAATGGAGGCCCGCGGATTTTGGCAGCGTCGGCCCGTTCGAGATTTGCCTGCTGCTCGGAATCGGGCTCGCGCTTTACCGCGGCGTCACGCTGCCATTGATGCGCATCGTGCTGCTGCTCGGCTTGCTGCACATGGCGCTGGCCCAGGGCCGCGCCGCTGAAATCCTGGCGCTGCTCGGACCGCTCGTGCTGGCCGCGCCGCTGGCGAGGCAGATCGGAGTTGCAGCATCATCGCCTTCGACCGCGGCTGTCCCAGCGCGCCGCGCGCTGCTCGCCGGCGTCACCGTGGCGCTGGTGGCGGGAACCTTTGCTTATGCGTCGATGCATCGCTTCGAGCCGCATATGCGGGGCTCGCCGGTCGCGGCCGTCGCCAAGCTCAAGACGCTCAATTTGACGCGGGTGTTCAACGACTATGATTTCGGCGGCTATCTGATCTATGCCGGCGTCCCGACCTTCATCGATGGCCGTACCGAGCTGTACGGCGAGAAATTCTTCATCGATCATAACGCTGCGTCCGGATTGATGGAGCCGGAAAACCTGTTCCGCCTCCTGGACGAGTACAAGATCGAGGCCACCTTGATGCGCACGCAGAGCGCTGCGACCAAATTGCTCGATCACATCGACGGCTGGCAGAAAATCTATTCCGACGACATCGCGACGATTCATTTGCGCAAGCCGGACGCGGTGCACACGACCGATCCGTCAGTCGCTGCGAAAACGAAATAAAATTTTTCTTACCCTCGGCACGTCGAAGCAATATTGCCGTCTTATTGTCTCAATGCTGTCCTAAAAATTTCAGCGACGGGCCGCGATGCTGGTTAGTCCGGCAGCAAGCCTGTCCAATTCGCAAAACAGAAAAGAGTAAAAGGGAAACGCGCCATGGCGAAACAAGCCCTCGGCAATTTACCCCGACATAATCCCTGCGCTCAATGCGGCAAACCGATCGTCGCGCCTGACTGGGTTGAAAGCAGTCCTGGCCGTACGTCCTATCTGTGGTGTTGCCCGGCCTGCGGCTACCGCTTCGAGGCGGTGGCGTATTTCGCGGAATCCAAATCCGAGCCCGAACCGATCGCGGCCTGACGGCCGCCGCCACGTCAGGCGGCGGAACGCTGGCTCTGCTGGCGAAGCGGATTTGAATCCGAACCCGTCCTCCCGACAAGGGAAGGAGGGTTGTCTTATTTCCGACGGGCTTGGAACCCGGTGTTCCCCGGGACGTTGTTTTGCTTCATCAACCCGTAAGGGAGGATGATGATGACTGACGTCATGACCAGACCGCATCCGTTGGTCGCGAGCGACCGCGTCGAGGGTACGGCGGTGCGACGGCCGAACGGCGACATGATCGGCCATATCGAGCGGCTGATGATCGACAAGATCACCGGCAAGGTGTCCTACGCGGTGCTCAGTTTCGGCGGCTTCCTCGGCATGGGATCGAATCTGCTGCCGCTGCCCTGGGCGCGGCTTCGCTACAACACCGGCTTCGAGGCTTATGAGCTCGACATCGACGATGAGGAGTTGAAGCACGCGCCGTCGTTCCGCGCCGACAAGGATTTCGACTGGGGCGATCGCTCGCAGGAAGCCGCACTACATCGCTACTACGGAATACCGCCCTACTGGGGTGGTTTCTGACCGACGCGTTGCAATTTGCATCATGCGGCAAACGCCGCAGCGCCTGAACGCGCGTGCAGATCGCGAATTTGCGCGATCGTTTCCGCAATTGCGAGCATTGAATTGGCGCGCTGCGGCGGGAACAGCCGGCGGGCCGGCGGGTTTCCTCTTCATCGATTTCTGATCAGGGAGAAACCCCATGTTCGTAAAATATATCGCGGCTGGCCTGGCCGGTTCAGCGTTGCTTGCGAGCGTCGCGTTCGCGCAAACTCCGACCGCGACGACCGACCGCGCCGATACGGCCGCCACCACCTCCGACTCCTCGTTCAAGGGCGATTGGCGGGCATCGAAGCTGGTTGGCCTCAGCGTCTACAACGACAAGAACGAGAGCATCGGCTCAATCAACGATCTGTTGACCGACAAGAGCGGGAGTATCAAGGCAGCGGTGATCGGCGTCGGCGGCTTCCTGGGCATGGGCTCGCACCTTGTCGCCGTGCCCTTTGACAAGGTCAAATTCGTCAACGAGCCGGTTGCCTATACCGGCGCCTCCGGCACTGGCGCCCCAGGCGGGCCCGGTACGTCGAGCAACCGTCCGCCTTCGGGCACGACAGGTTCGGCCGCCAACAACGCGCCGGCGAGCGCCAATAGCGCCAAGCCCAATCCGTGGTATCCGGATCACGCCGTGTTCAACGCGGACAAGGACCAGCTGAAGGGGATGCCTGAATTCAAGTACTCGACGGAGTAGGGCACAGATCGCGCCAAATCGGAGACTTGTTACTGAATGGCCGGACGGCATCGCTGTCGCCCGGCCATTTCTGATGTTAGGTTCGAAGGCGCAGGAGCGTCCTGCATCCTGCTTCATGCCGAACGGGAGAACGACATGCCGGAGAGCGTCTACAAAGTCATTGAACTGATCGGTACCAGTCCGGAATCCTGGGAGAAGGCCGCCGCGGCCGCGCTCAACAGAGCCGGGAAATCGCTGCGGGATCTTCGGGTCGCCGAAGTCGACAAACTCGACATGCAACTGGATGCCAAGGGCAAAATCGAAGCCTACCGCGCCAAGCTCACCGTCTCGTTCAAATTCGAGGACTGAGCGAAGATGGCCGAACCACAAAGCGCGCCCGGCAGAAGCCGGACGCGCTTCTGCTACGCGACGAGACCTCATCCCGAGGAGCGCGCACTTGCGCGCGTCTCGAAGGATGGGCCGAGCATGCCGGCATGGTTCGAGACGCGCGCGATGCGCTCCTCACCACGAGGGTCTATCGGCCACGGCGTCAATGCGTCCCGGTCACTAGTGGGCAGCCGCCCTTGTCGAGCGGACGGAACGCTTGATCGCCGGGGACGGTGGCGATGAGCTTGTAGAGGTCCCATTCGCCCTTGGACTCTTCAGGCTTCTTCACCTCGAACAGATACATGTCGTGGACCATGCGGCCGTCGATCCGGATCTTGCCGCCGTGTGCGAAGAAGTCGTTGACAGGTGTTGCCCGCATCTGCGCCATCACCTTCGGCGCTTCGTCGGTACCAACAGCCTCGATCGCCTTGAGGTAATGCATGGTCGCGGAATAAAGACCCGCCTGGATCATGGTCGGCATATGCCCGACCTTGTCGTTGAAACGCTTCGAGAAGGCGCGGGTCTCATCGTTCATGTCCCAATAAAAGGCATCGGTGACGATCAGGCCCTGGGTGGCCTTGGCGCCAAGCGCGTGGGTGTCGGTGATTTCCAACAATAGCGCGATCATCTTCTGGCCGCCCTGGATGATGCCGAACTCGGCGGCCTGCTTCAGCGCGTTGGTGGTGTCCCCGCCGGCATTGGCAAGGCCGATCACCTTGGCCTTGGAGGCCTGCGCCTGCAGCAGAAAGGAGGAGAAGTCCGACGTGTTCAGGGGATGGCGGACGTCGCCAAGCACCTTGCCGCCGCTCGCGTTGACGACGTTGGCGGCGTCGCGCTCCAGCGCCATGCCGAATGCGTAGTCGGCAGTGACGAAGAACCAGGTGTCCTCGCCGCGCTGGACCATCGCCTTGCCGGCGACATTGGACAGCGCGTAGGTGTCGTAGGTCCAGTGCACTGTGTTTGGCGAGCAGGCGACGCCCGTGATATCGGAGCTGCCGCCGCCGGAATTGATGTTGATCCTGTTCTTCTCGCGGGTCAGCGCCGAGATCGGCAGCGCGACCGAAGAAGTCGGAACGTCGACGATGGTGTCGACCTTCTCATTGTCATACCAGTTGCGGGCGATATTGACGCCGACGTCGGGCTTGTTCTGGTGATCGGCGGAGATGACCTCGACCGGCTTGCCCTTTACCTTGCCGCCGTAATCGGCGACCGCCATCTCCACCGCGGCAAGCGAGCCCTTGCCGGTCGCATCGGCATAGAGGCTGGACATGTCCGTCAGCACGCCGATCTTGACGACGTCGTCGGAAATCTGCGCGTTCGCAGGGGCGGTGAAGGCGGTGAAGGCGAGGCTAACTGCGACCGCGGCCAAAGTTGATTTCATGGTTTCTTCTCCCAGGCTTTTTGTTGAGGGCTTCGTTGAGGGGCTGTTCTAGCCGGCTTCGGGTAAAGCCGCAAAGCGACTTTTTGGGCACGCTCACGGTGCCGGCAGCGCGCTCACGTAGACGTTGATCGAGCCTTCGGCCAGGGCGATCACGCGCAGCGTCTTGGAGTCGAAGGCGATATCGGCGAGCTGAAGGCTGTTGATCTGCGCCTCCACCCGGATGCCATCCTCGTTCTTGTGGAAATCAGCGATGGCAGCGGCGATCTTCTTCTGCGCGTTGGCTGCGAACGGTTTCAGATCGATGGTCGCCTTGTCCGCCAGCGCCTTTTGCAGATGCGGCATGGTGGCGCGCGCGGCGGCACCGAGCAGCCCGAAGGCTGCTTCCGATTCGACGGCGAGCTGGATGTCGGCAAGGCGCAGCGTCTGCTGCGCCTGATCGAGCATCGGCCTGCCCCAGATATGCACCGTGGCTTCGCCGCCGAGCCCGAAGAAGCTCGCCTTCTCCTTGGCTTTCACCAAAAGCGAGATCAGCAAGCGCTCGCCCGAGGCTACGACGCTCCCGCGCTTCACGGTGACCTCGACCGAACCAGAGCCGTCTTCCGGAAACGTCCGGCCGACAAGTTGGGTCTCGAGGATCTTGTTGAGGTCGGTGAACGGCATGTCGATCGGCACGCCGATAGAGACGCCACCCGTCGTCGGCGGGATGATCGATATTTTCTCCGGAAACGGGCAGTCGGGCTTGGTCTCCTTCGGCGTGATGCGCGTGTCGGCCTGGATGCCAAGCATCAGCGTCACCGCCTTGGCGTCGACATTCGGCTGCGCCGCAATGGCACGCGTCGGCTTCAGCTCAAGCCACAACTCCGGCAATGACGAATTCGTGCCGGTACCCTGCAGCGGGATCGAGCGACAGGCTTTGGCCCATTGTGCCCGCGCATTCTGCACCAGCGTTTGATCGGAGCGGATGCGTTCGGCCACCACATTGAGCTGCTCGCCGACGGTTTTGTCGATCACCGGCTTGACTTGGGCCGGTACGTTGACGCGCGCCCCGGCCACCGAAAGATTGGTGTCGCCGAGGCTGACCTGCGCTCCCAAATTCGGCTCCAGGTGCCAGGCCGCTGCAAGCTTCGGCCGCGAGGTGATGGTGACGCTGCCTTTGATCTCGGCGTTGGCATTCAGCGCCTTGATGTTGACGCTGCCGATTTGCTTGGCGGCGTTGCCGCCGAGCAGGCCGCCGATGGCGTCGTTGACTGCGCCGGTCGCCTTTGACGACAGCGAACCCGTGACATTCAGTTTTCCGGCAATCGGGGTCGACAGCGACAACACGTCCTGTGCGCCGGTTGCGAAGATCGGTCCGCGTGAGGCCGACCAGCCGATATCGGCATTTTGCAGAACCTGCGATACCGGATTGTCGGCCTTGCCGGTGAAGTTGCGCGGCGCGGCGCGGTCGGCGATATCGCGAATGAGCGATAGCGCAATCGAAACCGGCGTGACGATGACGGAGCTGCGCGAGACCGGCGGCAGCGGCGGCAATTCGGTCAGCGCCGGCGCGGGAGACGAACCGCGCGACGACAGCCAGTCCATGGCCTTCAGGCTGACGAAAAACGAGACCGCCACCACTGCGATGGCAATCAGGATCGTTCTCGGGCCCACCCGTATCGGCCCCACCGCGATCGGCAGACGCATCGTCCCCCCGGACTGAATCTAGTGCCTGATTCTATAGGGCGGGTAGGGGCGGCGCCAGAGCGGCTGGCCGAAACGTGATCGCAATGAAAGCGCCAGGTGGATGCCGCGGCCGCTTTCGAAGACCTTAAATATCGGTAATGTCAGCGGATGGCGCTGCCCAGGTCCGCCCGGCGGTAAGTCATCGGCAGCACGATCACCTTGGTGCCGATGTTGACCCGCGAATAGAGGTCGGACACGTCCTCGTTGGTCAGCCGGATGCAGCCGGACGAAACATGGGTGCCGATCGTTCCCGGCGCGTTGGTACCGTGGATGCGATAGACCGTACCACCGAGATACATGGCGCGAGCGCCCAGCGGATTACCGGGGCCACCAGCCATTTGGCGCGGCAGATAGGGTTGGCGCGCGATCATCTCCGCCGGCGGGGTCCAATCCGGCCACTCCGCCTTCTTGGTGATCGACTGTACGCCGGACCAGGTAAAGCCGTCGCGGCCGACGCCGATGCCGTAACGGATGGCCTGGCCGCCGCCGAGCACGTAATAGAGATAAGTGTTGGGCGTATCGATGATGACGGTGCCGGGTGCTTCGCGGGTCGCGTAGTTGACGGCCTGGCGCTTCAGTCGCGCCGGCAATTCGACCGCGCTGCCTTCACCTTCGGAAGGCGCGGCCTGCACGGGCGGCGGTACGTATTGCGCCGGCGGCATCAGGAAGAAGGGGAAAAGCTGAGCCGGCGGCGCCGCGGCGGCCGATCCGGAAAATGCGCAAGAAAATGTAATCGCACCGATGGCAAGCGCAGCGAAACCGGCGCCGCGACCGGAATCCAACTTGCGGGAGCCCAACTGGAATATATTGAACATTGGTCGTCCCCCTGTTTGATCGGCCCTGTCGCCCTGGCGCCGTTTCGACGCCTTGTTGCAGCGAATCACTAGCGGCCAAAGGTTTCCGGACGTTTGCGCCGGAACGGCAAAACGGTTTCGTCGCGGTAATGAATTGTTTCATGACAGTTTCATGAGGGCGCTGACGCCGGGCGGTTAACAAAAACCTGCTCAACATTTCGATGACGTCACACGTTTGAAATATCCATGGTTGAACGTCGGAAACCGAGAATCATCGAACTCTCAGGTTTTCGTCATGCGGATACTCATTGCGACTGATGCCTGGCACCCGCAGGTCAACGGCGTCGTTCGCACATTGACTTCGCTCGCCCGTGCCGCTTCGGCGCTTGGGGCCGAACTCGAATTCCTGACGCCAGACGGCTTTCCATCGATCGAGGTCCCGACCTATCCGGGCTTGCGCATCGCGCTGCCGAACCGGCGCGAGATCGAACGAAGGATCGAGGCGGCCGCACCGGAAGCCATCCATATCGCCACCGAAGGCCCGATCGGCTGGTGGGTACGGGCCTATTGCCTGCGCCGCAAGCTCGCTTTCACGACCTCCTATACGACGCGCTTTCCGGAATATGTTTCGGTGCGGACCGGCCTTCCGCTAAGTCTCGGCTATGCCGTGCTGCGGCGCTTTCACGACGCTTCGGCCGCCATCATGGTTGCGACCGCCTCGCTGCGCCAGGAACTTGGCGCACGCGGCTTCAAGAAGCTCGGCTTCTGGACCCGCGGCGTCGATACCAAGCTGTTCAATCCGGATTCGCCCGCCAGGCTCGATCTGCCGCGGCCGATCTTCATGACCATGGGCCGTGTCGCGGTTGAAAAGAATCTCGAAGCATTCCTGTCGCTCGACCTGCCGGGCTCGAAAGTCGTGATTGGCGACGGACCGCAAAAGGCGTCGCTCGCGCATAAATATCGCGGCGTCGCATTTCTCGGCGAGAAGAAGGGCCAGGATCTCACCTCGCACCTGGCGGCAGCGGACGTCTTCGTGTTTCCTTCTCTCACCGACACCTTTGGCGTCGTGCAGCTCGAAGCACTGGCCTGCGGCACACCCGTCGCAGCCTTTCCGGTCACCGGCCCAAAGGACGTGATTGCCGATCATCCGATCGGCGCGCTGGATACGGATTTGCGCAACGCGTGCCTTCGCGCTGCGGGCATGTCACGCCAGGCCTGCCGGAATTTCGCGCTCGAACGTTCCTGGGAAAACAGCGCGAGACAGTTCATCGGCAATCTGACGGCGTTGCAGCCGAGCCATTCGCTGCGGGCGATGCCGCGCCTGGCCGGTCAGAGGGCCGCGTAAAAGCTAATTTGGGCTACAACAACCAATGAGAGTGACGATGGCCGAAACCATGAAACTTGACGACGCAAGCCAGTTGGACTTCGACCGAGCCACGGTCGAGCACGCCTACGACCGCTGGGCCCCGATCTACGACCTCGTGTTCGGCGGCGTGTTCAGCAAAGGCCGACGGGCAGCCATTGCCGCCACCAACAGGATCGGCGGTCGCGTGCTTGAAGTCGGTGTCGGCACCGGCATTTCGCTGCCGCAATACGCGCCGCACGTCCGCATATTCGGCACCGATATCTCCGAGGCGATGCTCGAAAAGGCGAAGCGGCGGGTCGCCGAATTCCATCTGAAGAATGTCGAGGGGCTCGCCGTGATGGATGCGGAGAAACTCGAATTTCCTGACAACTCATTCGACGTCGTGATGGCGCAATATGTCGTGACCGCGGTGCCGAACCCGGAAGCGGCCCTCGATGAATTCGCGCGCGTGCTGCGGGTAGGCGGCGAGTTGATCATCCTGACCCGCGTCAGCGCCGACGCCGGCGTGCGCCGCTTCATCGAGCAGCGCCTGCAGCCGGTGGTGCGTCCGCTCGGCTTTCGCACTGCCGAATTCGCCTGGTCGCGCTATTCGCGATGGCTACAAGGCACGCACGGGATGGAATTGGTGGAGCGCCGCCTCGTGCCGCCGCTCGGCCACTTCTCGTTGGTCCGTATCCGCAAAGCTGAAATGGCGGCCGCCGCGTAATTGGGTTGGCTCCATTCGCGCCGCTGCGTGTGTGTGTCGTCGCGACACGTCAGATGACATTTTGATGATGTCACATGTCGTACATCGAATCGCTGTAAGCCGAATCAACCTAATTGGGGGAGATAATGATCAAGAACTTCCTGGAGCAGCTGCGCGTCCAACGCTGGGACGACCATCGTTATTATCATCACAGCCGGATCAACCAGAGCCTGCACTTTGTTTCCGCCATCAGTTTCCTGATCGGCTATGTGATGATCTTTTTCGATCCGGTCGCCTCCGCGCTGATCGGCTGGCTGGTCTCGATGACGTCACGTCAGGCCGGCCATTTCTTCTTCGAGCCCAAGGGCTACGACCACCTCAATCAGGCGACCCATGAGCACAAGGAAGAGATCAAGGTCGGGTACAATTTGCAGCGCAAGGTCGTGCTGATGACGATCTGGGCGGCATCGCCAGTGGTGTTGTACTTTGATCCCACCCTGTTCGGCCTCGTCACGCCCTGGGCTTCGCCGGCCGATTTCATGCGGCAGGTCGCCAAGATCTGGCTGGCGGTCGGCATCGGCGGATTGTTGTTCCGGACGATTCACCTGTTCTTCATCCGCGACGTCGAGACCGGTCTGGTCTGGATGACCAAGATCCTTACCGATCCTTTCAACGACTTCAAACTCTATCACCGGGCGCCGCTGTTCCTCTTGAAGGGCGAATTGATCGATCCGGGTCTCGACCTCATCGAGCAGGGGCTTGAAGAGCAGCACGCCTGATTTTCGAATGCGCCAACGTTCGTCATGCCCGGGCTTGTCCCGGGCATCCACGTCTTGAGGCGGCCGAGAACAAAGACGTGGATGGCCGGGTCAAGCCCGGCCATGACGGAGAAAGAGGAGTTCGAATTCCACTCAGCGCGAGAAGCGGCTCGCGATCATTTCGCGCAGGATACTGCGGCGGATGTTCTTGTTGGTGAGGGCGCCGTCGTGCCACCACCAGCCGTCCGCTTTCATCTTCGCTGCGGCCGCGACAAAGCGATCGGCCACTTCCGCGAAATCCGCGTCGGTATAATTCAGGCTGAAGATCAGGCGCCCAGTCCCGACCCAGCTCAGCGCGAGCCCTTCGGCCCGCAGATAGTATTGCAGCATCCAATTGTAACGGGACGGTGTGATGTAATGAACCATCCAGATCGAAGACAGGTTGGAAAGGCGGACCGGCAGCTCTTGCGCGGTAAGCCGCGCATTCAATTGCGCCGCGCGTCCGTTCCAGGTCTCTTCCAGCCCACTATAGACCGAGCGGAAATTGGGGCTGGCGAGCCGGCCCAGGAATTCATCCATCGCCGTCATGACATAGGGATGCGAGTTGAAGGTGCCGCGCGCGAAGCAGACGTCGGCGGGACGATCGTCGCGGAAGCGGCGCATCAGTTCCTTGCGCCCGCACACGACCCCGACCGGCAGTCCGCCGGCGAGGCTCTTGCCGTATGTCACCATGTCGGCGCGCACGCCGAAATATTCCTGCGCGCCTCCGTGCGCGATGCGGAAGCCGACAAAGACCTCGTCGAAGATCAGCACGATGCCGCGCTGGTCGCAGACCTGCCGCAGCGCCTTGAGCCACGCGCCATAAGCGGCGCGATCGAAGTTGGCGGTTCGGGAACTGTCGACCAGAGCGGAGTCGCCGGGCGCGCTGGCGTTGGGGTGCAGCGCCTGCAGCGGATTGACCAGCACGCAGGCGATATCGCGCCGCGTCCTCAGGACGTGCAGCGTCCGTTCCGACATGTCGGCGAGCGTATAGGTCTCGTGCGGCGAGATCGGATTGCCGACGCCGGGCTGCACGTCGCCCCACCAGCCGTGATAGCTTCCTGCGAAACGCACCAGGTGCGTGCGGCGGGTATGATAGCGCGCGAGCCGCACCGCCTGCATCACCGCTTCGGTGCCCGACATGTGGAACGAGACCTCGTCAAGTCCGGAAATTTCGCACAGCCGTTTCACATTGTCGGCGATAACAGGGTGGTAGGGCCCGAGCACCGGGCCGAGCGCGTGGGCGCGCTTGTCTCCCTCCGCGATGCACTCCTTGTAGAAGTCGTTGCCGAAGATGTTGACGCCGTACGACCCAGTCAGGTCGTAGAACACATTGCCGTCGACGTCGGTGACAGTTACGCCGGCCGACGACTGCATGAAGGCGCCGCTACCAAGGTGCTCGCGGACCAGCCGGCTATACTGGAAAGGCACCCGGTAGGTCTCGGTGAATTGCAGGTCGGAGATTCGCGTCCTGGCTTCCGACGCCATCTGCCGGCCCTTGGCGTAACGTTCCTGGTAAAGCCGCGCCAGATGGAAGAAGCCGTCCTGGCGCTTGGTCGCCACCGTCGCCGGCGCGCCGTCGGAACAGAAGAAATCGTTGAGATCGAATTCGTAGAACGGGACCAGGCGCGCGACCAAGCGCGACATCTTGGAATGTCCGCTCAGCGAGCGATGCTTGGCCCGCGACAGCGCCAGCCGCGCCTTGACTTTCGGGAACACGGCCGCGGCACCTGCGACCGCGGCGGTGGACAAATAGAGAATCGGAAGGGGCGAATCCATGCCACCAGCGCTAACCAGAGCTGCTGACAGATTCATGACAATCAAGGGCCTGATCTCCGCGCTGACCGAGCAGGAGGACCTCAATTTTCTGTTGACCAACCGGATTCCGCGGGCGGCGGTGACGCGCTTCATGGGCTGGTTCAGCAAGATCGAAAATCCGCTGGTCCGGGACCTGTCGATCGCCTGCTGGCGGCTATTTTCCGAGCTCGATTTATCGGAAGCCAAAAAGTCCGAGTTCAAGAGCCTGCACGACTGCTTCACGCGCGAGCTCCGCCCCGGCCTGCGGACTGCCGATGGCGACCCACAGGTCGTGGTCAGCCCTTCCGACGGCATCATCGGCGCGCACGGCACGATCCGCGATGGCGAACTCTATCAGATCAAGGGCGCGCCCTATTCGCTGCTCGACCTGGTCGGCGATGGCGCGCTGGTAGAGCAACACAAGAACGGCCGCTTCATCACGCTGCGGCTGACGTCGAGCATGTATCACCGCTTTCACGCCCCGTATGACTGCCGGATCAGCCGCGTCAGCTTCATCCACGGCGACGTCTGGAACGTCAATCCGATCGCGCTCAAGCGGGTCGAGCGGCTGTTCTGCAAGAACGAGCGGGCGGTGCTGCAGACGCAGCTCTCCACCGGCGAGGCGCTGACCCTGGTGCCGGTGGCGGCCATTTTGGTGGCCAGCATCCGGCTGCATTTCCTTGATGTCGTCCTCAATGCGCAGACCGAAGGGCCGGTCGACGTTGCTTGTGACGTCAGTGTCCGCAAGGGCGACGAGCTCGGCTGGTTCGAGCATGGATCGACCATCATCGTGCTCGCGCCGGATCATTTCGAATTCTGCGACGGCGTGAGCGAAGGGGCGCGGATCCGCGCCGGCCAGCCGCTGCTGCGAAAGCCGGCGACCGCGTAATCTCGATTTCCGACACGTGCCCCCTTATATAGTTCGCCGATCGACGTGCGTTTCGAATTGAACATACGGGATTTCCTAAGATGGCGCGTACGCCGGTTCTGGCGGCGGGAGGCATCGTACTGAAGACGGCGAAGACGCCGCTGATCGCGGTGGTGCGCCTGCGCAAGCGCAATGAATGGGTTTTGCCCAAGGGCAAGCTGGATGCCGGCGAGACGCCCCGCGATGCCGCCGAGCGCGAGGTGTTGGAAGAAACCGGACACGACGTGTCCGTGCATGAGTTCTTGGGGACGCTGATCTACGAGACCCGCGGAAGATGCAAGATCGTCCACTACTGGCGCATGGAGGCCGGGGGCGAGCAAATTCGTGAACCGATGCCGGACATCAAATCCGTCGATTGGCTGCCGCTTGGCGATGCCATGGGGCGGCTCTCGCGCGAACACGAGCGTGCGTTTCTTGAAACGGTAGGCCCGATCGCGCTGCAAGCGGCCGTTCTTGCCGAGAAGGCGCGGCGAAGCCGGGCCAAGCAGCCCGCGCCCGAGAGGCGCAAGGTTCGCCGGCCCCTCGCGCCGATGCCCATGATCGGCGAAGCTGTGCCGGCTCCGCTGCAAGCTGCTTTGGAGCCTGCGATGGAGCAGGGGACGCCTGCGCCGGTTGCCGGTGAAGTCGTGGAGATCGACGCAGCGTCCTGCTCTGACAATTCCGAGATAGCGGTGTTTGCGCCGACGGTTGAGCCCGAGGCGGCGCCAACCGCCCGAGCCAGAAACCTGCTTCAGCGGATGCGCGATTGGTTGCGCCGCGCGGCGTAAGTTGACGCGCCGCTACCGTTTTTCCTTCTTGCCTTTTGGCAGTGCGGGCCGGCGCAGCGCAGGCCTGTTCTGCAATCCGGGCTGCTGCAATCCAGGTCGCCTCTCGCCGGGCACGCCCTGTTGCAGGCCGCCTTGCCTCGGCTGCACGCCGGGTTGAGCGGGCGCAACCGGTTGCGGATTCTGGCCCGGCCGCGGCGGCTGGCCCGGCTGCTGCGGACCGCCCGGACGCTGCTCTAAGCCTTGCCGATTGGGCGCGGCGGGTTGCTTCGGTGAGCCAGGTTGCTTCGGCGCGCCGGGCTGCTGCAGACCGGGGCGGTTTTGTCCCGGCAATCCGTTCTGTCGCGGCAAGCCGGGCTGACGCTGCTGGTTGCCGCGGTTGTTCAGGCCGGGATTGGCGCGACGGAAGGCGCGTTGCTCGGTGACGATCTGCCGGCCGACGCCTTGCGTGGCGTGGACCTGCCGCACAAAGCCCTGGTCGCGCTGCGCCTGTTGCGGCGAGATCGTCAGCGGCACCGCGGCAAAGCGCACGCCGGCGCTGCCCGGCCGGATCGCAAAACCGCTCGCACCTTGGGTGAGCGCGCCGAGCCGCAGGCCGGTGCGGTCATTGACCTCGATGCGGCCGACCCTGCCGTCCGCATCCGGATAGAGCTTGATGTTGACGTTGTTTGCGCTGGTTGCTGCGGCGCCTTGCGGTACTTCGACGAGGCCGGTGGTGCCGCGAATGCCGAGCGAGGCGGTCGGCGTCGTGATCGACATGCTGCCGGTCTTGGCGACGGCCGCCGCCACGAATGCCACCGTGCCCTTGGCGATGTCGAACACCGCGGCGTTGTTCTTGCCGCCGTCCTCATAAACGTAATTATCGATCGTGATCTGCGAGTTGGCCCGGAGATTGAATGTGGTTTCATCGTTGAAGGTGACGCCGAGCGAGGAGCTGGCCGCGGTCTGGACCACGTCGTTGAGATAGATGTCGTCCTTCAGCTTGAGCGCGATCGAATCCTTGTTGCGGATGACGGTCGCAACACCGGTCAGCGCCGCGACGTTTCCAATCGGCTCATCACTGGCTGCTTGCGCGGGCGCCGGCGCGGCGGGGGCCGCCGGCGTTTGCGGCGCGGGCGCCTGCGCCGGCTGGGTCTGTGCCAGCCGCATCAGGCCGGACGTTTCTTCTGCACGCGCGGCGCTGCCCAACGTGACACAAGCCAAGAGACAGGCCAAGAGCGAGAGCGCCAACGACAGCCTGTACGATGTCACGATGGATTTCCGGGCGGAGGGGACGGGCGGAGAGAGAGAGAGAGCGAGAGACGATTTCAGCCTCGCCCGGCTGAATGCCGCATGAACGCTTGTCACGCCCGCACAAAACGATCAAGCGCCACGACCGGAATTACCGGTACGTGGCGCCTGACGGAGCGTGTTGAGGACGTTTAGCTGATGCGCTTCCAGGTCTGGCCGCCACAGAACATGCCGCCAAAGGCGCAACCCTGAACCTTCAGCAGGTTCGTGCCCTTCATCGCGATCGTGGAGTCGTAGTTTCGGCCCGAGTCCGGATCGTGAATCTGGCCGGTCCATTTGCCGTCGGATGGTTTCATATTGATGAGGATCCGCTCGCCGGTCTTCGCGGCGTAACCGCAGAGGTTCTGGCCGCAAGGCTCGATGCGGACATTGCCTTTGTTCTCTTCGGTGGCCCAAATGCCGAACGGAGTGGTTGGGGCCGGCGCGACGGCAGGCGCAGCGGCAACGGGGGCCGGCGGCGGCAGAGGTGCCGCGCTGGGAGCGGCGATAGCCGGTGCCACGTCGTTGGCAACAGGTGCTGGTGCCGTCGAGGCCATCGTCGTTGCTGGCGCAGGCGGGGCGAGCGGTGCAACCGGCTGCGGCGGGCTCGCCGGCACGGGTGGAGCCGTGTTCTGCGCCGGCGGGTTCGAATTGTCGGCAACATCGTTGTCCTCGCTGTTCGACTTGAAGCCGCTGAAGCCGGAAAGGCTCGGCGCCGAAATCTTGAGGCAGGACAGCTCTGCGCAATTCTTTGGCGCCTCGATGCGAATCTTGTGTCCCTCGATTTCAAAAGAAAGCGAGTTGCCGGCATGAGCGGCCGTGCTGGCCATCAGCAACGCGGCGATGATGTAAAGCTTCTTCATGGAAGTCTCCCGTGAGCCGGTTAAGTGAACTCGGCCTTGACCCTAAGCCCTCCGGATAAGGCCTTCCGTGACCCGCGTCACAAGACGGAGGCGCCGCCGGAAATTGCGGGGTGACTGAGATCACATTCAGATCGTCGGCACGCGTCTAGTTTTTCCCGGGATATTCGGGAGGCTTGCATGAAGCGTTTTTGCCATTTCATCGCATTGATCGCGCTCAGCTCGCCCGCTCATGCTGATTCCTTTTCGTTCGCCGTCGCAGGGCGCAGCATCCGGATCGATAAGCCCCGGCATTGTCACGCCGCGTCCTGTGTCTCGGTATCAATTCCGGGCATCTATAGTTCAGAACGCTGGCGCGATCGCGACGATGAAGTCGCAGCCGCGCCTGCGCCGGCACCCGTCAATCCCCCCGCACGCGCTATCGTCCCGGTGGCTGCCCCCGCCGCGCCAGCGAGCCCGGTTCAACCCGCCGCCTCGGCGCCGCCACCGCCAGCACCGCCGCCGCCAATCCCCCCGCTCGCTTCCACCACGGCGCAGATTATCGTGCTGCCGGCGCCGCCGCCAAAGGTCGAGCCGGTCAAAGCAACGCCCGTCGAAGCGCCGCCCGTTGAAGCGCCGCCGGTCGTCGCGCCCGCGCCCATTCCCGTCCCCAAACCGGGAATCGCGGAGGTCGCGCAGCAAACCCAAGACGAGCCCGCCGACACGCCGATCGGCGACTGGCAGACCGAGGGCAACAAGGGAGCGGTTCGGATCGAGCGATGCGGCGAGGCGATGTGCGGCTATGTTCTCGCGCCCACGCCCAACGCCAAGGGCGACACCGTCCTGATCAACATGAAGCCCAACGCCAATACCGTGAAATCCAGCACCGTGTGGTCGGGCAATATCTATAGCCGCAGCAGCGGCGGCATCTATCATGCGACGATGACGCTGAAGGCAACGAACACGCTCCGGGTCGAAGCCTGCGCGCTTGGCCGCTTCTTCTGCTCCGGCAACGATTGGACGCGGAGCATTGCCAAGCCGGACAAGCTGATAACCTCGCAGATGTCACCGCGGCCTACGTCGTAAGCAGGGCGCATCGCTGGCTCGGACGCATTAAAACGCCCGGTGGCCGTAAGCCCCCGGGCGCTATCTAAAAACGTAGGATGAGTTCGACCGCCGCGCTAAATCATACCAAGCACGATGGCGCCGACGAAGGCGAAGGCGACATAGGCGGTAAAAACGCTCAGCTTGCCGACGAACGTCATGGGAAGGCTCCCCTTGGTTCACGTCGCTGCCCGCATAACAATCGACGCTAGCAAAGCGCCTGGAAGCGAAAAAGTAAGCCGTGCTGTCCATCCCCGACAGCTCCACAGTGCTGCACTGCAGATGACGTGGTTAAAGAAACGTGAAATCAACGTGTTGAAGAGTCCTTAAATATATTCGCGCAAACCTGCGCGCATGACGCGCGGAATTCGTTTGTATCTCGTCGGCTCCTTCGTCCTTGTCTCGTTGGCGAGCTGCGGTCGCGGATTCTTCTCCGCCGAACGCGAGCCGTGGCGGGCCGAGGCCGAAATCGCGTGCCTGAAATCCGGCGCGGTCAAGGAAAGCGCCGAAATCGTCCGCATCGATCCGATTTCGGGCCCCGGCATGTGCGGGGCCGATTATCCGCTCAAGGTCGCAGCGCTTGGCGAGAGTTCAAGCTCGTTCGGTTTTGCCGACGAGGATCTGAGGCCGCCGGCGACGATCGGCAATCAGCCGCGCTGGCCGGTGCAGCAACCGCGTCCGGCCGCTCCGCAACCTTCAACCTATCCAAGGGCTTCAACCTATCCGCAAACCTATCCCGATAACGCGGTTCGCGGGCCGGGTTATCCGGCGCCGCCCGGGGCGCCGATTTCGCTGACCGCGCCCGGCGTCGCGGTTGACGAGGACGACATCAATTTGCCGCCGGAGGGCGTGCCGGGGGCGCGCCAGCCGATCGGTCGCGCGCCCTATCCGCCGACGCCAGCCTACCCGCCGGCGGGCGCAAACTATCCGCCGCAGCAGTTGGGGCCGGCGCGAGGCAATCCGGTCACGGCCGTCGGTCCGGTCGCGGTGCGGCCGACGGCGACATTGGCGTGCCCGATCGTCTCGGTGCTGGATCGCTGGTTCGCCGATTCCGTGCAGCCTGCCGCCCAGCGCTGGTTCGGCGCGCGCGTGGTGGAGATCAAGCAGATCTCCGCCTATTCCTGCCGTGGCATGAACGGCAATCCGAGCGCGCATATCTCAGAACACGCATTCGGCAACGCGCTCGATATTGCAGCCTTCATGCTCGCCGACGGGCGCCGCATCACGGTGAAGGACGGCTGGAGGGGAATGCCGGAGGAGCAGGGATTCCTGCGCGACGTGCAGGCCGCGGCCTGCCAGCAGTTCTCGACCGTGCTGGCGCCGGGCTCCAACGTCTATCATTACGATCACATCCACGTCGACCTGATGCGCCGCGCCTCGCGGCGCGTCATCTGCGAGCCGCAAGCGGTCTCCGGCGAAGAGGTCGCGGCGCGAGCGGGAACGCGCAACCCCTACGCCTCGCGCGAACCGAATGTGACGGGATCCCTGGGGGCGAAGAAGATCGCATCGCATCGTCGCAGGTACGACAAGGTCGACGAAGAAGACGAATTCGAGGACGAGTAGCGTTGCTTTGTCGTCATTGCGAGCCAACGGGTCGCGCGAATGCGCGCCCGATAACAGGCTCCGCGAAGCAATCCATGGCGCGGCGTAGTGACTCTGGATTGCTCCGTCGCTTCGCTTCTCGCAATGACGACAATGCGGCAACGCCGCGCGTCTCAAACCACGAGGCCGCTATGCTGCCGCCAACTGCTCCATCACGTCGCGCACCAGCCCGCTCAACAGATCGAGCTTGTATCCGGTCATCGGCAGCGGCTTGGCGCCGGCGCTTGCTTGCCGCGCGGCTTCAGCGATCGTCGCGGCATTTGCGGGCTTGTCCTTGAGCGCTGCTTCCGAGGTCGAAAGACGAAGCGGCACCGGTGCGATGCCGCCGGCCGCGATGCGGACGAACTGGAAGGTGCCGTTCGCAACCACGGCGCGGGCGCAGACCTCGACCAGCGGCCATTCGGCGTAGCTGCGGCTGATCGCGCGCTTATAGAGGGCGCGTTCGCCGGCAAGCGGGATTTGCAGCACGATCTTCCTGATCATCTCGCCTGATGCGAGTGCATGATCGGCGGCGGCGTTGGAGCCATCACCGAGGAGGTCGGCAATCGAGAGCCCGCTGCGGCGATCGGTGGTGATGGTGGCCTCGTAAGCCGACAGCGCCGCGGCCATGGTGGAAGGATGCGGCGCGACGCAGGGGCCGAGATCGAACGCCACGCTGTAGAGATGGTTGCCGTTGCGAGCTGGACAATCGGCGCCGCCTTTCTTCAGGCAATCGATATGCGGATTGCGAAAATACCAGCAGCGCGAACGCTGGGCGAGGTTGCCGCCGAGCGTCGCCAGATGGCGCACTTGCGGCGTGGCCACGCCTTGCGCGGCAGCCGCGATGCCCGGATAGGCTTCGACGATGCGGGCGTCATTGACGATCGTTGCGATCGTCGTCAGCGCGCCGATGGTAGCTGCCCCATCCGCGCTCCACGCGATGCCCGCATCGGCAGCGGAGCCAATATCGATCAGCGGACCGCGCGAGACGCCATTGCGCCGCCGTTCGGAAAGTTCAGTGCCGGCAGCGCGGAATTCCGGCGCTGCGGTTGTCATCGCTGCCGAGCTCATGCCGCAGCCCTCCCTTTCAGCGCTGCGAGAAGACGGTCGGGCCGGATCGGAATTTCGGTCAGCCGGATGCCGATCGCGTTGCAGACGGCGTTCGCAATTGCCGGCGAGGTCGGCACCGTCGAAACCTCGCCGATGCCGACGCTGCCGCCGAGCACATGATCAAAACCGCCTTCGTCAAAATGCACATCGATCACAGGCGTGTCGGCGATGCCGGGGATGCGGTAATCCTCCATCCCGCCGGTCAAGATATCGCCGGTCGCGGGATCGACTTCGCGCGTCTCATAGAGCGCGTAACCGATGCCTTGAATGACCGCGCCCGCCGCCTGGCTGCGGGCAAGCGCGGGCGCCGCGATCTTGCCGACGGCAATGCCGGTCGCAACGTTGAGCACGCGCACACGCCCGAGCCAGGTATCGACTTCGACCTCGATCACCTGCACCGAGCTCGGGACCCCGGCACCAACCACGATGTTGGCGGTCCGCCGCATCACCCAGCCGAAGATGGTTCCCATGAAACCCGCCTCCTTCAGCGCCGAACGGATTCCGGGAGGCTTTGGCTTCTCGTCCTCCGGCCGCACCGCCGAGGCCGCAAGATCGGGAGAGGCCGCGATCAGTTCACGCCATGGCGCATTCGAACCCGGCGTCGGCGGCTGCTTTGCGTTCGCGATGATGGCGGTCTTGAGTTTTTGAACCGCAAGCAGTGTCGGCGGGATCACCGAGGCGGTGGTCCGGCTGCCGGTCGAAGGCGGCCCTTCCGGCAGATTGGAATCGCCGATCCGCACGTCGATGTCATGCGGTTCAAGTCCGAATTCCTGCGCGACGGCATTAGCGATCACGCTGCGCGAACCGGTCCCGATGTCCTGGATCGCGGCGCTGACGATCAGGCGTCCCCCTTTGACCATCAGCTCGACCTTTGAGCCCGGCTGCCAGAGATAGAGCCAGTAGCCGGCCGCGACCCCGACGCCACGGCGATAGCGGCCGGTCTGCGTCTCCGGCGTCTTTCGATTGCGCCAGAGCTCGGTGCCGCTGGCCCAGTCGTAAAGCCGCTGCCGGTTCGGATTGGGATCCCAGCGTTTGCGCAAGAGGATCGGATCGGTCTGCATCCGCAAGCTTGCCTCGTCGATCGCCTGTTCCAGCGCGAACGCCATCGGCGGACCGCCGGGCGCACGAAAGGCGCATCCAGGCGGCAAATTGCTGATGACGTCGTAATCGGAGAGCGCCTTCGCCCGCGCTGGATAGATCAGGCGCGCGAGCCCGGCGATGACCGAGTTCACAGCGGCTCCGGTATCGGCATGGGCAGTGAGCGACAAGGCCTCGAGCTCACCTTGCGTGGACGGCAATAGCGCGATCTTCAGCTCGGCGGCCGGCCGGTAGCCGGTGACGGAAAGTTCTTCGTGCCGGTCGTAGGCGATCCCGACCGGCGCCTTCGCCGCGCGCGCCAGTTCAACCGCCGCAATCGTCTCCATACCGACGCTTCCCTTCGAGCCAAAGCCGCCGCCGACATGATTGGCGATCACGCGCACCTTGTCGTGACCGAGCTTGTAGCGTTTGGCGATTTTCTCCATCAGCTCAAACACCGACTGCGTTGAGACATGCAGAGTCAGCCGATCGCCGTCGAAGTGGGCGACGGTTGCGTGCGGCTCCAGGCAGGCGTGCTGTTGCGTGCCGGTGCGAAAAGTCGCCTCGACCAGCAGCGGATCGCGCCCCTGCCGCGCGGCATCGACAAAACTTCGCGCCCTCTTTGCCTTCTGAGAGAACACCGAGGACGGCCCGCGGAGATTGCCTTTCCAGGGCGCCGGTCCGCCGGCGCCTTCCGAGACGTTGCCGGCTTTTTTGCGGTTCGATCTGTCGAACACGGCGGGAGCATCGCCCTTGCGCGCGGCGTCCAATCCGATCACGGACGGCAATGCTTCGCTCGTGATCTTGATGGCGGCGATCGCCGCGATGGCGGTGTTGCGGTCCTTTGCGGCAACACCGGCGATGGGTTCGCCGACATAGCGGACGATGCGGTCGTCGCCGAGCAGCGAGATCGCGGCGGCGACGTCCGGCATCGCGCGCGCGGCAGCAAGGTCAATTTCGACGATGCGCGCATGCGCCGCCTCCGAGCGCAGGATGACACCTTCGAGCTGTCCATCATGGCGGATATCGACGGTAAATTTTGCAAGCCCCGTCACCTTATCGCGCGCCTCGATACGGGGCGAAGTGAAGCTGTCGCCGTCGAAGCGGCCGCTGCACGCATCGGCCACGGCGCGGAAAATCCCGTCATAGGCGCCGCAGCGGCACAGATGACCCGACAGCGCCGCGCCGATCTCTTCGCGCGACGGTATCGCCGTTCCCCTGGTGGCGCGCCAATCGTCGTGAAACGCAGCGGCCCCGACGATAAAGCCCGGCGTGCAGAAGCCGCATTGCAGCGCGTCGTGCGCCATGAAGGCCTTCTGGACGGGATGAAGTTTTTCGGCGCCAATGCCTTCGACCGTCGTCACCGATTTGCCCGCCGCTGCCAGCGCGGGCATCATGCAGCTCACGACCGGCGCGCCGTCGACGAGCACGGTGCAGGCGCCGCACACGCCGGCCCCGCAAACGAGCTTTGTGCCAGTCAAGCCGAGCCGATCGCGGATGACATCGACCAGCAGCGCCTCGCGGTCGTCCGGAAGCGGTGCGGGGTGGCCGTTGACCGTCATGGTGCTCATTTCCGATCTCCTGACTTTTTACGGGCGGATTTTTTCGCGATTTTCGGCTTTTTCAAATGTGGCTTGTTCATAAGCGGCTTGGGTGACGGACCGATGGCGCCGGCAACGAGCGTTCGCAGCATGATTTCAAGGTCCTTGAGGAAGGCGGCGAGCGGTTGCATGTTCGGGTAGGCGGATTTGGTTCCGTGGACGGCCATCTCGATGCATCGCCAGAGCTCGCCCGGGGCGATCCGCAACACGAGCCGCTGCCTGCGGCGCATCCGTTCGATCATCGCGACACCCTGCGCGGCATTGAGACCGGCATATTTCTGATAGAGGTCGCGGCTCTGCCCCAGATGTTCGGAAAACAGCTCCTCGACATGCGGGGAGCCGTCCAGCGATCCGATCAGATGTGTGAGCCGCGCGGCGATTTGAGCCACGAGAATGTCGGCGAGACCGCCGCCATCCTTCTCCTTGGCGTCCGCCGCCGCGATCTCGGCAGTGAGGGCGGTTTGATAAAGCCGCTCGATGACGGCGCGGAACAGCGCTTCCTTGGAATCGAAATGATGATACAGCGCCTGCCGCGTCAGCCCGGCCGCTTCCGCCGCCTGCTCGATCGAGGAGCGCCGGAACCCATGCCGGCGGAACACGTGCATCGCGGCGTCGATAATGCGGTCGCGGGGCGTCATTTGACGAATTTGACAGTATCGAACGAAATGTCAAATCACAGCGGCGGGAACAGCCGATAGAAGGTTGCGCCGGAGCCCGTTATCCGGCCGCGCCTCGCGCGGAACCGTTTCGGCTAACCCCGCCCCAGGGGTTTAAAATTCATCCTTTTTCGAGGCGCTGAGGCGCTGTTAGTGCGTCCCCACTGCCTTCGAATACCGGACGCCGACCAACAAAGCCGCCGAAGCTACTACTGAGGTTGGGGCAACACCTTCCAGCACAGTCGCTACAATCCGCAAAAAGAGAGCCGCGGGTGAGGCGGCTCTTTTAATTTTACGATCAATATTTGGACTTAGAGGTCGTTGAGGTCGTGCTCTTCGTGGTGTTCGAGCCCGTAGTTTGGCCGGGCGCATACCCGGAAGCTCCCGGGTGACCACTTTTCGAGCCCTTGGCCAACCTCTGATGTCCCGGAGAATAGCTTGAAGCACCATGGCCGCCCTTCTTCCCAAACTTTTGCATCTGGTGGCCTGGTGTCTTGCTCGAAACGCCTTGTGCAAACACGGCGGGCGCCGAAACGATAAGCGCCGCCGCGGAAAGTGCGATTATTGCGGCTTTCATTTCACTCCTCCTTCAATGGGCCCCGCTTTACAACAGCATGGCAGGTAGGGCGTTCCATGAACGGCTGTTCATCAAACGCGCAACGACCGATCAGGAGAAATGAAATAGAATCGGCGGAAGCGCTTGACGAACGGCTGTCCTGAATGAAAAAAATTTGGTGTTGCGACGACCGTTTGAATCCGCCGGAATGTTTCGGTGAACCTGTGGTGACGACGCTCGTGCGCTTTTTTGTTTGCGTGCGAGGCTGCGGGTGCAACGAGCACCCGGCTTTCCCTGCGCCCTCTTTATTTTTGGGCGAACGTTCTTGCAAAGCTCGGGCACATCGCGCCGCGAGAAAGTGAAGACGTGTCTGGAATCCACTTGGCTGTTTGACATTCGAATCGGAAACACGGCGTCGCGGTAAGGCGACCTCACGCCGCCAGCACGGCCCTTTTCACCGCGAGCGGCAGGGCGATCGAGCGGAAGAATGCCTTCGGGTAGAGATAGTCCTCGCCGGATTCATCGATAATGCGCAGCATATTGTGTTTCTCGGCTGCGGCGTCGCGCAGCGCAATGTAGATTTTGCGTTTCTCAAGCGAGACGGCATAACCGTCATTTTCCACGCAGACGACCAGTTGTTTTGCTTGTGTCTTTGTCATGATGTTCAAAGCAGGAGCTTGATTTTGAATTCTTTGCGTCCGATTCCGGCGGCCTCATACCAGTGTAGCCTGTCTGAAAAGTGAATCAGCAAATGCGCTGAGTTCGCAGTCGGCGTCGCCGGCGGTCGACTTTGGCTCGTCATGCCCGGGCTTGTCCATGTCACGTCCGGCCATCACGGCAGATGCTTCAATCCGCCTTCACCTCATACGCCGCGCGGAACATCCGCGTTGCGCTTTCGACGACTTGCGCGATGCGCTCGGGCGAGGGGGGCGGCGCCGCCTGGAAGACAAAGGGGAGGAACAGCGAGGCCTGGCAGAGCAGCATGAATTGCGACGCCGCGTGCTGGCAGTCGTCGATCGCAAGCTCTTTCGCCTTCACCCGCGCCTCGAGATAGGCGGCGAGGCGGGTGATGATGCTTTCCAGCACGCTGGCGTAGTAGCGGCGGCCGACGTCCGGCATCCGCTCCGCAATCGCCATCACGGTGCGGATCGACGATCCGCCGCCCGGACGGCACAGCATCGCGATATAGGTCTTGCCGAATTCCAGAAGGGTCGTCGGCGCGTCGCGCTCGGGGCTCAGCTCGAACGCGACCTTGCCCTTTTCGAGCGCCTCTTCCTCGACAATGGCCTCGAACAGCCGGCTCTTGTCGGCGAAATAGACGTAGAGCGTGCCCTTGGACACGCCGGCGGAGCGGGCGATCTCGCCCATGCTGGCGCCGTCAAAGCCGAGGTCCATAAATACCTTACGGGCGCCGTCGAGGATCTGACGACGTTTCGAACTATCCTCGTCGCCGACCAGATGAAGGGCGGTGCGGTCACCTGCAACCATTGGTTTAGCTTCTCTGCAAGAATTCAATTTTCGGAATGTATTGCAATGCACCATCGGGTAGGTTCGGCGAATTGTCATGGTATCTTGACCGAACGGTTCGGTCAATGCTAATTGTAGTCGGGGCGAAGCCGTGGAGGACCGGAAAGCCGTGCGAACGGCCGTGGCTCTCCCGCGCATGCCGCGTTGTAATGAGGAGGCCGTGATGGCCGCACCGAGAGACCAGGCCGCGCGGATGCTTCGCCCGGAGCCGGAACAGGTAGAAGCCGCGCCTCGGCGTGAAAATTCGGCGGCGCCGGCAGAGCAGCTTCGCGGTCAAGTCGCCGAAGAATCCAAGCGCCGCCCCGCGGAGACGCCGGTTGCGCCCGTGGTCGACAAGCCCGTCACTGCTCCCGCCAATTCCGCCGCGCCGAACTCCGCCAATCGCAAGAAGCTGGTGCTGATGGGCGTCGGTGCGCTGGTCGCGCTCGCGCTCGCAAGCTATGGCGTGCATTATCTTCTGGTCGGACGGTTTTATGTCTCGACCGACGACGCCTATGTGCGCGCCAACAACACCACGCTGGGCGCGCGAG
>VAZG01000400.1 GCA_005885285.1 Alphaproteobacteria bacterium | reverse complement strand
CGGAGAGCGTGCCGGCAAATTGCATATTGCGCTCGGAGAGCCTTGGAAACATGTCGTAAATCCGATCGACATTCCATGGATTGACGGCTGCGCCGCCACGCTGTGCCACCACGAGATTTTCCCGAACCGTGAGCGAGGTAAAGATGCGGCGTCCTTGCGGAACGAGACCGATCCCGAGCTGCGAGATGCGCTCTGGGCTCATGCCTTCAATTGGTTCGCCAAACAACCGGATCTCACCATCCCTTGGTTTGAGAAAGCCGATGATGGTCGAGATGCAGGTGGTTTTCCCCGCTCCATTGCGCTCCAATAACGCAAGCACTGCCCCCGGCTGCAAGGAAAAGCTTACGCCATGCAAGATGTGGCTGTCGGCGTAGAAAGTGTGCACGTCCGCCAGATGAAGCGCGTCAGGTGCCAAGATAGACCTCACGCGTTCGTTCGTCCGCAATCACGGCATCGCGCTCGCCGTCGACAATCACGCGTCCGTAATTGAGCAATGTCACCGTCTCCGCAAGGTCAAGCGCGGTGTCCATATCGTGCTCGATCATGATCACTGTAGTTTGGCGCGGAATCGATGCTATCAGGGATTTCACCGTGGCTCGTTCAGTGTTCGACAGGCCGGCGAGCGGCTCGTCCAGCAACAGGACGCGCGGCTGCTGCGCGAGCGCCATAGCGAGCTCCACGCGCCGTCTTTCTCCGTAGGCTATGTCGGAAATCGGATGTGTGGCGAGCTGCAACAGTCCGACCGCATCGAGCGTGCGGCGCGCCTCGGTGGTCATGTTGCCGTAGAATGACAACGGCCGCCACATCTGCCAGCGGGCGCGCCGCAAGCCCAGCAAGCCAAGCGTGACGTTATGCTCGAGCGTATCGCCGGCAAATAAGGTGATGATCTGATAGGTGCGCGACAATCCAAGATGCGCTCGCTTGTAGGGCGGCAAATGAGTGATGTCTGACCCGAACAGGCTGATTGACCCCGAATTTGGCCGCAAGTCGCCGCTGATCTGATTGAACAGCGTCGTCTTGCCGGCGCCGTTTGGGCCAATGATCAGGCGACGCTCGCCGGGTCGGATGCTGAGCGAAACGTTTTGCGTGACGGTGAGGCCGCCGAACGTCTTCTTTAAGTTGACGACCTCAAGTGCGTAGCCGAACGTCAAGGCAGTCATCGTTCACCCCCGCGCAATCGGGTGGTGAGCCTGCTTACGCCGGGAACGATGCCGGTCGGCGTTACTAACACAATGAAAAGAAACACCAAACCCAGCAGCATATTCCAGCGTTCGAGGTAGGCAGAGACGTAGTTTTTCAGGAGCACCACCAATGCCGCGCCGACGGCCGGGCCGCCGAGCGTCCCGGAGCCGCCTGCGATGACACCGAGCAACGCTTCGGCCGAGCTTGTGGTCGATAGCGAAGTCGGGTGCATATATTTGTGATAGTAGACATAGAGCAGGCCGGCCACACCGCCCCAGAAACCTGCATAGACGAAGGTGATCCATCGGATCAGCCAAGGATTGAAGCCCAGCGCCGCCATTCGCCGCGGTTGATCCCGCACTCCTTTTAGCGACGATCCAAATGCCGACGAGACAAAGGTCGCCATCATGACCAAGGCAAACGTCGCGACGATCAGCGCGAACCAGTAAAATGATATCGGACTATCGAGCGAGATTCCGAACGGCGCCGGCCGCGTCAGTCCGGCGATACCATTGTCGCCGTTGGTCACATTGGACATGCGATAGGCGAGGCCCCACAATACCTGCGACAAGGCAAGCGTGATCATCAGAAATCCGAGCCCGCTAGCGCGAAGCGCGATGACCCCGAAGAATGCTGCCATCGCGGTGGTACCGACTATGGAGAGGAGGGCTGCCGCGCCATGTCCGAAACCATAGCGGCTCGTCAGCAGCGCGGAGATGTAGGCGCCAACCCCGAGATAGGAAGCATGACCCAGTGACGTCATTCCGCCAAAACCCACCAGCAGGTTCAGGCTAAGCGCGAAGATCGCCGCGATCAGGATCTGGCTCGCGAGGTTGATGTAAAAATCGCCCGCGAACAGGGGCGGCAGCAGCAGCGATCCGGCAACCAGGGCCACGCCGATCCACTTCATGTGCTGACACGTCCGAACAGGCCCTGTGGCCGAAACGCAATGACGAAAATCATCGGCAGGAACAGGATGATGTAGGCTAGTTCGGGAAACAGCGCCGTGCCAAATGTGTAGATGATCCCGATAATGAAGCTGCCGATGAAGGCACCGAGCAAGCTGCCAATTCCTCCCAGGATGACGACGATCAGTGCGAGTGGCAGCATGTCGGCGTCGAGTCCGGGATAGGCCGACAAAACCGGCCCGCCGAGCACGCCGCCGGCGCCGGCGATCCCAGCACCGAGACAAAACACCAGTGTGAATAAGTTGGAAACGGGGATGCCGACTGCACGCGCCATCTGGCGGTCGTCGACGCCGGCGCGGATCATCGCTCCCAGACGTGTCCGCTCGATCAGAAAATACAACAAGATCGCGGTGGCGATAGCGCATCCGACCAGGACCAGCCGATAGGTCGGAAACACGAAGCCGAAGACGCGCGTCGGGGATTGCAGGTTTGGCGGCGTCGGCACCGGTATCGAATCGCCGCCCCAGAACATCAGGCATGCATCCGAAATGATGAAGGACATCCCGAGCGTCACCAGAACCTGACCCAGCGGATTGGCCTTCAGCCGGGTCAGCACCAGACGTTCGAAGAGGCCGCCGACCGCCGCCACCGCGATTCCCGCGCCGAGCGCCGCCACCCAGATATTCAGGCCATCGTAGGCGCGCATTGCGGTTGCCGCGAAATACGTTCCCAACATGAAGAATGCGCCGTGCGTCAGGTTTGCCAGCCGCATCAGTCCGAAAATGAGCGAGAAGCCCGACGACAGCAGGAACAACAGCCCGCCAAGCGACAGGCTGTTGAGACCTTGAATGATCCAGAACTGCATCGTCGGCCGATCTTGTTGTCATTTGTTCGAGACCGGCGTCACGCGCCGGAGGCGAAATTACTGCTCCAGGTTTTGCGCCGGCGGATAGTCGCGCGAATAGACCGGGTTTTTCAGGAATGCCGCTTTGTCATAGGTCCAGAACTGGGTCACATCGGGATAGGTCTTGATGACGGAATTGACCAGCCTGCCGTCGCTCTTGGTCACCTTGCGGATGTATACGTTGCCGATTGCATTGCCGGACCCATCGAACTTGATGACGCCGCGCACGGTGTCGGCATTGCTGCCGCGGATTGCCGCCATTAGCGCTTTCTTGTCTTCAACATTCGCCTTGATGGATTTGAGTGCGACTTCGAGAACCTCTCCGGAAACGTAGGTACTTCCGGCGTAATAGCCGGGATCGTATTTGAATTGCTTGCGGAAAGCCGGCGCAAAGGCCTTGTTGAGCGGGTTGTCCAGTTCGGCGGAATACCAACTCGTGGTCAAGATACCCAGCGCCTCATCGCCCATATTTCGAAGCACGGATTCATCGAGCGCCGTCATGCCGCCGATGACTGCCATCTTGTCCTTCAGCCCATATTCAATGAACTGCCGCAGGAACCGGAATCCGTTAGAGCCGGCAGTACCCAGGAAAATCGCGTCCCCGGTCTTTACCTGCGCGACATAGCTGCCGTAATCGGGCGTTGCCAACGGCGTGAAGATCTTCTGAATGATCTTGCCGCCGCTATCCTCGAATGAGCGCTGAAAACCGGCGCACATCTCGTGCCCGTAGGCGAAGTCGTCGGCGATAGTGACGATCCTCTTGTACTTCAGTTCTTTGGCGGCATAGTCGGCGAGCGGATAGGCGCACTGTGCCGATGTCGAGGTGAGGCGAACAAACCACGGGCTCGGGTGCCGCTGCGTCATGTCCTCTGCCGCGGCAACGCCAAGCGTCGGCATCTCCTTTTCCGTGAGATAATCAGCGATCGCCAGTGCTTCGAAAGCAGCGAGCGGTCCAATGATGCAATGCACATTGTTCTTCTCGACCAACTCCTGCGCCTTGGTCCGTGCGGTTGCCGGGACGCCGGCGGTATCGGCGACGATCAGTTCGACCTTACGCCCGGCGAGCGTGTTCTCGCGCTCCCTGAGAAACATTGTTAGTGCAAGGTCCATATCGATACCGCCAGACGCCAGCGGCCCGGTCTTGGCCGCGAGCAGGCCAATGCGAATAGGTTCGCTAGGTTGGGCAGAGAGGAAATGAGGGGCCGCTAAGCTGGTGATACCCGCGCCGGCAACGCTGCCGACAAATTGTCGTCGCGACATCGTCATTGGATCCTCCCCAATACGCTACATCTGAAGATCGGCTGTATTGTTGTTGATTAAGTGATTTATTGAACGGAAGCCATAAATGATCAAGTGATAACCAAGCCGGGGCAGCGTGCCGGACGTTGCACGGCTGCGCCGCTTTGCAGCTTTGATGCAGTGCGGCATTTGGAATGCATTTGAATCCCGGTGCATCCCGGACGGAATTCCGGGGTGTTAGGCGCCGCCGGATTTAGGAGGCTTGATGATGGTCTTTTTCAAAACTTCGAAAACTGACGCAGTGTCCTGGTCGCCCAACCCCATCGCAATCGCCTCGCTGTAGACCGGCTGCGTCAGCGTAAACAGAGGAGTTTCGCACCCAACATCGTCGGCGAACTCGGCGATGATGGCCATATCCTTTTTCCAGGTCGAGACCTTCATGGTTGCGGGCTCATAGACGCCCTCCGCCATCATCGGTGCGCGCATCTGAAACATTCGCGACCCGCCGGCCCCGGGGCCGACCATGTCGACCACCATCTTCGAGTCGAGGCCGGCGCGCTGGGCCAGGATCATCGCTTCCGCCGCGGCGACATTGTTGATTGCGACCAGATGATTGGCGATGAATTTCATCCGACTACCATTGCCGAACTTGCCGAGATCGGCGCTTTGCTTGGCGAAGTCAGAGAAGAGGTTCATGCATTGTGCGATCGCCTTGCCGTCACCGCTGGCATACACGACGAGATCGCGGTCTTTTGCCTGCGCACCAGTTCCGCTGAGTGGGCAATCCAGGGCGATATGGCCCGCTTTAGCCAAGGTTGCCTCGAAACGAAGCTTGTCGGCGAGGCTCAGCGTGCTGAGTTCCACCACCATCCGCCGAGATTGCGCGGAGTTTACGATCTCCCACGCGACCTGATCGACGGCCGCAGGGCTCGGAAGGCTGGTCATCACAACAGGCGCGTCGCGTGCGACCTGACCGGCATTCGCGGCGATAATGACATTGGCCTGCGCAAGCTGATTTCGCCGCGCCCCGTCGATATCGAAACCGATAACGCGCCAGCCGCGGTCGACAAGGTTGCGGGCAATCGCGCCTCCCATGATGCCAAGTCCAACGATTCCAACAGTCTTGTCCATGCCGGTTTGTTTCCTGCCTGTTGAAATAGATTGACGCGCATTGCCAGCCGCGCCTTAATTAGTAATCAGGCGATAAACAATCGCTAAGTAACTTTGACCGGTCAAGCGGGTTCAAGTTCGCCGAACAAGACGATGAGGTATTATCCTCTGCCTCGATCGGTTGAGTCCGCTCTGGACGAGATAGCAGGGAAGGCTGAAATGGCGGGTGTTGGTCGAAAGCCAAACACAGAGCAGCAACCCGCGGGGCCGGAGCCAGGCGGGCACGCCTATATGACTGTGGTCGCTCGGGCCAAGGCGCTAATTCCGCAACTGCGCGATCGCGCGGCGAACACCGAGGAGCTGCGGCGCTTGCCCCCGGAAACCGAGCGCGATCTGCACGACGCTGGTCTATTCAGGATCGTGCAGCCAAAGCGGGTAGGCGGCTCCGAACTCGATTACGTTTCGCTGGTCGACTGTGCGGACATGCTCGGACGTGCCGATGCGTCGGTGGCGTGGAATTTTGCCAATCTGGCAAGTCACCATTGGATGCTGGGCATGTTCGATCCGCGCGCTCAGGATGAGGTCTGGGGTAGGAATTTTGATACGCTGATCGCGTCCTCTTTCATTTTTCCGGCAGGCCGCGCCAGGAAAGTCGAGGGCGGCTACCGGCTGCGCGGCAACTGGCCGTTCTCGTCGGGGGTTGCTTCTTGCGAATGGAATATGCTTGCCAGCGTCGTGTCGTCTGATGATGAAGCTGATGGGATCGAATACCGGATTTTTCTGGTGCATAGGAACGACTACAATATTGTTGATACCTGGAACGCAGCGGGATTGCGGGGCACCGGTTCGAACGATGTCGAAGTCAAAGATGCTTTTGTCGCAGAGCCGATGACGGTCGCGGTAAGCAATCTCGCCGGCGGCCCGACGCCGGGCAGTGCGGTCAATCCGAATCCGCTTTATACGTTGCCGGTATTCTCGCTGTTTCCCTACGTACTCTCGGGCGTCGCGTTGGGGAACGCACAGGCCTGTCTCGATGACTATGTCGATATCGCCCGACATCGCGCGTCGACCTACAGTCGCACCAAGCTGGGCGACATGCAGAGTACGCAGATCAAAATCGCCGAGGCGTCGGCTAAGATCGATGCGGCGCGATTGATCATGCGTTCGGCGTGTATTGAGGCGATGGCGGATGCGAGACGGGGACATATTCCGGACATCGCCGCCAAGACCAAATCGCGCCGCGATGGGGCGTTTTCCGTGAATCTATGCACCGACGCCGTATCCATGTTGTTTGCGGCGAGCGGCGCGCGGGGTTTGTTCACGACCGGCGTGCTGCAGCGGCAGTTCCGCGATGCCCATGCAATCAACTCGCACATCGCGTTCAATTTCGACGCGGCCGGCACCAATTACGGTCGGGTAGCGCTTGGTCTGCCATCCGAAAATCTGACGCTTTGAGGCTGGTGGATGACTGACGCGCCCAACCATCCGACCACTCCGGACACAGCTAACGAATTGGCCAGCGGTCATTCGCCGATCGATCCGCGAGACTTCCGAAGCGCGCTCGGCACCTACGCAACGGGCGTTACCATCATCACCGCCGCTGGAACTGACGGAAAGCCCTATGGCATCACCTGCAATTCCTTTGCCTCGGTGTCGCTCAATCCTCCACTCGTGCTCTGGAGCCTGGTGCTTTATTCTTCGAGCCTAAGCGCTTTCCAGAACGCCAGCCACTTCGCAGTCAATGTACTCGGGGTATCGCAGCAAGCACTTGCGAACAAATTTGCCAAATCCTCGGACGACAAATTCGCCGGTGTCGACTGGAGGCCGGGCCTCGGCAACGCTCCGATCCTCACCGACAGCGTAGCGAATTTTCAATGCCGGGCCGCCAATCGATATTATGGTGGCGATCACGTGATTTTCCTCGGCGCGGTGGAGGCCTATTCCTATGGCCGGAAGGAACCGCTTTTGTTCGCGCGCGGCGGCTACGGCCGGTTCGTTGCGGACAGCGGGTCGGCGGCCGACAAATCATGAGAACGAAGGCACCGCCCAAGCGCACCCGCGCCAAGCAGAAGCGGCTCTCTCCGGACGATCGCCGCAAGGAGTTCGTCGTCAAAGCGACCGAATTCTTTTCGGAAGAGGGCTTTGGCGGCGGTACCCGGGATTTGGCGCGTCGCCTGGGCGTAACCCAGCCGCTATTGTATCGTTATTTCCCAAGCAAAGATGACCTGATCAAGGAGGTGTACCGCACGGTTTATCTCGAGCCGCTCGATACCGGTTGGGAGAAGTTGCTGACCGACCGCTCGCGGCCGATCCGCGACCGCCTGCAGGAGTTTTATAATGCCTACACGAATGTGATCTTCGACCGGAAATGGCTGCGCATCTATCTCTACTCCGGTCTGAAGGGGCTCGATATCAACCGCTGGTATGTTGACATGGTGAGGGACAAAATTCTGGCCCGCATCATCAAGGAATGCCGCCACGAGGCAGGGTTTCCAGTGCAGAGCAGGCCGAGCGCAGCCGAGCTAGAGCTTGCCTGGGTATTTCACGGCGGAATTTTCTATTACGGAGTTCGCAAGTTTATTTACGGGTCTCCCGCGCTAGAGGACAAGGAGCAGATGATCGGCGACGCGCTGGATGCTTTTCTGACCGGCTACGCACGCGTTTTTGGAGCTGCGACTGAACTGCGACTAACGCCAATGAAGGTCGTTGGATAGCAGCTATTTCTTCGTCATTTCGCCACGGTACCAATCGCCGATTTCGCTCGCAGTCATCAACGCGACACCGTCATGACCGATGACGTAGTCGAGCAAGGCTTCCAGGTATTTGATGCGATGTGGAACACCCGTGATGTAGGGATGAATGGAGATTGCCATGATCCGCGCATTGCTTGCGCCTTCCAGGTACAGTCGGTCGAATTGATCGGTGCAGCGTTTCAGGAATTGCTCTGAAGGAAGGTGCTGCAAAGCATGGATGACGATGTCGTTGGTCTCAACGGAATAGGGGATCGTCGTGATGGTGCCATGAGCCGTTGCGATATCCTGCGGAAGATCGTCGATCACCCAGTCCGCCACATATTCGATGCCACTGAGACGCAACAGGTCCAGCGTATCCTCGGTTTCCGTCAGACCGGGGCTTTCCCATGACCTGGGCGCCTTCTTGGTGAACTTGGCAATCGTATCGACCGCCCGTTGGATCGCATCGGCCTGATTGTCGAGCTTGTGCATCGGGCTCTGAACAAACCCGTGGCCCATGAACTCGAAACCGGCATCAAGCGCGGCTGCAGCGACGCGCGGATAGGCGTTGCAGACGTTGGCGTTGAGCGCCAGCGTCACCGGCATGGCGCGATCCGTCAATGCCTTGAACTGACGCCAGAATCCGGCGCGCATACCGTATTCGTGCCAGGACCAGTTGGGGACATCCGGCAGCAAGGGTTGTCCCATCGGCGGGCTTAGCACGGTTCGCGGCATCGCGTTCTCGATCCGCCACTCCTCGACATTCAGGATAACCCATACGGCGAGCTTGTTGCCGTCAGGTAGCCTGAGCTTTGGCCGGTCGATTTGAGCCTGATAAGGAATGCGATCGCTAAGAGCCACAACAAGCCTTTATTGATTTCTGGCTGGGGACTATTCCGCGGCGTTGGACCGGTTCGAGGTGCCGGCGTTGACGCGCGGCATGACCTTTTCGGCCATCAGGATCATGGATTGTCGACCGAGCTCGCGGTCCATCCAGTCCTTGCCGGCGTACAGCAACGTGCCGAACTTGCCGACTTCATTCTGGAAAGCCAATAACTGATCGGCGACGCTATCCGGTGTTCCGTATATGATGAGCTTGTCGCAGATCATTTCCAGCGTCACCTCGTCGTCGGGCTGGTCACGACGGGTCTTGAACAGTTCGATGCGGCCGCTCATCTTGAGCTTGATGAAAAGCGAACGATAGTAATAGACGTAGGGGCCGTTTGGATCGGTGGCGTAGGCCTTCGCCGTTTGGGCGTCCTTGGCAACGAACACGCTCTTGGCCACGCGCCAGTTCGCGGGGTCGGCGGCACGCCCGGCGCGTTCGCAGCCCTCGATATATTTCGGCCAGTGGGTCTTGACCCAGGCCGGCATCAGGAAGTTGGCGGAGATCGGGTCCCAGCCACGTGCGGCAGCTTCGGTGACACCCTTCGAAAAGGGGGCGACGGCGGTCACGACAATCGGTGGATGCGGCTGTTGCAGCGGGCGCGCGATGATCCCCTGTCCGATATCCATGATTGAGGTCTTTTCGGTCGAAATATTCCAGTATTTTCCGTGGAAATTGTATGGCGGCTGGCCGGCCCAGATATCCAGAACCCGATTGATGGCCTCGAGAAACATCGCATTGCGGTCAGCGTCCAGATTTTCGAACAGTTCGGCATCCGACAGGAGCCCGCCGGGGCTGATGCCGAAGATTAAACGCCCGTCGAGCATGTGATCGAGCATCGCCACACTGGCCGCGACGGCGGCAGGATGGGTGTTTGGCATGTTGATCGTGCCGGTGCCGAGTTTGATCCGCTTGGTGGCCGCCGCAATCCACGCCAGAAATGCGATGCAAGAGGTGATGTTCTCGGCCCTGTCGGTCACGTGCTCACCGACATAGGCCTCCGTAAGCCCCAATTCGTCGGCCAGCAGAAAGGCTTCGCGGTCTTCTTTCAACGACCGCCGCCAATCCTTCTCAAGCGGATGGATCGGCATCGTGAAGAAACCCAGATTCATCGCCGCGCTCCCGGAGCGTCCTTTCTAAATCAGAACAGACCGTGCGTCGTTCGTGCTCGCATGACAAGTCCAAAAGTCGAAGGTCCGAAATAATCGTTCGATAAACAAACTTGACCTTTGGTGGTGACCACCTTCTAATCCCTGAAAAATAGGTCGAAATCCGGCTGGGGGAAGGTGACGCCGATGAAAGCCTCGGCTTTCGCTTATGCCCGCGCAACCAGCATCGGCAATGCGTTGGAGCTGCTCGCTGCCCATGGTGACAAGGCAAAGGTGCTCTCAGGCGGTCAAAGCCTGATGCCCGCCATGAATTTGCGTTTGATTTCACCCGAGCTGATCGTCGACATCGGCGAGATCGGCGAATTGCGTGGAATTGCGCTGAAAGGCGGGGTCCTTTCTATCGGTGCGCTGACACGCCACGCCGACCTGCTGAAATCGCCTGAAATCGCCGCGCATTCGCCCTTGCTGACGACGGCGGTTGCACATGTCGCACATCCCGCGATCCGCAATAGGGGAACGATTGGCGGCAGCCTGGCTCACGCCGATCCTGCATCGGAACTGCCAGCCTGCATGCTCGCGCTCGGCGCGATCATTATCGCACGCGGCCAGGCAGGCGAGCGGCGAATTCCGGCCAAGGATTTCTTCAGGGGTATCTATGAGACCGCGCTGTCGGCGGACGAACTGCTGGTCGCCGTCGAGCTGCCGGTGACGCGGAAAAATGCCTCCCATTTCTTCGACGAATTCGCGCGCCGTCAGGGCGATTACGCGATCGCTGGTCTCGCGGCGGACGCGGTCGTCAAAGATGGCGCCTTCACCGACCTTCATTTGGCGTTCTTTGCCGTCGGCGATCGGCCGGTACTGTCCAATGCCGCATGCAGGCTGATCAATGTCGTTATCACGCCCGCGCTGATGGCTGACGTATCAGCGGCGCTCGACGAAGAGCTTAATCCCCACGACGATCAGCAAGCCACAGCTTCCATGCGGCGGCATCTGGCCAAGGTGCTGCTTGTGCGGTGCGTGTCCACGCTTCTTGGCCGGACCGATCTTGACGCGAGGGCTGCATGACGGCGCCGATGCCCATTTCGCTCCAGGTCAACGGCGAGCGCGTCGATACGCACGTTTTGCCCCGACTGAATCTCGCGGACTTCCTGCGTGAGCATCTGCATTTGACCGGAACTCATGTCGGCTGTGAACACGGGGTGTGCGGCGCCTGTACCGTGCGCGTAAACAACGAAATCGTTCGCGCCTGCCTGATGCTGGCGGTGCAGACACACGGTGCGTCCGTCCAGACCATCGAGGGCTTGTCCGATAGCGGCGAAGTGGCCGACCTGCAGGCCGCATTTCGTGATCGCAACGCGCTCCAATGCGGCTATTGCACGCCCGGAATGCTGATGGCTGCGCAGGATTTGCTGCGGCAACAAGCCGAGCCGGACCGCGAGCAGATACGTGAGCATCTCTCCGGAAATTACTGCCGCTGTACGGGCTATCAGGCCATTGTTGACGCGGTCGAGACCACGGCGCGCTCGCGCAGAGAGCACAAGTGATGACGACGAAACCGGCACATCGCGAGATACTCTCGGTACTGGACCGGCCGAACTCTTATATCGGCAAGACCGTGCCGCGGCCCAATCTCGATCGATTGCTGCAGGGGCGTGGGCTCTACGTCAGCGACGTCGAACTACCGCGCATGGCACACGTCGTGTTCCTGCGCTCGCCGCATGCACATGCCAGGATCATTGGAATTGATGCCAGCGCGGCCAACCAATCACCGGGCACTATCGCCGTCGTGACGGGCAAGCAGCTTGCTGCCGTCATCACGCCGTGGGTTGGCGTGCTCTCGCATCTGAAAGGTTTGAAATCGGCGCCACAAAGTGCGATCGCGATCGACCGCGTCTGCTGGCAGGGCGAAGCTGTCGCGGCGGTAGTCGCGACCAGTCGTGCCGGTGCGGAAGACGCGGCGGAACACGTCACGGTGGAGTACCAGGAGCTCGAGCCGGTGACCGACATGCGCACCGCGCTCGATCCGAAGATCCCGGTCATTCATCCCGTGTTAGGCGACAACCTGGCTTTTGAGCGCAATCACGATGCGGGCCACGTCGATCAGGCCTTTGCCGAGTCCGATGAGGTTGTGGAAACGGAATTTATCTTTGGCCGGCACACCGGAGTGACGCTGGAACCGAGGGCGGTGGTGGCGGACTGGAATGCTGCGGAAGCGCGGCTCACGATCTATCAGGGCACGCAAGCGCCGCACATGGTGCAGAACATCGCGGCGCTGCATCTCGGGCTTCAGGAGCAGCAGGTGCGCGTGGTCTGCAAGGATGTCGGCGGCTCTTTCGGCATCAAGGTCCATATCTATGCCGACGAGATGGCAACCTATGCATTGTCGAAGCTGTTGCGACGGCCGATCAAGTTTGTCGCCGACCGGGTCGAGAGCTTTAACACCGATATTCATGCCCGCGATCATCGCTGCATGGGAAAAATCGGTGTCCAGCACGACGGGACCATCAAAGCGTTTGAGATCGACGATCTGACCGGAATCGGACCCTATTCGATGTATCCGCGCACCAGCGCGATCGAAGCAAACCAGATCGTCAACCTTGTTGGTGGTCCTTACGTTACGAAGAATTATCGCGCGCGGGCCCGCGTTGTGTTGCAGAACAAGAACGTCATGTGCCAGTACCGCGCTGTCGGTCACCCGATCGCATGTTCGGTGACGGAGGGGCTGGTCGATCTCGCGGCCATGAAGATCGGGATGGATCCGGTCGAGATTCGCCGGCGCAATCTGATCGCCGACGATGCCTATCCCTGTGCGTCGCCTTCGGGGTTGCGATTTGAGAAGTTGTCGCACCATGCCTCGCTCGACAAGCTCTTGGGCATGATGGACTATCAACGCTTGCGCGCCGAGCAGGCCGAATTGCGCAAGGCCAATATCCACCGCGGCATCGGGATAGCCACTTTTATCGAGGTCACGAACCCCAGCGCGGCATTTTACGGTGTGGGCGGCGCAAGGATCTCCTCGCAGGACGGCGTTGCAGTCCGATTGGATGCGCAGGGATCAGTGATCTGTCAAACCAGCATCACCGAGCAGGGGCAGGGATCAGAATCACTTACGGCCCAAATCGTCGGCAGCGTGCTCGGCGTTTCAATGGAACTCGTTCGCGTCATTCTCGGCGACACCGACAACACACCCTATGGCGGCGGCACTTGGGCCTCGCGCGGTGCGGGTATCGGCGGAGAGGCCGCGCTTCAGGCTGCCAAGGCGCTGCGCAAGAACATCCTCGACGTTGCGGCTGCGATCTTGCAATCCACTGCGGCCGAACTCGACATCGTCAATAATAGCGTCGTGGATGCCGATGATGGGACGCCGCGCATCGAGCTAAAGGAGCTAGCCAGGATCGTCTATTTCCGCCCCGACACGCTGCCGCCGGGCATCCAACCCGAGTTGATGGCGACGCGCCATTTTGTACCGCGTGAATATCCGTTCGCCTTCACCAATGGCGTCCAGGCCTCGTGGCTCGAGCTCGACGCACAGACCGGCTTCATCAAGCTGTTGAAACATTGGGTCGTTGAAGACTGCGGCACCATCATCAATGCGCAACTGGTCGATGAGCAGATTAGGGGTGGCGTAGTGCAGGGGTTGGGCGCGGCACTGTTCGAAAAATGCATCTACGATGAGCGCGGCCAGCTCACCAACGCCAACATGGCCGATTATCTGGTTCCGATGGCTGCCGAAATGCCGGATATAGATGTCGGCCACGTGGTGTCACCGACGGCAGAGACTGAATTGGGTGCAAAGGGAGCAGGCGAGGCTGGCACGGCAGGAGCGGCCGCGGCGGTTGTCAATGCGGTCAACGACGCGCTGAGGCCGTTCGGTGCTGTAGTTACAGAGATTCCGCTAACGCCGCAGGTTATCCTGACGGCGCTGGCACGAATCTGATCGCCAAACCCGACCTGATCATGCTCGAGGAGCCCTCCGAAGGGACCCATGGCTGACAACGACATCAAGGAGCGCTAGCAAGCCCCGGAGCCGGGGTACAGCTAAATCCATTTTCCGAAGTGACAAAACGAGCCCGCCCACATTTTGTGGGCGGGCTTTTTTATTTTCTATTCCGCCGCGCTGGCAATTGCGCTCGCCTGCTCATTGGTAACCACGACCTTGATCGCGTCTTCGACCCGTTCGCGGGCGTAACGCAGCGCGGTGGGCAGATCGGCGAGCGGGAATGTGTGAGTGTGAATCCTGGTCGCATCGAAGCGTTTTTCCGCCATCAACTCCATGGCGCGGTGGGTGGCGCTGCGACCCTCACCGCGAATGCCATAAACATAAATATTGTTTCTTATGAGATGCGCGATGTCCGTCGTTACTGGGTCGTGCGGAAACGCTGCGAGACAGATTTTCCCGCCTCGATTGGTCATGTGGATGGCTTGGTTGATAGTTGTTTCCGTGCCGGCGCATTCGATCACATAGTCCGCGCCGATCCCGCCGGTGAGCTGCCTTACGATGCCGACCGCATCCTCATCGTTGATATTGACCACGCGATCCGCACCTAACTCCTGGCCGATCGCGAGGCGCTTGTTGCGCGTTCCCGTCAAGATCACCGGGCTTGCGCCGAGCGCCTTTGCAACGGCAACCGCGAGCAACCCGATCGGGCCCGGGCCGATCACGACCACGCTTTCACCGGCAACGAGCCCACCGAGCTCGGTCAGACCGTACATCGAGGTCCCCGCGGTAACGACCAGGGTCGCTTCCGGGTCGCTCATAGTATCCGGCACGCGCACCAGTGTATTGATGTGATTGACCGCGTATTCGGCAAAACCGCCGTCGGTGGTAAAGCCGTTGGCGCGATGACCCTTCTCGGGCTTTCCATAGTTGAGGCAGGCGGTGTACATGCCTTGGCGACATCGCTTGCACTGACCGCAACCGGCATGGATTTCCACGGTCACCCGCTCGCCGATCGCGAACTCGTCAACATCCGGCCCGAGCGCTGCAACCGTGCCCATATATTCGTGCCCCGGCGTAAAGTTCTTGTTGAAGGGCAGGCCGCCCTTGATATGGGCGGGCGACCCCACGTGGATGATTTCAAGGTCGGTCGCGCAGATCGCGACAGCGTTGATGCGCACAAGCACCTCGGCGCGTCCCGGAACCGGCGTTGGCTTGTCGCACAGGAACAGCTCATCGGGACCGCCAAGCACCCAGGCTTTCATTTGCTCGGGGACGGGCAATTCGGGAGATATTTTGACACGGGCGGGGTTGTACATTGCAGCGCAACCTGAGTTCTGGGAGTTTGATGCCAAAGACATTTGTAGCCGTCCTCGACGCCGCCGCAATCGGTTTCTTGACCCTCGCGACCGCGTAGGCCCAATCAGGTCGAGTTTAGATCGCTGCTCAACTGACGTGTGAAGCCGATAGCTTGTAAATCTCGAGCGCATCGGCATCCTCGCCGCATAACGATTTGGCTAGCCTGAACAATTGTCCTGCCAGCGTCGCCATCGGAACCGGGCTCGAGGTGCTGCGTGCAACGTCGGCCACGGTGTCCAGATCCTTGAGCATCGTCGAGATGCGTCCGAGCGGCGGCGAATGAATGCTTTGCACCATGCGCGGCACGAATAGTTGCAGCGGAATGGAATCGGCAAAGCCGCCGGTCAGCGCCTCCGGCAACCGTCCCGCATCGATCCCGGCGTTCACCGCAAGCCGCGTCGCTTCCGCGAGCACCACCATGGCGCATCCGACAATCACCTGATTGCAGAGTTTCGTAGTCTGGCCCGCGCCGATCGGACCCATGTGGGTGAGCCGTCGCGCCATCGCGAGAACATAGGGCCTCACCCTCTCGATGTCAGCGACATCGCCTCCCGCCATGACCGCAAGCGTGCCTTCTTCGGCGCCCTTGGTGCCGCCGGACACCGGGGCGTCGACCCATCCCATCCCATTGGCTGCCCTCAGTCGAGCAGCGATATCGCGCGCTGCGTCCGGGTGGATTGAGGAAAAATCGACAACCAGCTTTCCGGCGCCGGACACCGCGGCAAGGCCGTCGCCGCCGAACACCACCTCTTCCACCGCTGCGGCATCGGTGACGCACATGAACAGCACGGCTGCGCTGTCGGCTACTTCGCGCGGATGGGCCTTAAGCTTTGCGCCGGCCTCGACCAGACTGGCCGCCTTGCCGGTCGATCGGTTCCAGACCGATACATCGTGGCCGGCGTTGATTAACCGCCGCGCCATCGGAAATCCCATCATCCCTAGCCCGAGATAGCCGAGCTTTTCGGCCTGTTGTGCGGTCATTCCGCTTCTCCTTCAGCTTCACGTCGAAACGCCTGCTCTGTAAGCCCTTAGCACAAATCCTGATCATATCGGGCGAATGCGGGCGAGCCGCCAATGGCTTGCCTGATTGTTTGAACCATGAAAGGTTTACGGAAGAAACGATGGCGATGGGGCCTGTCGGCGCCGGACAGCGCGGAGTGCGGATGATGCGGTTGGTAGCGAAGTTGGTCCTGGCGGCCGGGGCGATGGCTTGCGTTCTTGGCAGCGTGGGTCGTTCGCAGGCGCAACAGACGATCCGTGTCGGCTGGACCATTCCGGCCGAGGAATCGAAATACTGGATGATGCGCCGGCCGGCGGAATTCCCCGATCTCGGCAAGGCCTACAATGTCGAATGGACGCAGTTCCAGGGTACCGCGCCGATGACGCAAGCGCTGGCCGCCGGTGCGCTGGATTGCGCGACCCAGGCGCCGCTATCACTCGCCAATGGCGTGGTCGGCGGTAACCTCAAGGCCTACATCGTCGCGCAGCACGTGTTCGAGAAGCCCGGCGGTTTTTCGGTCTATTGGGCGGTCATGGATGACTCGCCGATCAAGACCATTGCCGACCTGAAGGGCAAGACCGTCGGCATTTCGGTGATCGGCGGCGGTACCCAAGGCCCCTTCAACATGCTTTTGAAGCAAAACGGGGTCGACCCGACAAAGGACATCAAGCTCGTCGAGGTTGGCTTCGCTGTCTCCGAGGATCCGCTGCGCCAGGGTCGTGTCGATGCCGTCAACATGAACCAGCCTTTCGCGGCGCGCGCCGAGGCCAAGGGCGGCACCCGGTAAAGGCTTATGTGCGCGACATTACCTCCGGCATGAAGAAGGCGCTTGCCAACCGCGAAGAGACTTTAAAAGTGGTTTCCGAAGTGCTGAAGGCGCCGATACCGGTGCTCGATACATATCTCCTCAAGGACAATGATTTCGGGCGCGATCCCGGCGCGGCGCCGAATTTCCCGGCGATCCAGAAGATGCTCGACATCTATGCTGAGACCGGGATGCTGCCGAAGCTGGATGTCGCGCAGTTCAAGCACCCGACCATCGTCGCGCCGCTGCAATAGCAGCGTTGCCTCGCGATAACGTTGGGCGTTATCAGGCCGGACCGTCCGGAGAAGTCGTGCGCATGAAGAAATGGCGATCCCGCGTGACGACCGATGGCCTTGATCGGGCGCCTCACCGCGCCTTCATGCGGGCGATGGGGCTAGACGACGCCGCGCTCGCCAAACCCATGATCGGGGTGGTCAGCATGAAGGGCGAACAGACGCCCTGCAACATGACCCACGATTTCCAGGTAGAGGCCGCGAAAGCGGGCATCGCCGAGGCGGGTGGTACACCTCGCGAGTTCACCACCATTTCGGTGTCCGACGGCATCAGCATGAACCATGAGGGGATGAAATTTTCGCTGTTCTCACGCGAATTGATCGCAGACTCCATTGAAGCCGTGGTTCACGGCCTGGCCTATGACGCCCTGATCGGTTTCGGTGGTTGCGACAAGACGCTTCCCGGCGTGATGATGGGAATGATCCGCTGCAATGTGCCATCGATCTTCATCTATGGTGGCAGCGCGCTCCCCGGCGGGTTCGAGGGGCGGACGCTTACCGTGCTCGATTCCTATGAGGCGGTCGGCGGTTTCATGACCGGCGAAATCGATCAGGTGACGCTTGAGGGCATCGAGCGCGCCTGCCTGCCGACGATCGGTGCCTGTGCCGGACAGTTCACCGCCAACACCATGGCGATGGTTTCCGAGGCGATGGGCCTGACCATGCCCAACGTGTCGATGATCCCCGGCGTCTATGCCGAGCGTGCGCAAGCCGCGCGCGATGCTGGCCGTCTGGTGATGCAAATGCTGGAGCGGGGAGGTCCGCTGCCCCGCCAGATCGTGACGCGGAAATCCTTGGAAAACGGCGCTGCCATTGTCGCGGCCACCGGCGGCTCCACCAATGCGGCGCTGCATTTGCCGGCGCTCGCCAACGAAGCCGGCATAAAGTTCACGATCGACGACGTCGGAGAGGTGTTCGCGCGCACACCCTTGATCGGCAATCTGCGGCCGGGCGGGAAGTATACTGCCAAGGATGTCTACGATGTCGGCGGCGCCGCGGTGGTGATCCGCGCGCTGGTTGAAAGTGGCCATATCGACGGTACTTGCCTCACGATATCAGGCAAGACGATTGCCGAAGAATACGGCAGCGCGAATGGGCCTGATGGCGAGGTCATCTTTCACGTCGGCAAGCCGATCATGCCCGATGGCGGGGTGGCCGTACTCAAGGGTAATCTCTGTCCCGACGGCGCGGTGATCAAGGTCGCGGGCTTGAAGAATCCCGTATTCGAAGGCACCGCGCGCGTATTCGAAGATGAGGAGGGTTGCGTCCGGGCCATTCGTAACCGGGACTATGCGGCTGGCGACGTGCTTGTGATCCGCAATGAAGGTCCGGTTGGAGGTCCCGGCATGCGGGAGATGCTCGGCGTCACCGCGCTGATCTACGGGCAGGGCATGGGCGAGAAAGTTGCGTTGATCACCGACGGCCGTTTTTCCGGCGCCACCCGCGGCATGTGTATCGGCTACGTCTCCCCTGAAGCCTTCATCGGCGGCCCGCTGGCGCTGGTACGCGACGGCGATCGCATCAGGGTCGATGCTGGCGCGCGTTGCATGGACGTCTTGGTGGACGAGCAAGAACTCGTTGATCGGCGGCGGGCCTGGAAGCCGCGCCCGCCGCGGCACCGCGCCGGCGCCCTTGCCAAATATGCACGCTTGGTCGGTCAAGCCCCCGGCGGCGCAGTCACGCATGCGGGCGCAGCGGAGTGGCCGTGGTTCGATTAGCAGTAGACGCGGTTGGCAGGAAAGCCGCATCGCCAATCCCCGTGGCTTTCAGCTATGATCACGTTTGCGTCCGACCAGTGAAAGCCAGGAGGGAAGTTGTGCCGGTGAAGCGGGAATGACTGCATTGCCATCGCGATCGAATATTCAGGCGGAACTGAAGCCGGCGCGTAAGCCGGCCGCCGCCATGATCGAGATCGACCATGTCTCGCAGACTTTTCAGACCTCGGGGCGCCAAAACCATCTCGCTTTGTCGGACATCTCGCTCACCATCGAAGATGGCGCCTTTGTTTCCATCCTCGGCCCTTCCGGCTGCGGAAAATCCACATTGCTCTATATCGTCGGCGGCTTCGTCAATCCGACCCAGGGGCTAGCGAAGGTGAAAGGCAGGGCAATCACGGGCCCGGGTCCCGATCGCGGACCGGTGTTTCAGGAGTTCGCGCTGTTTCCCTGGAAGAGTGTGCTTGGCAACGTGATGTACGGGCCTCGACAGCAAGGCGTAAGGCCTGCGGAAGCCGAGGCGCAAAGCCGGGCCTTGATCGAGATGGTCGGCCTCAAGGGCTTTGAGGATTTTTACCCCAAGGAATTATCGGGCGGCATGAAGCAGCGTGTCGCGCTGGCGCGGACCCTTGCCTATCATCCCGCCGTGCTCTTGATGGACGAACCTTTCGGCGCGCTGGACGCCCATACGCGCACGCGACTGCAGAACGACCTGCTCAACATCTGGGAGCGCGACCGCAAGACCGTGTTGTTCGTCACGCACTCGGTCGAGGAGGCGGTGTTTCTGTCGGACAAGGTCGTGATGCTGACGCGCGGGCCCGGCCGTATCCGGCAGATCGTTGATATCGATCTGCCGCGTCCGCGCCGCCGCACTGAGCTTCTGCTTGATCCACGCTATCAGAAATACCTCGTCGACATCGAGCGCATGTTCGACGACGCCGACGAAAACGAGTTGCCGCCATGATATCGGCTCGTGCCGTTCTCGCGCGCGCGACGCCTGTCCTCGCCTGCCTCGGCCTGTTGGCGGTCTGGCAGGCCACCTCGCTGGTGCTGAACAACGACAGCTTCCCGACCGCGATCGAAGCCATCCGCGCGATCCCCTTGATCCTTGGCGACAAGGAAGCGTTGATCAACATCCTGGCGTCGCTGCGCCGGATGGCGATCGGCTTTGGCGTGGCGGTCGCGATGTCGATTCCGCTCGGGCTGATGATGGGCCGCAGCCGCACCGTGGCGTCGTTCTTCAACCCGCTGCTGATGGTGATCTATCCGGTGCCGAAAGCCGCGTTGATGCCGATCATCATGCTTTGGCTCGGCGTCGGCGACATCGCGAAGACGCTGGTGATCTTTCTCGGCGTCAGCCTTCCGGTGATCTATCACAGCTTTGCAGGCGCAAAGGCGGTCGAGGAAAAGATGCTGTGGTCGGGCGCCGCGATGGGACTGTCGGCGGCGCAACGCATGACGCGGATCGTGCTGCCTGCCGCATTGCCGGAAATTCTGACGGGCTGCCGCACCGGCCTCGTGCTGGCGCTGATCACCATGATCACCAGCGAGATGATCGCGCGGCAATCCGGCGCCGGAAACATCCTGTTCAACGCGCTCGACATGGGGCAGTACGACACGGTGTTCGCAATGATCATCATTGTCGGCGCGATGGGTATCGGCCTCGACGCTTTGTTCGAAAAGATGCGTGCCCGGCTGGTAAAATGGTCCGAGCCGCAATTCGATATCCCCGTGAGCTTTTCATGAACGCGCGCGCGTTTACGACCGATGTCGTTTTTGGGGTGGTGCCGATCGCCCTGGTGGTTGCAATCTGGCAGGCTCTGGTGTCGTTCGGCTACGCGCCGGTGACGTTGTTGCCGCCGCCCGGCCTTGTGTTCGACCGCCTAGCGCAACAACTTATGACCGGCACCTTCCAGCAGGAGATCGCGGCAACGCTATTCCGGTTGTTCGCCGGATTTGCGATCGCGGTGGTCCTTGGTGTCACTATCGGTCTCGCGGCGGCGGCCAGCCCGGCCGTCAATGCCGTGGTGCGGCCACTCGTGAGAGTGTTGGCGCCGCTGCCGAAAGTCGCGCTCTATCCGGCGCTGCTACTGTTGCTCGGCTTTGGCCACGAATCGAAGATCACGCTGGTGGCCGCGGACGCGCTGTTCCCGATCCTGCTTTCGACCTTTTACGGCGCGTCGATGGTGGAACAGAAGCTAATCTGGTCGGCGATGGCGGCTGGCACGCCGCGCCGCGAGATCCTTTTCAAGGTGGTGTTGCCGGCGGCGATGCCGTCGATCCTCACCGGTTGCCGCATTGGTCTCGTGATTTCCTGCATCGTGGTGTTCCTGGCCGAGATGATCACCTCGACCGATGGTCTCGGCCATCTCCTGGTCACTGCGGCCCGCACCTTTCAGGCGGTCGACATGTTCGTGCCCCTGATCACGATCTCGCTATTGGGATTGATCCTCAATGGCGCGCTGGAGGCGTTACGGGCCTTTCTGCTGCGGGGTTTTCCGGAAGTCTTATGCAACGTTTGAGTGGAGACTAAGTCATGTTGGCGGATCGCATCGAAGCGAAATGGATTGACGCCTTCTGCGAAATCTTTGAGCGCTGCGCGGTCAAATCAGGTGACACGGCCGCAATCTTGTCGGAGACGCAGTCGCGCGCGCTCAATGTCCACCTCGCCGAGCTGGCCCTGTTGCGCATGGGCGCAAGGCCGTTCCATGTCGTTGTGCCGACGCCGCGCAACCGGCAGATCGTGCCGATCCGCTCCACCGGCGCGAGTGAGGCTATTCAGCGGCTGGCGCCGGTCGTTTCAGCGCTGCAGCAGGCGGGCTTCGTCGTCGATTGCACCATCGAAGGCCTGATGCATGCGGTGGAGACGCCGGAAATCCTCAAAGCCGGCGCCCGCATTCTCGTGATCTCGAACGAACATCCGGAGGCGCTGGAGCGCATGATACCGGATACGTCGTTGGAAAAGCGAGTGCGGGCGGCCGCAAAGATGCTGCACGGAACCAGGCGGATGCGCGTAACTTCAAAAGCCGGCACCGAACTCGATGTCGATATGATCGGCGCCTCGACGGTCGGCGTCTGGGGCTGGACCGACAAACCGGGTACGCTGGCGCACTGGCCGGGCGGCATCGTCGTCAGCTTTCCCAAAAGCGGCACCGTCAACGGTACGCTGGTCATGGCCGCTGGCGATATCAATCTCACCTTCAAGCGTTACCTGACTTCCCCCGTAAGAATGACGCTGAAGGACGACTACGTCACCGATCTCACGGGCGAGGGCGCGGATGCCGCGATGATGCGTGCTTATCTCGCAGCCTGGGGCGACCGCGAGGCCTATGCGGTGTCGCATGTCGGGTTCGGCATGAATCCGGGCGCGCGCTATGAGGCGCTGTCGATGTACGACCAGCGCGACACCAACGGCACCGAACTGCGGGCGGTCGCCGGCAACTTCCTGTTTTCGACCGGTGCCAATGAATTTGCCGGACGCTACACCGCGGGACATTTCGACCTGCCGATGATGGGCACGACCATCGAGCTCGATGGTGTCGTGGTCGTGCGCGAAGGCGTATTGCAGGACGTGTTCGGTTAGCGCGTGTTCCGCAAAAGTGGATACCCATTTTGCGACAAGAACGCGCAAACTATCGGTCGAGCACCGGTGGCCGGGCGAGCCCAAAGTGCCTAAGCATCTCGACCAGCGCTGCCAGGCGCTGCTCGCGATAGACTTCAACATCGAGCTCGGAATAATCGAGGAAGCCGGCACCGGTGCGAAGGCCGATGCGACCCTCGCGCATGTTGCGTGAGATCACTTCGGGCGCGCGATATCGATCGCTGCCGAGCGCGCTTTCGAGATAACGGCTCGCGTAGTGGAGAATATCGCCGCCACCCCAGTCGATGAACTCCAGCAAACCTAATACGGCGAAGCGGAAGCCAAAGCCGTAACGGATCGCTTTATCGATGTCCTCGGCGCTGGCGACGCCTTCCTCTACCATCCGCGCCGCCTCGTTCATGGCGAGCGCCTGGATTCGCGGCACGATAAAGCCGGGGGTCGCGGCGCAGACCACCGGCACCTTGCCGATGCCCTCAAGCAATGCCTTGACCTTGGCGACAATGGCTGGATCGGTCGCAGTACCCGGCGAAAGCTCGACCAGCGGGATCAGATAGGCCGGATTGAGCCAGTGCACGTTGAGGAAGCGGCCGGGGTGCTCGACCGCGCCGGAGAGGTCGTCGACCAGGATCGTCGATGTCGTGGAGGCGATGATGACCTCGGGACCGACGCGTCGTGACGCTGCGGCCAGCACTTCGCGCTTAAGGTCGACCACCTCGGGCACGCCCTCGAACACGATGCCGGCGCCGGCAAGCGCGGCGGCGCTTTGTTGTGAGGGCGCAACCGAGACTTTTGCAATCACGGCCTCGGCGTCCGTCTCCTCCAGCAGTTTGAACCGCGCCAGGCTCGCTAGCGTCTTTCTGATTTCGTCCAGTGCTTCGGCCCGGAGTTTTTCGAACTGCTCGGCCGGGCGCGCCTTGACGTCGATCAGGGTGACGTCGTGACCCGCATAGGCGAACGCTACGGCGATGCCGCGGCCCATGCGGCCGGCGCCCAGGCAGGCGACCGCGGGGCGCGTGGTCATCGGCTAAAACCTTCGCGCAACAGCTTCTGCAATTGGCCGCGATCGAGCCCACCAAGGCCGAGACTCGCGAGCGTACGTCCGTTCTTCATGAAATCCTCGCCGCAGATCGCACCGCCAATGGCAAGAAAGGACTTTGCCAGCGGCGTCGCAACGCCGGCCAGCTCGGCGACCGAAACCAGAAACGACAGGCCGAGCCGCAGATCCTCCCGCATGTAGCGGTGCTCCCTTAGCACCAGTCGTTCGCGCCAGTCGCCCGAATCGGTGAGGCGATCGTGGGAGCCGCGACCATACATCCATATTTCGCCTTCGGTGGCGTAATGATGCGCCAGCGGAAAATGCGGTGCGCCATAGCCCAGCGCCTCGCGCACGGAAATTCGCTCGGCATCGAGCGCGTCGGTAACGCGGCGGATCGCGGCCTGCGTGCCTTCCTTGTGGATGTCCCAGCGTTCGAAATGTTCGATCGGTCCGGCATTCATGACGATCAGCGGCGGGTGGATGATCGGTCCGGCATTCATCAATGCACCGGATAGTGCATCGCCGCAGGGCTCGATAATGCCGGGGAATGCGCGCCCAATCACATCGAGTGCATGGTCGGCGGCATCAAGCGGAAACACGCCGACCGGCAGGCGCTTGGCACGAATGGTGATGGCGACCTCGAACGGGCCATGCTTGCGCGTCAGCCATGGCAGCGTGCCGGTCTCTGCGAAGCTGACCTTCGCCCGATTGCCGGCAGCGCGTGCGGCTGATGCAAAGATGATCGAGCCGAACGTCGCCGGCGGCAGATACACCACCTGATGGTCGCGCAGGTGCGGCGCAAGCTGGCGGGCGATGTCCGATTGCGCGAAAGCGGGTGCGGGGCACAGGATCAGTTCGGCGTCACGGATAGCTTCGGCCATATCGGATGTGACCAGCGCGAGCTGCACATCGTGTTGGCCGTTCGAATCCTTGAGCACGATGCGCGAGCCCGCCTTGCGATGCGCCGTGACCATCTTGGCATCACGCCGCCACAGCCGGACATCATGGCCTTGAAGTGCGAAATCGCCGGCGGCCGCGAACGAGCCATTGCCGCCGCCGAGCACCGCGATCCTCACAACGTGTCACCTGAGCGCGCGTCAAGTCGCTTCAGCATGAAATGCTGGATCTTGCCCAGCGCGGTTCGCGGCAAATCGTCGACAAAGACGATATCGCGCGGCACCTTGAAGCGGGCCAGTTGGCTCTCTACGTGCGCCTTGAGGTCTTCGGCCTCGACCTGACAGCCCTTCCGCCTGATCACATAGGCAATCGGCACCTCGTCCCAGCACGGATCGGCGCGGCCAATCACGCCGCATTCACTGACATCGGGATGCTCTAAAATCACGCGCTCGACCTCCGCCGGATAGATGTTTTCGCCGCCGGAGATGATGAGGTTCTTCTTGCGGTCATGCACCCAGAAATAGCCGTCGGCGTCGCGCCAGCCGATGTCGCCGGTGCGATACCAGCCGTCGTGCAGCGTTTCCCGCGTTGCTTCCTCGTTGCGCCAATATTCGAAGAACACGTTGGGGCCGCGCACCGCGATCTCCCCCGCTACGTGCGGTGGCAATTCGTTGCCGGCGTCGTCGATGACGGCGGCCTCGCAGCACAGGCCGGGGAGGCCGGTCGAACCCTCGCGCGAGAGGTCGCCGCCAAGGCGGGTGTAGATTGCGATCGGGCAGGTTTCGGTCGAGCCGTAGACCTGCAGCACCGGCACGCCGCGCACCACGAAGCGGTCGATCAGATGCGGCGGCACGATGGTTGATCCCGTCGAGATCGCCTTCAGCGAGGACAGGTTGGTCGTCGCCCAGCCGGGATGATCGGTCATCGCCTGGATGATCGCGGGCACCAGCACGGTCAAGGTTGGACGGTCGCGTTCGATCGCGGCAAGGGCCATATCCGGCGTGAAGCGCGGATGGATCGTTACGGTCGCGCCATGCAGCAGCGCCGGTGTGGTCTGGATGTTGAGGCCGCCGACATGGAAGAAGGGCAGTACGGTCAGCACGTGATCGTTGGAGGTGAGATCGTGCATGTGCTGGCTCATCAGGGCGTTCCACAGCAGCGCTTCCTGGCGCAGCACCGCGCCCTTGGGCCGGCCGGTCGTGCCTGAGGTGTAGACGATCAAGAGCGGACAGGAGAGATCGGTATTCGGATTGCGGCTGTCGCCGCGCGCCTCGGCGAGAAGGCCATCGAACGCGCTGCCTGTTGGCGGCGTAAAGTCTAGTCCAACAATGCTTGTCTCGGGCAGGCGCCCTTCAAGCACAGGCAAAATCGCTCCAAACGCCTGTTCCAACGCCAAAACCTTTGCGCCTGCGTTCGACAGGATGAAAGACTGTTCGGCAACCGCGAGGCGCCAGCTAAGCGGCACCAGCATCGCGCCGAGCCGCGCGCAGGCGTAGAGCAGCACGAGGTAATCGGGGCGGTTCAGGCTGAGGATCGCGACCCGATCGCCACGATTGACGCCTAACTCGGCCTTCAACGCGCGCGCGGTTTGTTCGATGCGCGCAGCAAAGGCGGCATAACTCAGCGTGTTGCCCTCGAAATGAATGGCAGGCTTGTCGGGAGCGAATGCAGCGTTACGCTCGATCAGGCTGCAGAGGTCCACCGTTAGTCGTCCGATTCGTCGGTCTCATAGAGTGCATCGCGGCCGATGCGGTCGAGGCAGAGTTCGGCGGTCCACGGCAGCATCAGCGAGCCGCAGCGGCTGTCGCGGTAGATCCGTTCCAGCGGCAGCGATTTCAGCATGGCCTGGCCGCCACAGGTGCGGATCGCCAATGTCGCGATCTCGTTGGCGCCCTCCATCGCGGAATATTGCGCGGCATAGGCGCGCAGCACCTGTTCCTTGCTCGGATTGGCACGCGCTTCGGTGATCGCCTGGAACCAGATCGCCTTGACCTGCTCGAGTTTGATCTGCATCTGCGCGACCGCGATCTGCTTGGTCGGATACATCCGCCGCTTCACCGGGGGCGTACCCGCCGCCTCGCCGCGCAAATAACGCACGGTGAAATCGTAGGCTGCCTGCGCGAGCCCCATATAGGTCGGCGACAGCGTCAGGAACATATGCGGCCAGCGCATCGCCGCCTGGAAATAGACGCCGCGCGGCATCAGCGCGGCATCTTCGGGGACGAACACGTCCCTGAACAATAACGTGCGCGACACGGTGCCGCGCATGCCGAGCGGATCCCAGTCGCCGACCACGGCGACGCCGTCAGCCTTGGCGGGCAGCGCGAGGTAGAGTGTGTTGCGGCGCGAGGCCTTTTCACCCTCCGCGATCTCCGTGCACAGCACGCCGTAATAATCGGCGTGGCCCGACAGCGAGGCAAAAATCTTCTTGCCGTTGACGATCCAGCCGCCGTTGACCGGTTTCGCTTCGGTGCCGAAGGCGACGCCGCCGGCCGCCGCCGCGCCGCCTTCCGAGAAGGGCTGCGAGTAGATCGCGCCGTCGTTGACGATGCGCTTGTAGTGGACGGCGCGGCGGCGCTCATGCTCGGCGCGGGTTTCGGCATCCATGTCGAGGTCGTCGGCGAGCGGTCCAGTCCACAGCGTCGAACAAACATGCATGTTCCAGGTCAATGCAGTCGCGCCGCAATAGCGGCCGATCTCGGCGGCGGAAAGCGCGTAGGTCTGGTAGTCGGCGCCGAGCCCGCCATGTTTTTTGGGAATGGCGATGCCAAGCAGGCCCGCGCGGTGCAGGTCTGCATAATTCTCGGTCGGGAATTTCGCATCGCGGTCATAGGCCGCAGCACGGCCCGCAAAGATGCTCTGACCAAGTTCGCGCGCTTGCGCGATGATCGCGGTCTGTTCGTCGCTCAGCCGAAAGGCGCTTGGGTCGAAGATCGGCGCGTCGAGGGCGATCTTGTCCATTGCGGTTGCAGTTTTGCTGACAGGTGCCGTCATTAGGCCGCCACTTCGATTGTTTTCAGGAATTGATCCAGCGCCGCGTTGAAGGCCTGCGGGCGTTCGAGATTGACGAGATGACCCGCGCCTTCAAGCTCGACATAGTTTGCCGTGGGTATGTAGGTCGCCATCTTCGCCATCATCGGCGCCGGCGCGTTCTTGTCTTTCGAGCCTGATAATACCAGCGTCGGTATCTTGATATCCTTGAGCGCGTTGCGTTGATCGAACCCCAGCAGCGCCAGCATGCTGGCGCGATAGCTCGCTTCGGGAACATCAGCCATGCAGTCGCGTGCAAGCACCACGCCGCTCGCGTCGGGGTCGTCTCCCACCAGTTCCGCCACAAGCGAAGGTGCGAGCGCCGCAAGCTTCTCGCCGCGGTCGAGCGGACCAAGCCGCGCGTCGAGGAAAGACTTCTGCCAGTCACCGTCGGGCTTGCCGAAGGCCGGGCTGGTTTGGGCAAGAACGACGGCGCCGGCAACAAGCGGGTATTTTATCAGCCATTGCTGGACGATCATGCCGCCGATCGAATGCCCGACGAGCACAGGCCTAGCCGCGCCGATCCGCTGCAGGAAATCCTGCAAGGCGTCGGCCAGCGTCGCAATGCTGACCGCAGCAAGCGGCACTGAGCCGCCATAACCCGGCATGTCCCAGGCGACCGCGCGATAGCGATCGCCGAAGACCTCGATCTGGCCGCGCCATGCCCGTGCCGCGCCGCCAATTCCGTGCAGGAACACCAGCGCCGGCAGGTCAGGATCGCCGGCGGCCTCATAGGCGAACCGGCCGTCCGCGGTTTTCTTGGGGCGAGAGGCAGCCACGCCGGGCCTCCGGTACGTATGGACCTGACGATGCTAACAGCACCGCGGCGTATGAAAAGGGATATTTCATATCTAAAGCAATTTCTGGATCGAGGGACGGCCAGGCCCGTCCATCAGTCATTGGCCTCGGGTGGGAGGAAGTTCACTTCATGCTCGCCGGAGATGCGGACGATTTCCGCGACATCGGTCAGATTGTGGAGCTGATTGAATAGGGCTTCGAGTTTCTGCGTCGGCGACACCCAGAACAGCGCTCGTGCGGGCTTGTCCGACTTGTTGAAATAACCGTGTGGAATGCCGCGGGGCAGCCGAACCAAGTCTCCAGCATTGGCCTTCACCCATGCGCCGTCCAGCTTGAGGTCCAGCATGCCATCCTGCACCAGGATGAATTCGTCCTGGGTAGGGTGGATATGCACCGGCACGAACTGGCCAGGGTCGCTGTTGGTCTCGAAAGCAAAGGTGGAATCCGTCAATGCCTTCGGGAAATAGACCTGTCCAAGAATATTCCAGGTCTTGCCGGAATACCCTGTTCCGTTGCGCGTAATGCCCTTTTCGAGCGCTGCCATGATGTCAGTCCTCCCGCCTGTCAATTCGACGCTACCCGCGACGCCTGATCTGTCAAGCAAGTGGAAGCCTGGTTTCTTGCAAAAGCTTGAAGTCTAAAATATATGCAAGCTGCCACGCCGAAGAACTCACTCGGGGAGCCCAGCGCATGTCCGGACTGCCGCGTTCCCCACATGCGCTGGTCACCGGCGGCGGCCGTGGCATCGGCCGCGAGATCGCATCGGCGCTTGCGCGGGCGGGGGCAACGGTCACCGTGCTCGGCCGCCATCGTGCCACCCTCGATGAGGCTATCGCCGCCGGCGCAGCGCATTTCGCAGATGTCGCCGACGTCGCCGATCAGATGGCGGTGAACGCCGCGATCGCGGAGGCCGCCGCGCGGCAACCGATCGACATTTTAATCGCAAACGCAGGCATCGCGGAATCCGCGCCTTTCGTAAAGTCGGACACCGCATTGTTCAGGCGTATGATGGACGTCAATTTCATGGGTGTCGTCCATGCCGTCCATGCCGTGCTGCCGGCGATGAAGGATCGTCCTTACGGCCGCATCGTCGTGATTGCGTCGACCGCCGGGCTGAAGGGGTATGCCTATGTCAGCGCCTATAGTGCTGCAAAACACGCGGTCGTCGGCCTGGTTCGTTCGCTGGCACTGGAGCTCGCCCACACGAGCATAACCGTCAATGCGGTGTGTCCTGGTTTCACCGATACTGATCTTGTCGCCGGCAGCATCGACAACATCGTCAAGAAGACCGGTCGTGGCCGCGAGCAGGCGGTAGCCGAACTCGCCAAACACAATCCGCAAGGCCGTCTAGTGACACCTGCCGAAGTCGCCGATACCGTGCTGTGGCTGTGCGGCGAGGGCGCCAATGCGATCACCGGACAGGCCATCGCTGTCGCCGGTGGAGAAATCTAAGGCGGGCAATCAGCGATTATCCGCGAGGGGAGATCCCATGAGCAGACCAGCCAATCCCGTGACCGTTCCATTGGCAGATTATTCGCCCCACCACTTCCTGCTGGTCGTGACCGACGGCGTAGCAACCGTGACGCTCAACCGTCCCGAGCGGAAAAATCCGCTGACCTTCGAAAGCTATCGCGAGCTCACGGATTTCTTCCGCGCATGCGCATCCGATGATGAGGTCAAGGTGATCGTGGTGACCGGCGCCGGCGGCAATTTCTCCTCCGGCGGCGATGTGTTCGAGATCATCGGCCCGCTGGTGAAGATGGATACCAAGGGCTTGATCTCCTTCACCCGTATGACCGGCGATCTCGTCAAGGCGATGCGGGCCTGCCCGCAGCCGATTGTAGCCGCGGTCGAGGGAATCTGTGCCGGCGCGGGTGCGATCGTCGCGATGGCATCCGACATGCGGCTCGCCGCTGTTGGTGCCAAGGTCGCGTTTTTGTTCAACAAGGTCGGCCTCGCCGGTTGCGATATGGGCGCCTGCGCGATCTTGCCGCGGATCATCGGGCAATCGCGGGCCTCCGAGCTGCTCTACACCGGCCGCTTCATGACCGCGGAGGAGGGCGAGCGCTGGGGGTTCTTCAGCCGCATTGTCATGCCCGAACAGGTGCTGGCACAGGCGCAGATCCTGGCCCGGCAGATCGCGGACGGGCCGACCTTCGCCAACACCATGACCAAGCGGATGCTGGCGATGGAATGGGCGATGTCGGTGGAGGAGGCGATCGAGGCCGAGGCCATTGCGCAGGCGCTCTGCATGACGACGGCTGATTTTAAGCGCGCCTTCGACGCGTTCGCGAACAAGGTGAAACCGGTATTCCAGGGTAATTGAACAGCGCCGGTCCTTGCGGGCTTGCAGTGAATGTTTTAGGTTTAAAATATCTAGATGGTACTCTTAAGCTTGCGCCGGAGGCCCTCATGAAGATCGCGATCATCGGTGGCGGACCGGCCGGTCTGTACGCCGCGATCCTGCTTAGGAAGCAGCGGCCGGCGGCCGAGATCACGGTCTATGAGCGCAACCGCGCCGACGATACGTTCGGCTTCGGCGTCGTGTTTTCTGACGCGACGCTCGACAATTTCGAAAAATACGATTCCACGAGCTACCGCCGTATCACCCAGGAGTTTGCCTATTGGGATGATATCGCCGTGCATTTCCGCGGCACAGTGCACCGCGTCGGCGGTAACGGCTTCTGCGGCTGCTCGCGCCGCAGATTATTGCTGATCCTGCAGGAGCGGGCGCGCGAACTCGGCGTCAGCTTGCGGTTCGAGACCGAGATCTCAGATGAGTCGCGTTTTGCCGATGCCGACCTTGTTGTGATCGCCGATGGCATCAACAGCCGTTTCCGCGAAAAGCATGTCGCGCATTTCGAGCCCGAGGTCGATGTGCGCTCCAACATGTTCGCCTGGATGGGCTCGACCCGGCCGCTTGATGCCTTCACTTTTATCTTCCAGGAGACCGAATGGGGCCCGTTCATTGCGCATGCCTATCAATACGAAGCCGGCCGCTCGACCTGGATCTTCGAGACCGATCCCGGCACATTTGAACGCGCCGGACTGAAGGGCCTCAATGAAAAGCAATCGGCCGACCGGATGGCCAAGATTTTCGGCTGGTTTCTCGAGGCACATCCGCTCCTCACCAACCGCTCGATGTGGCGCAATTTTCCGATGATCCGCAGCAAACGCTGGGTCAAGGACAACATGGTGCTGCTCGGCGACGCCAAGGCGAGCGCGCATTTCTCGATCGGCTCCGGCACCAAGCTTGCAATGGAAGACGCGATCGCGCTGGCCGAGGCCATGGAGCATGCGCCGACCGTCGGCGCCGCGCTCGAACAATACGAGCGGGGGCGCCGCGAAGAGGTCGAGAAAACCCAACACGCTGCAGATGTCTCGCTGGTCTGGTTCGAGCATGTCGATCGCTTCTGGGATTTCGACCCCGTGCAGTTTGCTTTCGGCGTGATGACCCGATCGAAAGCGATCACCTACGACAATCTGGCCTTGCGGGCGCCGGATTTTGTTGCCGAGGTCGACAAGGCTTTCGCCCGACAGGTGCGCACCAAGGGGTTTGACGTCGACGTCGAGAAGCCGATGGTGCCGATGTTCCAGCCGATGCGTCTGCGCGAGATGGAGCTTTCCAATCGCGCCGTGGTATCGCCGATGTGCATGTACTCGGCCAAGGAGGGCGTGCCGACCGATTTCCATCTGGTGCACTACGGATCGCGCGCGATTGGCGGCGCCGGCCTGATCTTCACCGAGATGACCTGCGTCGGCCGCGACGCCCGCATCACCCCCGGCTGTACCGGATTGTGGAACGACGAGCAGGAGATAGCCTGGCGCCGCATCGTCGATTTCGTCCACGCCAATTCAGTAGCGAAGATCTGCCTGCAGCTTGGCCATGCCGGCCGCAAGGGCGCGACCAGGCTGATGTGGGATGGCATGGACCGGCCGCTTGAGGAAGGCGGCTGGGACATCGTGTCGGCGTCGCCGATCCCCTATTTCCCGGATAGCCGGATGCCGCGCGAGATGGACCGCACCGCGATGGAGGCGGTCAAGGCGGCCTTTGTCGCCGCCGCCGGACGCGGCGGCCGTTGTGGCTTTGACATGCTCGAATTGCATTGCGCCCACGGCTATTTGCTGGCGAGTTTCATCTCGCCGCTCACCAACCGGCGTACTGATGCCTATGGCGGCTCGCTCGAAAATCGCCTGCGCTTTCCGCTGGAAGTGTTCGAGGCGATGCGCGCGACCTGGCCGGCGCACAAGCCGATGTCGGTACGCATTTCCGCGACCGATTGGGCGGAGGGTGGCATCACCGGCGATGACGCGGTCGCAATCGCGCGTGCGTTTGCCGAGGTCGGCGTCGATCTGGTCGACGTCTCTACCGGGCAGACCGTGCGCGACGCGCAACCGGTCTATGGTCGCATGTTCCAGACGCCATTCTCCGACCAGGTCCGCAACGAAGCCCGCGTCGCAACCATGTGTGTCGGCAACATCACCACGGCCGATCAGGTCAACACCATCCTCGCCGCCGGCCGCGCCGACCTGGTGGCGCTGGGGCGCCCGCATCTGATTGATCCCTCGTTCACGTTGAAGGCCGCCGCCTGGTACGGCGCCGAAGGGGTGTTCTGTCCGCCGCAATATCTGCCGGGCAAGGAGCAGATTTTCCGCAACAGTGCGCACGACCGGCAGGATTTCGAGGACCTCAAAATGAAGGCTAAGCCGAGGACCCGAGCCGAACTGAAGGCGGAGGCGTCAAAGCCGCTTGCCGCTGAGTAACGGCCCGTGCGAGCTTAACCGCCATCGCGTGGCGTTCGTGGAGTTGAGGACGATGAAGGCGATTATCGTCGGGGGCGGTATCGGCGGCCTCACTACCGCGCTGATGTTGCGGGCGCGCGGCATCGGCTGCGAGCTGTTCGAACAGGCGGACACGATCCGCGAGCTCGGCGTCGGCATCAACACGCTGCCGCATGCGATCCGCGAGCTCGCTGGCCTCGGGCTGTTGCAAAGGCTCGATGATGTCGCGATCCGCACCGATGTGCTTTACTACCTCAACCGCCACGGTCAGGAAGTCTGGCGCGAGGCCCGCGGCATCGATGCCGGCCACGATGTCCCGCAATTCTCGATTCATCGCGGCCGGCTGCAAAGCGTCATCCACCGCGCCGTCGAGGAGCGGCTGGGGCGGGAGGCGATCCATACGGGCTGCAGGCTAGGGGCTTTCAGCCAGGATGAAGGCGGCGTGTCGGCGCATTTCTTCGATCGTGCGGGAGCGCATGTCAAGACCGTGCGCGGCGACATTCTGATCGGCGCCGACGGCATCCACTCGCGGGTGCGCGAGACGTTATTCCCGAGCGAAGGCCCGCCATGCTGGAACGGGCTGATGCTATGGCGGGGCGCGCGTGACTGGCCGGTGTTCCTGACCGGCAAATCGATGATTGTCGCCGGCGGATTGCATGCGAAGGTCGTGGTTTATCCGATCGCGGAAGGATCGAGCCCGGCGAGCCGGCTCACCAATTGGGCGGTGCTGGTGAAAGTCGCCGATGGCGGCGTTCCGCCCCGCAAGGAAGATTGGTCGCTCTCCGGAAAACGCGACGAACTGATGCCGCATGTGGCGCGCTTTTCGGTGCCCTATGTCGACGTGCCGAACCTGATCTCGGCCACATCAGAATTCTACGAATATCCGACCTGCGACCGCGATCCCTTGCCGTATTGGTCGTGTGGCCGCGTGACGCTACTCGGGGACGCCGCGCATCCGATGTATCCGGTGGGTTCAAACGGCGCGTCGCAAGCCATTCTCGACGCGCGATGCCTTGCGGACGCGCTGGCGCGCTCCGAGCAAGGCGTGATCGATGCGGTCGAGCAACTCGCGCCGGACGGCTTTGACAATGTCGAGAACGTGCTGAGCTACACACAGCGCGAGGCGATCGTGCGCGGCTATGCCAGCAAGGCCGGGTTTGCGGCGGTGCCGGGGCTGGCAGCGGTGCGGGCGTAAGTCTCGCTCAAGCGCCCGGCGGCGGCGGCAGGAAGTGGATGTTATATTCCGCCGCCATTGCCACCACGTCCTCGGGCTTTTGTTCCTTCATGTTGTGAAGGCCCCAAAACAGATCGTAAAGCTTTCGGCTCGGCGCCACCCAGAACAGCACCTTTGCGGTCTGGTCCGACTTGTTGAAGATGCCGTGGGGAACGCCCATGCCGAGCCGGATCAGATCGCCGGCTGTTGCCTGAGCGTCTGATCCGGCGAGCATGAAGTCGAGCTTTCCCTCCAGCATGTAGAGGTATTCGTCCTGATCGGGGTGGATGTGCGGCGGCACGAAGGTGCCCGGCGGCAGCGTCGCGTGCCAGGAGAAGGAGTGCTCGGCATAGCTTTTCGGCACATAGATTTGACCGAGGATATTCCAGGAAATCCCCTGCATGCCTTCGTTGGCCCGGGTGATGCCGGTGATCTCGCTTTTCATGCTGCTTCCTTCCCTGAATTATGGTGTGCAGTCCTTGGCGTAGCGGTCGCCGTAATTCTCAAATACCTTCTGGACGATCTCGGTCTGGAATTTGCCGTCCGGACGTTTCGCCACTTTGGTCAGATAGAAGTCCTGGATCGGATAGCCGTTGGTGTTGAATTTGAAGCCGCCGCGCAGCGATGTGAAGTCGGCCTTCTTCAATGCAGTGGAAAGGGCGTCCTTGTCGCTGAGATCCCCTTTCACCGCCTTCACCGCGCTGTCGATCAGCATGGCCGTGTCGTAGCCCTGCATGGCATAGGTGCCCGGCACGCTGTTATAGGTTGCCTCATACGAAGCGACGAACTTCTTGTTCTGGGGATTGTCGAGATTGGGCGCCCAATCGGCGCCGCCGAACATGCCGATCGCGGCGTCCTGCTGCGCCGGCAAGGTCGATTCATCGACGGTGAACGCCGAAAGCACGGGAATGCTGTCGGCAAGACCGGCCTGCCGGTATTGCTTGACAAGATTGACGCCCATGCCGCCGGGCATGAAGGTGAACACCGCGTCCGGCTTGAGCGAGGCGATCTTGGATAACTCGGGCTGGAAATCCAGGGTGCCCAGCGGCATGTAGGATTCCTCGACGATTTCGCCCTTGTAGTCGAGCTTGAATCCGGCGGCGGAATCCCGCCCGGCCTGATAGTTCGGGATCAGCAGATAGACGCGTTTGTAGCCGCGATCTTGCGCGACCTTGCCGAGGATTTCGTGGACCTGGTCGTTCTGATAGGAGGTTACGTAGAAGAACGGGCTGCATTCCTTGCCGGCATAGCTCGACGGACCTGCATTTGGGCTGATCAGAAACGTCTTGCTGTCGACGACCGGTTTGTGAATCGCTTGCAGGATGTTGGAGAAGATCGGTCCCACCACGAAATCAACCTTGTCGCGTTCGAGCAGGCCCTTCACCTTGATCACGGCGGCGTCGGGTTTGAGTTCGTCGTCTATCGCGACGACCTCGACATCGCGACCAGCCATCTTGCTGCCGATATCCTTGATCGCGAGTACAAAACCGTCGCGCGCCTGTTGGCCGAGCACTGCGGCCGAACCCGATAGCGTCACGATCACGCCGATCTTGATCTTTTCCTGCGCGATTGCCGGGTTGACGGCAATGCCCAGCAACGCCGCCAATCCGGTCAACTTCAATCGTTGTTTCATGATCTCTCCCCCGATCAGCGCTGTACGTTTCAAGCTTAAGCTTATTCTGACGACCACTGTCGCCGCAAGCGAACCGGCAGTACATGTGGGCCCGCAACTGCAGCAGGCATGCAAGCCACGCGCCAATTGCTTGAAGCCTAAAGAAATTGAAAAAAGCATACGAATGGCCGGCCCGAGCGTTTTGACTTGCGGCTTGTCCCGAATTATTTGAAGGTCAAAATAATCAAGCCAGACACCCGCTATACGGGTGTTGTCCCCGGCAGGTACGTTTGCAATGAACCTCGATTCCGAGACCAAGGCCGTCGAACTTCCGGAAGATCACGGCGACGAGCTCAGGTTGTGGCTGCGTCTTTTGACCTGCACGACCCTGATCGAGGGCGCGGTACGTGGCCGTCTGCGCGAACGATTCGACGTCACGTTGCCGCGCTTCGACCTGATGGCGCAGCTCGACCGGGCGCCTGACGGCATGACGCTGTCGGATGTCTCGAAACGGATGATGGTCTCGAACGGCAACGTGACCGGGCTGGTCGAGCGGCTTGTCGAATCCGGCCATCTCGACCGCCGCACATTGGTATCCGACCGCCGCGTCCAGGTCATCCGGCTGACCAAGGCTGGCCGCGCCGAGTTTCGCAAGATGGCCGCCGAGCACGAGACCTGGATCGCCGACATATTCTCCGATCTCACGCCAAAGGATGTCCGCGACTTGATGCGCCTGTTGGCCAAGGCCAAGGGATCGGCTCAGAAGGCTGCAAGCCGGCGGGCGTTGTAGGTTTCGTGGCGAAGGTCGACTACGAGGTCGAGTACAATAACCGGGCGCGGGTTCCGGAAAATCCGGTGCTGATGGCCGGATGGGCAAACGATGCCGCGGCCTACCGCGAGCAGCGCGCCCCGCAATCGATCCGCTATGGTGCCGGGGCCCGCAACAAGATCGATTTCTTTCCCGGCAACGGCGACACGGCCATCGTCGTTTTCATCCATGGTGGCTATTGGCAGGCGCTCGACGGTTCATCCTTTAGCCATTGCGCGCGCGGGCTCAACGCGCACGACATCAGCGTCGCCGTTCCCACTTACGATCTTTGCCCCGGCGTCACCGTCGACACGATTATCACGCAGATGCGGATGGCGTCGCGTGAACTGGCGCGGCTCGGCCAACCGCTGGTGATGAGCGGTCATTCCGCCGGCGGGCATCTCGCGGCCTGCATGCTGGCGACTGACTGGCAGGCGCTCGATCCCTCGTTGCCGAAACAACTCGTCATTGCGGCCTACGCGATTTCTGGCCTGTTCGACTTGGTACCGCTGGTCGAAACCTCGATCAACAAGGCATTGCATCTCGACCGGGAAACGGCGAAGGCCGCAAGCCCCCTGTTCTGGAAGCCCCCCGCGCACGGCAGTCTTGATGCTGTGGTCGGTGGAAGCGAAAGCGCGGAATATTTCCGCCAGAGCCGGACCATCGTCGAACGATGGCGCCGGGCTGGTATCCCGGCCCGGTTCGGCACTGTTCCCGACGCCAATCATTTCACCGCGATTGCCCCGCTCGCCGACCCGGCCTCGGCCATGGTCGCGCGCCTAAAGCAATTGGCGGGGCGCTGAGGCCGCGCTCGCCCCTAGTAAAAAGCGTGGATCGCCTGGATTTTGGCTATTGCGCCAAATTACTTTAAGCCTAAAATGTTTCGGAATAAAGCGCTACCGGGCGCCCCAGATATCTGTCTTTCATCCCGCAAAAGGAGGGGCGATGGAAATGTCAGGTGCAAGTCCCAGCCTTGAAAGTCAGAGTCTTGGAAATCAGAGTCTTGGAAATCAGAGTCTTGGAATCCAAAACCTTGGCCCGTCCGGCCACATCGATGATTTTACGCGGCGAAACCTTCCGCCGTTCCAGCAATGGCCGGAACTCTTGCTTGAGCGGCCGGAGTTTCAGTATCCCGAATATCTCAACGCCGCGGTCGAGCTGACTGACCGTATTGTCGAGAAGGGCTTCGGTGATCGTATCGCGCTGATCGGCAACGGTCGCCAGCGCACCTATAAAGAGCTGGCCGACTGGTCGAATCGCCTGGCGCATGCACTGGTGGAAAATTACGGCGTCAAGCCCGGCAACCGGGTCCTGATACGCTCGGGCAATAATCCGGCCCTGGTCGCCGCATGGCTTGCCGCAACCAAAGCAGGCGCCGTCGTGGTCAACACCATGCCGATGCTTCGTGCCGGTGAGTTGACCAAGATCGTCGACAAGGCAGAGATCGCGCTTGCGCTGACCGACAGCCGCATCGCCGACGAACTGGTCGCGTGTGCAAAGACCAGCCGGTTTCTCAAGCAGGTTGTGAATTTTGACGGAACCTCGAACCACGATGCCGAGCTCGATCGCGTGGCGTTGAGCAAGCCGGTTCGGTTCGATGCCGTCAAAACCGGCCGGGACGATGTCGCCCTGCTCGGATTTACCTCGGGCACCACGGGCGAGCCAAAGGCGACGATGCATTTCCATCGCGATCTCCTGATCATTGCGGATGGTTATGCCAAGGAAGTCCTCAACGTCACTCCGGATGACGTCTTCGTAGGGTCACCGCCGCTCGCCTTCACGTTTGGGCTCGGCGGGCTTGCGATCTTTCCGCTGCGGTTCGGCGCAACCGCGACGCTTTTGGAAAACGCGGCGCCTCCCGAGATGGTCAAGATCATCGAAACCTACAAAGCCACGATTTGCTTTACCTCGCCGACCGCGTACCGGGCGATGATGGCCGCGATGGACAGGGGCGCCGATCTGTCGTCGCTGCGCCTTGCGGTTTCGGCCGGTGAAAGCTTGCCGGCGCCGGTTTTCGAAAGCTGGATCCGCAAGACCGGCAAGGTGATTCTCGACGGGATCGGCAGCACGGAATTGCTGCATATCTTTATCACCAACCGCGTAGGCGACGCCGTCGCCGGAACGACCGGGCATCCGGTTTCCGGTTACGAGGCAAAGATCGTCGACGATGACATGAACGAATTGCCGGAGGGCGCCGTCGGCAAGCTTGCGGTTCGCGGGCCGACCGGATGCCGCTATCTCGCGGACCCGCGGCAGTCGAATTATGTGCGCAATGGCTGGAATCTGACCGGCGATACGTTTGTTCGCGACGAGAAGGGCCGCTTGTCGTTTGTGGCCCGCTCGGACGACATGATCATTTCTTCCGGCTACAACATCGCCGGCCCCGAGATCGAGGCCGCGCTGCTGACGCACCCGGCTGTCGCCGAATGCGGCGTGGTCGGGGCGCCCGATGAGGCGCGCGGCATGATCGTCAAGGCCTATGTGGTGCCGGCCTTGGGCACTACCGCCGATGATGCGCTCGCCACCGCTCTGCAGGAACACGTCAAGCGCGCGATCGCGCCTTATAAATATCCGCGTGCAATCGAATTCGTCGCGCAACTGCCAAAGACCGAAACCGGCAAATTGAAGCGGTTTGCCCTGCGGCAGATGGCCCAGGCCCAGTCGGCATCGGCAGGCGTCGCCGCGGAATAAATGCAAGTAGATGGAGAATGGTTCGTGAGCACGACTAAGGCGCCCACCATCGCTGTGCTGCCGCTTGCGAAAAGCGAAGCGTCGACGGCCGCGCGGATTTTACAGCCGAGTGGCTGGCCGACGCCGAAGGGATATGCCAACGGCATGGCAGCCGACGGCCGCATCGTGGTGACGGGCGGGGTGATCGGATGGGACAGCGGCAACCATTTGGCGGCCGGTTTTGTCGCGCAGGTCCGCCAGACCCTGCGCAACATCTCGGACATTCTCAGCGAAGGCGGTGCGCGGCCCGAACATCTCGTGCGCCTCACCTGGTACGTCGTCGATATGGAAGAGTATCTGGCGAACCTGAAAGAGCTCGGCCCGATCTATCGCGAGATTTTCGGCGCGCATTATCCGGCGATGGCGCTGGTGCAGGTGGTGCGGCTCGTTGAAAAGGCGGCGCGGGTGGAGATCGAAGCGACCGCGGTGGTGCCGCGGCGAGACGTCAGCTTGTAACCCCTGGGCGGGCCTCCTACCTCAGCTCACTAGGGCGGTGACGCGGGCCACGGAATAAGACCTTCCGTTTCCATTGCAGTCCGCACTGCAGCGCGCGAAGCGATGCGTTGGCGATAAGCAACAACGTTGGGATAGGGCGAGAGATCGAAATTCACCCAACTTGCCCAGTTTGACACAACGAAGAAATGGGTGTCGGCGAGCGAGTATTCACGACCCAGGAGATACCCGCTGTCTCTTAGGTGCCCGTCGAGGTGGACAAAGCGTGCCACGAGCCGCGCACGAAAGACATTTCTGCCTTCCTCCGGCACACCTTTGTAGAACAGCGGCGAAAAACCGCCCTTGTGCATTTCGCTCGAGAAAAAATTTAACCAGGCTTGCAGTCTCGTTCGCTCGATGGTGCCGTTTGGAGGGGCGAGCTTCTTGGACGGTACCTGATCGGCGATGTATTGGACGATGGCGGCCCCTTCGGTGAGCAGTGTGCCATCGTCAAGCACCAAGGCAGGCACGTAGCCCAACGGGTTCACTTTCCAATAGTCGCCGCCCGATTCGGTAACCTTGGTGTGCTCGTTTATCTTGATGGCCTCAAATGGCAAGCCGGCCTCATGGAGCGCGATATGAGGCAACAGAGATGATGACCCGGGAGCGTAGAACAGTTTCATCGACAAAGCTCAGCCGCATGGAATTCAGCTAAACTAGCATGGCTTCGTCAGCAAGTCCGCCCCCGAACAAAGCCGAACGCGCTTCGTCGCACGAAGCGTGTCCGCGCTTTCGGCTACCACCGCCGTACAGTTGACGAGCTGTCGTCGCGTTGACGGGGTGCGGCCCTAATTCCGATACGACGTGTCGACTCGGTCGAGCTTGCGCAGTAACGCCGGCCAAGCGAGCTCGCCATTGCGGTTGGGCAGATTGGGGCGCGGCTTGACCTTATCGAAGGTCTTCTCCAGGACGTCCTGTGGCGGATAGACCAGTTTGGTATTGCAGGACAGTGCCATCACCTGCACCTCGCAGGCGCGCTCCATGCGATAGAGCAGGTTGAAAGTCGCAGGTATCGTCCGTCCGACGACGAGCAGTCCGTGGTTGCGCAACACCATCGCTTCGTGATCGCCGAGGTCGGCCACCAGCCGCTGGCGCTCCCCGACATCGTCGGCGATGCCTTCGAAGTCATGGTAGGCGATGTGGAGAAACCGCATCGAGGTCTGCGCCAGCGGAAGCAGCCCGCATTCCATCGCCGAGACCGCCATGCCGGCCGGCGTATGGGTGTGCGCGACGCAGTCCACATCGTGCCTGGCCATATGAATGGCGCTGTGAATGACGAAGCCCGCTGCGTTGACGCCATAATCCGAGGCGTTGAAGAGCACGTTGCCGTCGAGGTCGACCTTGATCAGGCAGGATGCATCGATTTCCTCATAGAGCATCCCGTAAGGGTTGATCAGGAAGTGGTCGTGCGAGCCGGGAAGGCGGCAGGAGATGTGGTTGGCGATCATTTCGGTCATGCCGTACATCGCGGTCAGGCGATAGCAGGCTGCGAGGTCGACGCGGGTTTGCCACTCTTCGGCGCTCACCTGTTCGCGGACCGATTTGACGACCTTGATGGCGGGGGAGTTCACGGGAGGGGTCATGCAGCGTCTCCGTTAAGAACGGATGATTTCCGTGGCAGGGCTTGACGAGTTGGCTTCAGGATATTTGCTGCACAGCAAAAACCCCGTCGTCGCAAATCCTTCATACGCCGCCTATACTTGGTCGCCCATTGGTGCTGATGTCCCGATCCCGGGAACGTCCTTTCCTTCCGAAATCGGAGCCACTTTGATGAAGACCGTCCGCTTTGTCCTGACCTTGCTTGCGCTATCTTTCCTGGCGCCCTGGCCATCCGCCGAAGCGGCCGACGTCATCTGCTATAACTGTCCGCCGGAATGGGCGGATTGGGCCTCCATGCTCAAGGCCATCAAGGCCGATCTCAATTACGATATTCCCCACGACAACAAGAATTCGGGTCAGGCGCTGGCCCAGATCCTGGCCGAGAAGAGCAATCCGGTTGGCGACATCGGCTATTTCGGCGTCACTTTCGGCATGAAGGCGAAGGCGCAGGACGCGCTCGAGCCCTATAAGCCGGTGAACTGGAATCAGGTCCCCGCTGGCTTGAAAGACCCGGATGGCTACTGGACCACCATTCACTCCGGCACCCTCGGCCTGTTTGTGAACAAGGACGCGCTCGGCGGCAAGCCGGTGCCGGCCTGCTGGAAGGATCTCTTGAAGCCCGACTACAAAGGCATGGTCGGCTACCTCGATCCGAGTTCGGCCGCGGTCGGCTATGTCGGCGCCGTCGCGATCAATCTCGCGCTCGGCGGCTCTGCCACGAATTTCGATCCCGCCATCAACTTCTTCAAGGAGCTGCGCAAGAACGACCCGATCGTGCCCAAGCAGACCTCCTATGCCCGCGTGGTCTCCGGCGAGATGCCGATCCTGTTTGATTATGATTTCAACGCCTATCGCGCGAAATATTCAGAGAAGGGCAATTTCGAGTTCGTGATACCCTGCGAAGGATCGGTGGTGTTTCCTTATGTCGTCGGGCTCGTCAAGAATGCGCCGGACAAGGAGAAGGCCAAGAAGGTTTTGGACTATCTGTTGTCCGACAAGGGCCAGGCGATCTGGACCAACGCCTATTTGCGCCCCGCCCGCCCGATCGAATTGCCTGAAACGGTGAAGACCAAGTTCCTGCCCGACAGCGACTATGCGCGGGCCAAGAGCGTCGACTGGGGCGAGATGGAAAACGTGCAAAAAGCCTTTGTCGACCGCTATCTCGCCGAGGTCCGCTGAGGCAATATGGTGCCTAATTGCGGGGCATTATTCTCACGATGTCGCATAAATCCTTTGTCTGGCTCTGCCTGCTGCCGCTTGGCGTAGTGACGGCGGCATTCTTCCTGCTCCCGATGGCGCGGCTCGTGGTGACCGGTGCCGAGGGCCCGCTAGGGCTCGCCGGCTATCTCGCTGTTCTGACCGAGCCGCGCTACCGCGCCACCCTGATCAACACTGTCGTACTCGCAGCGGCGACCACGATCGTCACGCTGGTCGTAGCGACGATCGCCGGGATGTTCCTGCAACGCCACCGCTTTCCCGGCCGCGCTGTGTTGATCGCAATGCTGACCTTTCCGCTGGCCTTTCCCGGCGTCGTCGTCGGCTTCATGATCATCCTGCTCGCCGGACGTCAGGGCCTGATCGGCGACTTTTCCAATCGGCTGTTTGGCGAGAAACTGGTTTTCGCTTATTCGATCTATGGGCTCTTTCTCGGCTATCTCTACTTTTCCATCCCACGCGTCATTCTCACAATTATGGCCGCAGTGCAGAAGCTCGATGTCGGGCTGGAGGAAGCCGCGCGTTCGCTTGGCGCGAGCCCCTGGGCGGTACAACGCGATGTCGTGCTGCCGGCCTTAGCACCGGCTTTCGTGGCCTCCGGCGCGATTGCTTTTGCCACCGCGATGGGTGCGTTCGGCACCGCGTTCACACTCGCGACCAACATCGATGTGCTGCCGATGCTGATCTATACCGAGTTCACGTTGGCTGCGAATTTCGCGACTTCGGCGGCATTATCGGTCGGGCTCGGCCTCATCACCTGGTTCATTCTCGCGCTTGCCCGCTCGTTTTCCGGCAGCACGGTTGCGGCGGCCGGATGAAGCCATGCGCGACCGCTTGATCTTCGCCGGCCAGCTCGTCTTCACATTGATCGTCGCCGCGTTCCTGGTATTGCCCGCGGCGCTGTCGATTCTGGCCGGCGTCACCGTGAACTATTTTCGAGGCATTTCCTCCGGCGTGACGCTGCAATGGGTGGCGCAGGTCTGGGATCTCTATGCCGGCACCATCGCCCTGTCGTTCCTGATCGCATTCGCAACGCTGGCCGTAACTTTGGTCGCCGGCATTCCCGCCGCTTATGCCTTGCATGTACGGGGAGGCCGTTTGGCTCGTGTGGTCGAGGAAATCATTACCTTGCCGCTGGCGATCCCCGGACTTGCCATTGCACTGGCGTTGCTGCTTACATTTCAGCGTTTTGGCGAGTTCCGCCGTTCCTGGCTGTTCATTTTGGTCGCGCACGTCATCTTCACCATGCCGTTCATGGTGCGCTCGGTGATGGCGGTATTCGCGACCGTCGACATCAAGACGCTTGACGAAGGCGCGGCATCGCTCGGCGCTTTGCCATGGCGACGCTTTTGCGACGTGATCGTCCCCAATGCGCTGCCTGGCATCCTTGCGGGTAGCCTCATGGTGGTCACGCTCTCGCTCGGCGAGTTCAACCTGACCTGGATGCTGCACACGCCGCTGACCAAGACATTGCCGATCGGGCTTGCCGACAGCTACGCCTCGATGCGCCTGGAGGTCGCCTCGGCCTATACGCTGATCTTCTTTGTCATGATCATTCCACTCCTCGTCGCGATGCAAGTATTCGCCGACAGGGAACAGGCAAGATGAGCGCATCTACCGGCCATGGTGCTTCGGTCCGCATCGAGGGTTGCGGCAAAACTTTTGTCGACGGCACCCGCGCGCTTGAACCCGCCACACTCGACATCGCGCGCGGCGAGACGCTGGTGCTGCTCGGCCCATCCGGCTGCGGCAAGACCACGATGCTCCGTATCATCGCCGGCCTCGAATTGCCTGATACCGGCGGCAAGGTGCTGTTTGACGGCAGGGACGTGACATCGGTGCCGATCGAAAAGCGCAATGTCGGCATGGTGTTCCAGTCCTACGCGCTGTTCCCCAACTTGAGCGTCGCCGACAACATCGGCTATGGACTGAAAATCCGCGGCGTAGCCAAGCAGGAGCGCGCATCGCGCGTCGCCGAGTTGGTCGCGCTGACCAACATTTCAGGACTTGAGAACCGCAGGATCAACCAACTCTCCGGCGGCCAGCGCCAACGCGTTGCGCTGGCCCGCGCCGTGGCGATCCGGCCGGGGATCCTGCTGCTCGACGAACCCTTGACCGCGCTCGATGCGGCGTTGCGCGACCGTCTGCGCGGCGAACTCAACCGCCTGCTACGGACGCTCAGCATCACTACGATCTATGTTACGCACGATCAGTCCGAGGCCATGGAACTCGGTGACCGCGTCGTCGTGATGCGCAAAGGCTCGATCGCCCAGATCGGTAACCCCCGCGAGATTTATTTTGCACCCAACAGCCGCTTTGTCGCCGAGTTCATTGGGGCGGCAAACATCATTGAAGCCCCGGTTGAAAACGGTCATCTGGTGCTGCCGGGCGGACGGCAGCCGATCGGCGGGGACGCGAGCCTGGCTTCCGCCGTCGCCATGATCCGTCCCGAAACGATCGGCATCGTGGACGCCGGCGGCGCGCCGCTGTGTGGAACCATCGACAGCGTTAGCTTTGTCGGCGACCGGCAGCGGATGATCGTCAGCGCGGCGTCCGATAAGCCGCTCACCGTCGACGCGCCAAATACCGTCCAGGCCAAGGCTGGCGAACGGGTCGGGCTTTCGATCGCGCCGCAAGCCGTTCGACTATTGCCGCTGGAAGGTTGAAGAAGGTCAATGTCCTCAAAACCCATTCGCATTGCGCAGATCTCCGATCTGCATATCAAACCGCCCGGCACGTTGGCTTACGGCCGCGTCGACACCGCGAACGCGCTCGAGCGCTGCGTGGCCGCCTTGAACGAATTCGTACCCGCGCCCGATTTTGTGGTGATTTCGGGCGACCTCGCGGATACGCCGACGTCGGAAGAATACGAGCACCTCAAGCGCCTGCTGGCGCCGCTGAAACTGTCGTTTGCCGGCATTCCCGGCAATCACGATTCCCGCGACATGATGCGTGCGGCGTTTGGCGGAAGCGCTTACGCATTTCCATCCGGCCCGCTGAACCAGAAAATTGCAATCGGCGGGCTCGATCTGCTGCTGCTGGATTCCAGTGTTGCCGGCAAGCCGCATGGCGAACTCGATGCGGCGACGCTGCAATGGCTCGATGCGGCGCTCGCGTCGCGCGCTGACCGGCCGGCGCTGATATTCCTGCACCATCCGCCGTTCATCGCCGGTGTCTGGCACATGGATCGCCAGAACTTGCTCAATGCGAGTGAACTTGCGGCGATCATCCGCCGCCATCCGCGGGTAAAACTCATCGCCACCGGCCATGTTCATCGCGCGACGCTGACGATGTTCGCCGGCGTGCCGACCACGATCTGCCCGGCGCCCAACCATGCGGTCGATCTCGATCTGGAGCACCTGCGCGAGCCCTCGTTCAAGGTCGAGCCGCCGGCCTTTCATCTCCACTGCTGGTTTCCGGACGGAGACTTTGGCAACGTGGTCACTCACCAAGTGCCGATCGGGCAGTTCGACGGCCCGCATCCGTTTTTTGGGCCAGACGGCAAGCCGTTGTGAGGGGTTCTGGTTCAGACTCCGTCATTATTCCTGCAGCGTACTCAATTTGCGATAGGATTTGGCCGCTTTTTTCAGCAGCCGTTTTTCTCGCTTTGGACCGAGGAATTGCAACGGCATTTGCGCGTCGTTTTGCAGCAGTTCGGCCGCAAGCGCATGGCCCCTGGCGCCGTCGTTCAACTCGCCCAGCGATTTTTGTGCTTTGCGCAGTTGTTTCAGCGCCGTCCTCTGCTTTGAAAATCTCTGGTCTGCGAACAGGTCTTCCAGGGAGTCGATGGAATAGGTGAGCCTCTTGTTCAGAAGCCGCAGGCTGTGCCGCTTTTTCGTTCCCATTTTGCGAAGTTTGCGGCTCTTCTTCAGAAGTTTTTCCTCCCATTCCGCGATCTTTTCGGCGCTGTAGGCGGCAATCGGTGCGGCGCGCTGCTTGGCGGCCTGCTTGTCCGTCTTGGTTGACCAGGGACCGTTGTCGATCCAGCTGGAAGTTTGCTCGATCAGCGATCCGTACCTTACGGAGCGAAGCACGCGCGCCAGATGGCGGTGACCTTCCGCGCGTTTCTCGTTCCACGGGCGAAAGGCGGGTACCGCCTGCGGCCGCTTTTTGTTGAGCGACCTGATCCGCTCGACCGCGACGTCCAGATCGCGTACAGCGCCGAGTTCGGTATTCAGCCATTTCAATTCGTCTCTTATTTCGCCGCGGACCGCGTCATCGACCATCGGCGAGAAAAACAGGATGACGGCACGCAGATGGGTCAGCGCAATGCGCATCTGGTGCAGCGCGCTCGGGTCGCGTTTGCAGGTTGCTTCCTGATTTGCACAGAGATCTTCGAGATGGCGCCGTGCGACGACGCGGAAAGCCGTATCGCAGGCCATCGAGCCGTTCAGCCGGGGATTGGGCGAGGGGCGTTGCCGCGCCCGCGCCGGTGTGGCGCGGGAAGCCGGTTTGCCTGCTGATATCTGGGATAGCGGCATGACTCTTTGTGGTGGTGGGCCTGCGCCCGGAGCGCCGATATTATCGTTCCAGCCAGACCCGGCAACCTCCGGCGGGACGTGCGAAGCCGTGTCTCCGACCCCGAACGGCGCATTGCCAAGGGGGAAACGCGGGCGCAATCTTTGATCGAGGACGGCGGTCAGCAAAATGCCTGTCCGGTCGATAAAAGGGGGAAATATGCGGCTGCTTCGTTGGTTCGTTCCGCTGGTTGCGCTTGTTGCGGGCAGCCCCAGTGCGCTCGCACAGGCAAATTATCCCGACCGGCCTATCAAGATGATCGTGCCGCTGGCAGCCGCCAGCGCTGTCGATGTCGCAGCCAGGATCGTGACGCAGAAGATGGCCGACAATATGGGCCAGCAGTTCGTGATCCTTAATCTGCCGGGTGCGTCCGGACTGATCGGAGCCGAGCAGGTCGCGCGCGCCGAGCCTGACGGCTACACCATCGGCGGGTTCAACGACAGCATCATGACCATGGTGCCTAACCTGCAGGCCAAAATGCGCTGGGACATTTTGAAGGATTTCGAACCGGTGTCGCTGGTTGCCACCGTGGAGTGGGGGCTGATCGCCGGCAACCGGACGAGCTACAAGAGCGCGGCCGACCTGATCGCTGCGGCGAAGGCCGCGCCCGGCAAGATCGACTATGGGTCCGGCGGCCCGGGCAGCCCGCAACATCTGGCGATGGCGATGTTTGCCTCCGCGGCCGGTATATCGCTGACCCACGTGCCTTATAAGGGTGCTACGCAGGCAGCGACCGATGTCGCGGCCGGCCAAATTCCGGTCGGCTTTCAAGGGCTCGGGACCGTCGCCGCACTGGTGCGTGGCGGTCAACTCAGGCTGATCGGGGTGACCACCGAAAAGCGCCTGCCGCAATTCGCCGACGTGCCGACTGTCTCGGAGTCCGGTCTGCCCGGCTTCTTCTTCAATTCCTGGTTTGCGATGCTGGCGCCTGCCGGGACACCGAAGGAGATCGTCGCCCGGCTGAACGCTGAAGTGGTGAAAGCTATCGGCGATGCCGAAGTGCGCCGCAAGCTCGAGGAGCTGGGTTTTGCGGTTCGCGGCAGCACCCCAGAGGAACTCGGCGCCATGACGCGCGATCAGCTCGCCAAATATGCCCGTGTGATCAAGCAAATGGGCATCGCCAACGAATGACGCGAGATGCCGGCATTTCGGCCGTTCCAAGGTCCGTTTGGCGCCTTAAAAATGTTCATTTGTACACATACAATTTCAAGTAGTTCATCCACCTGTTAAGATTTTCCGTCAATCGTTTCTATCCGGAAGAAGACGCTCGCCCGGCTGCGGCTATACTTCGCATGGTCGGCCTGTTTGGGCTTGCTATGGTTCCGTCAAATGGTTAGCAGTTTGGCTAAATCCTTGCAGGCGGAATTCCTGCAGGCGGAATTCTTGCAAGATGGCGGCTTGCAAGATGGCGGCTTGCAACGTGGCGGGTTGGCTCTTCCTTTTATCGGTCCCCGTCTCCGGTGATAGCGTGCTGTCTGGCGAGAAAGGCAATCCGAGAAAGGCAATCGGTGAATGGCTCCGCAGAGGCCCATAGCTGAAGCCGTCCCTGGCGTAGACCACACGGGTGGCGCGCGCTGCATGGTGAGCAGCAAATTGTCGGTGCTGCGCAAGCATCCGATCTTCTGCGACCTTGAGCCCGAAGCGCTCGATCAGCTCTGCCGCTACGCCAAGCATATCACGCTCAAGCGCGGTGCCTCGATCTTCTGCAAGGGAGATCCCGGTAACAGCATGTTCGCGGTGATCAGTGGCACGGTGAAGATCAGCGTGTCCTCGCCCGACGGCCGCAATGCGATTCTGAACCTGATCGGCCCCGGCGAGATCTTTGGTGAGATCGCGGTTCTCTCGGGCGAGCCGCGGACCGCCGACGCCATAGCCAACGCCCAGTGCGAGATTTTCGTCATCGACCGGCGCGAGTTTCTTCCCTTCGTGAAAAGCCAGCCGGCGTTATCGATGAAGTTCATCCAGTTGCTCTGCGAGCGGCTGCGGCGGACCAGCGAGCAGGTCGAACAGATCATTCTCCAGAATCTGCCGGGCCGGCTCGCCAGCGCGCTGATCGGTTTGACGGAAAAGCGCAAGCTTGAGCCGGCAAACCATACGATTGCCATCACCCAGCAGGAAATCAGCGAGATGGTTGGCATGACCCGGGAGAGCATCAACAAGCAGTTGCGGGCATGGGCCGCCCGGAAATGGGTTCGCCTCGAGCACGGCGCAATCGTTGTGCTGGATGTCGGATCGCTGCGTGAACTGGCCGAGGCTGGATCGTGTGAGGATGCATAGGGAGCATGCTGCACGCGTTTGCGATCATTTTCTGACTTCGAGACCGTTCAAAACATAGAGCCACCGGAAAGATTTCCCCGCAAGTGTGATCGAGATCGCATTCGCGCGACGGCTCGTGCGCTATCAGCATCGATGCAATCTGCTCTCAGGAGGTATCGATGCAGCGTGCTGCGAACGATTTGAGCCCGTCCGACCGCCGCTTCTTGTGGAGTTGGACCACGGGCATTCTTCTGGTCCACGGCATCGTTCTATTGGTACTTGTTGGCCT
>VAZG01000089.1 GCA_005885285.1 Alphaproteobacteria bacterium | reverse complement strand
CCAGAGCTTTGTCGCCTCGCGCACCGATTTCGACAGTCCATGGATCAATTGGGCGGCGGAATCGATCCGGCAGACCACGGGCAGGCGGCCTGCGGTGCTGCCGAATTTCGGCGGCTCGCTGCCCAATGACGTGTTCTCCGATACGCTCGGTCTGCCGACGATCTGGGTGCCGCACTCCTATCCCGGCTGTTCGCAGCATGCGCCCGACGAGCACATCCTGCTTGACCTCACCGAGGAAGCGCTCGGCATCATGGCCGGCCTGTTTTGGGATCTCGGCGAAATGCCGCGTCCACTCTAGGCGAGCGATGAGGAGACTTGAGATGGCACTATCGGCCCCGGTGACGCTCCCTGAATCCTCGCGGGAAAAGGGTTTCACCAGGCTCGTTGTTGCGGTCTCGATCGGAAACGCGCTGGAATGGTATGACATCTCTTCGTATGGCTATTTCGCCGTTTATGTTTCCAGGGCATTTTTTCCCAATAGCGATCCGACGATTTCGCTGCTGTTGACCTTCGGCACCTTCGGACTGGCCTTTCTCATTCGCCCGATCGGCGGCGTCGTACTGGGTGCCTATGCCGACCGCCATGGCCGCAAAGCCTCGTTGATGGTCTCCATTGTTCTGATGACCACCGGCACGCTGGCGATCGCCATCATGCCGAGCTACGAGACCATTGGTCTGGTGGCGCCGATCGCTGTTCTCGCCGCCCGCCTGGTCCAGGGTTTTTCGGCCGGCGGCGAATTCGGCAGTTCGACGGCTTTTCTGGTGGAGCATGCGCCCGGCCGCCGCGGGTTCATTGCAAGTTGGCAATTTGCCAGCCAAGGCCTGGGACAGGTGCTGTCGTCCCTGTTCGGCATTGGGCTCACATCGTGGATGACGGCTGCGGACCTGAACTCGTGGGGCTGGCGCATTCCTTTTCTGTTCGGCATCCTGGTCGGACCGGTCGGCATCTACATCCGCAACCATCTTGAGGACGCGACGGCGCCACCGGCCGCCAAACACGAACCCGTGGTGGGCAAGGTCTTCACGGAGCAAAAACTCCGGGTCGTGCTCGCCATTGGCGCGCTCGCGGTATCGACCGCGGTCAACTACCTCATCGTCTATATGCCCACCTATGTGGTCAAAACGCTGGATTTGGCGCCGACGGTCGGATTTACGGCGACCCTCGCCGCGGCGGTCGCCGTCACGATCCTGACGCCTGTTGCAGGCACGGTGTCGGACCGGGTCGGTCGCACCACGCACATGATTGCGGTCGGCTTGCTGCTTCTGGTGTCGGTGTTTCCGGCCTTCCTGCTATTGACGAGAACGCCGGTTGCGGCGGTGATCGTGTTGGCCGTGCTTTATCTCGCCACCCTGAAGGCGCTCTACTTCGGGCCGCTCGCAGCCCTGATGTCCGAATTATTCCCGCCGGCGACGCGAGCCACGGGTTTGGGCTTAAGCTACAATATCGGCGTCACCGTGTTCGGCGGCATGGGACCCGCGTTCATGACCTGGCTCGGCGGCTTTGCCTTGATCGGCAATCTAGCGCCGGGATATTACCTGACCGTGGTTTGCGTCCTAAGCCTGTGGGCGCTGGTCACGATCAGATGGACGTCCGCGGACGCCATTGAAGCGTGACCGGATGGAGGAGCCGCGGCACCCCATTTGTCGCAATTGTCCGAGGCAACGTTGGTTCGCCTTGTCATGAACGCCGTTTGGGGGTCGTATGACCGCCGAAGGTCACATTTCTATTCAGGTCCGGTTTGTGCAAGCATTCCGGAAATCACCCAACAGGGGAGAGCACGAATGAAACAATTGCGTCTATTTGGCCTTGCGATTGCGGCTGCACTTTGCGTCGGCCAGGCCAGTGCCGAAGAGCTGACGGGCACATTGAAGAACATCAAGGAGACCGGTGCGATCACGCTCGGCTTCCGCGACTCCTCGATCCCGTTCTCCTATCTCGACGATAGTCAGAAGCCGATCGGCTTTGCGATGGACATTTGCTACAAGATCGTCGATGCCGTGAAGAACGAACTCAAGCTCGGCAAGCTCGAGGTCAAGCTCAATCCGGTGACCTCGTCGACCCGGATTCCGCTGCTTGCCAACGGCACCATTGACCTCGAATGCGGTTCGACCACCAACAATGCCGAGCGCCAGAAGCAGATCTCTTTCACCAACACGCATTTTCTGACCGCGAGCCGCTACGTCTCGAAGAAGGCCAGCAAGATCAACTCGATCGACGATCTCAAGGGCAAGTCGGTGGTCTCCACCGCCGGCACCACCAACATCAAGCAGCTCACCGAAGCCAACGCCGCGCGCAATCTGAACGTCAACATCATCCCGGCCAAGGATCATGCCGAGGCTTTCCTGATGGTCGAGACCGACCGGGCCGCGGCCTTTGTGATGGACGACATTCTGCTCGCGAGCCTGGTCGCCGGCTCGAAGGAGCCGGACGCTTATGTGATCTCCACGGATGCGTTCTCGAAGCCTGAACCATACGGGATCATGCTGCGCAAGGACGATCCTGCGTTCAAGAAGGTGGTCGATGCGGCGACCGCCGCGCTCTACACCAGCGGCGATGGCAAAACGCTCTACGACAAATGGTTCATGCAGAAGATCCCGCCCAAGGGATTGAACCTCAACGCGCCAATCTCACCCGAGTTGACGCGCGCATTTGCCAAGCCGTCGGATTCGCCGGATCCCGATTCATATAAGGCGATGTAAGAGTTAAGGCGACGTGAGAATTCTGGCCGATGCAATGGCCCGGTCATTGCACGGGCTCTTTGGAAGTCGTCCGATTGCAAGCCATCCAGCAAGGAGAGCACGTATGAAATGCCTGGGTATGATCGGCCTCGTGCTCGCCGCTTGCATTGGCGGGCATGCCAACGCCGAAGAGCTCACCGGGACGCTCAAAAAGATCAAGGAAACCGGCGCCGTCACCATCGGCTACCGCGACTCGTCGATCCCGTTCTCTTATCTCGACGACGTCCAGAAGCCGGTCGGATTTGCGATCGACATCTGTTACAGAATCGTCGACGCCGTGAAGCACGAACTCAAGCTCGACAAGCTCGCGATCGAGTTCAATCCGGTGACGTCGTCGACCCGCATTCCGTTGCTCGCCAACGGCACCATCGATCTCGAATGCGGATCGACCACCAACAACGCCGACCGTCTGAAGCAGGTTTCCTTCACCAACACCCACTTCCTGACCGCGACCCGTTTCGTCTCGAAGAAATCCAGCAACCTCAACTCGATCGACGACCTCAAGGGCAAGTCGGTGGTCTCGACGTCGGGCACCACCAACATCAAACAGCTCACCGAAGCCAATGCCGCGCGCAACCTCGGCATCAATATCATTCCTGCCAAGGAACATGGCGAATCCTTCCTGATGGTCGAGACCGACCGGGCGGTCGCGGCCGTGCTGGACGATATCCTGCTCGCAAGCTTCGTCGCCGGCTCCAAGGACCCGGACGCCTATGTCATCTCCAGGGACGCGTTCTCCAAGCCCGAACCTTACGGGATCATGATGCGCAAGGATGATCCGGCCTTCAAGAAGGTGGTCGATGGCGCCACCGCCGCGCTCTATACGAGCGGCGAAGGTCAAAAGCTGTACGACAAATGGTTCATGCAGAAGATCCCGCCCAAGGGACTGAACCTCAACGCGCCGATCAGTGCGGAGTTGCGGCACGAATTCGCAGTGCCTTCCGACTCCCCCGATCCGGATTCCTATAAGGCGATGTGAGGCGACGCCGTCACCCTGGGGCACGGAAGGCTTCGTGAATTATCACTGGAACTGGAGCATCTTCTTCGAGCCGGCCCCGAATGGGACCGGCAGCTATCTCGACATGCTGCTGTCCGGGCTGGTGCTGACGATCGAGACCGCGCTTTGCGCCTGGATCATTGCGCTGGTGTTCGGATCGGTGGTCGGCGTGTTGCGCACGCTGCCGTCAAGAACCGCATCCTGGGTGGGTTTCGCCTACGTTGAATTCTTCCGCAACATGCCGCTATTGGTGCAGTTGTTCATCTGGTTCTTCGTGTTGCCGGAACTCTTGCCGCGGTCATGGGGATTGTGGCTGAAGCAGATGCCTCACGCTCCGTTCTACACGGCGGCGATCGGGATCGGGCTATTCATGTCGGCGCGCGTCGCCGAGCAAACGCGCGCCGGCATCAATTCACTGCCGCGCGGACAGAAATTGGCCGCGACCGCGCTCGGACTGACGACCGCGCAGACCTACGCTTACGTGCTCTTGCCGATGGCGTTTCGCATTATCATGCCGCCGCTGACTTCGGAATTTCTCTCGACCATCAAGAATACATCGGTTGCGATCACCATCGGCCTGATCGAATTGACCGGCGAGGCGCGGGCGATGCAGGAATTCTCCTTTCAGGTGTTCGAGGCCTTTACCGCCGCGACCGTGTTGTACCTGTTGGTCAACATCGTCGTCGTCACCGCCATGCGCGTGCTCGAGCGTGCGATCGCGGTCCCCGGCTACATCACCGGGAAGTGAGTCGAAGCCGATGTTCGAAAGCTTCGACTTCGACGTCATCCGCCGCTCGCTGGCCTACCTGTTCTTCGATGGCATGACGTTCACGCTGACGCTGACGGGACTGGCTGCACTGGGCGGTCTGATCTTCGGTACGCTGATCGCGTTGATGCGGCTCTCCGGACTGCCCCTGCTCGGGCGCATCGCGGGGCTCTATGTCGACCTGATGCGCTCGCTGCCGCTGGTGCTGGTAATCTTCTGGTTCTATTTCCTGGTGCCCTATATCGGTCAGTGGCTGACGGGATCGTCACGGCCGGTCCGCGTCGGCGCGTTTGCTTCTTCGCTCGTCACCTTCGTCCTGTTCGAGGCGGCGTATTTTGCCGAAATCATGCGCGCCGGCATCCAGTCGATCTCGAAGGGACAGCCCGCGGCCGCGCAGGCGCTCGGCCTCACCTATAGCCAGACCATGCGATATATCGTGCTGCCGCAGGCATTCCGGAATATGGTGCCGGTGCTGCTGACACAGACCATCGTGCTGTTCCAGGACACTTCCCTGGTCTATGTGCTGTCGATCCCGGATTTTTTGGGCGCGGCAAGCAAGGTGGCGCAACGCGACGGGCGGCTGGTCGAGATGTACCTGTTCGCGGCCGCGGTCTATTTTATTATTTCCTGTGTCGCGTCGTTCGGCGTCCGGCAATTGCAGTCGCGCATTGCGGTGATGCGTTAGTGAGAATTTCATGATCGAGATCAGCCACGTCGACAAATGGTACGGCAGCTTCCAGGCGTTGAAGGATTGCACCACCAGCGTCGCGAAGGGCGAGGTGGTGGTAGTGTGCGGCCCGTCAGGCTCGGGGAAGTCGACGCTGATCAAATGCGTCAACGCACTGGAGCCGTTTCAGAAGGGCGAGATCATCCTAGACGGCATCAAGCATGACGAGGCGGTCGCGAAGGCTTCCAGGCTGCTTGATCGTGTCGGCTTGAAGGAGCATGCCCGCAAATACCCTGCCGAATTGTCCGGCGGTCAGCAGCAGCGCGTCGCCATCGCACGCGCGCTGGCAATGGATCCGATCGCGATGCTGTTCGACGAGCCGACCTCGGCGCTCGATCCCGAAATGATCTCTGAAGTGCTCGACGTCATGGTCGATCTCGCCCGCGAAGGCATGACCATGATGGTGGTGACCCACGAGATGGGCTTTGCCAGCAAGGTCGCCCACCGCGTCATCTTCATGGACATGGGCGAGATCGTCGAAGACGCGCTCAAGACCGATTTCTTCGGCAAGCCCCGCAGCGACCGCGCGCAGAAGTTCTTGTCGAAGATTCTCTCGCATTAGGCCCGGGGGCTCGTCATTGCGAGCGCAAGCGAAGCAATCCACAAGGCTGCAAAGGAAGTCTGGATTGCTTCGTCGCGACGCTCCTCGCAATGACGACGGTGAAGAACTCGCGTATAGTGTGCAACACCTTGCCTCGCACCCCACGGGAGACCTCGCTTGGACCAGATCGCTTACGTCAACGGTTCGTTTGTGCCGCTCGCAGAGGCAAAAGTCTCGATCCTCGATCGCGGCTTCCTGTTTGCCGACGGCATTTACGAGGTGGCCGCGGTGCTGGACGGCCGGCTGGTCGACAATGCCTCGCATCTGGCGCGGCTAAAGCGCTCGGTCGGCGAAATCTCGCTTGCATTGCCGGAGACGCTGGAGCGGATTGCGGAAATCCAAAAGGAGCTGGTCGCGCGCAACCAGCTCGTCAATGGCATGATCTATCTCGAGGTCACGCGCGGCGCCGACAAGGGACGCGACTTCGCGTTTCCGAAAGGCACCACACCGACCCTGATCATGTTCACGACGGTCAAGGATATCGTCAATGCGCCATCCGCCAAGGCCGGCATCGGCGTCATCACCGTGCCGGACATTCGCTGGAGCAGGCGCGACATCAAGAGTGTGGCGCTGCTCGCGCAAGTGCTCGCCAAGCAGGCTGCGGCGGAAGCCGGCGCCGGCGAAGCGTGGATGATCGAGGACGGCAAGGTCACCGAAGGCGGCTCGTCATCGGCCTTCATTCTGACGCGGGACGACGTGCTGGTGACCCGGCAGAATGGCAGCGAGATTTTGCCGGGATGCACCCGCAAGGCGGTGGTGGCGCTCGCCGAAGAGCGCCAGCTCCGCGTCGAGGAGAGGGCGTTCTCGGTCGAGGAGGCGCTGGCCGCGAAGGAAGCCTTCATCACTAGCGCGACGCTGTTCGTGCAGCCGGTGATCTCGATCGACGGCAAGACCATCGCCAACGGCAAGCCAGGTCCGATGACCAATCGGTTGCGCGAGATCTACGTCGATTTTGCCCGCGCCACTGCGGTTTAAGCGGCAGCCTTGACCTTCACAGGTGGCACCGCGCGAAGGGAGATCGCAAGCCGGTTCCAGGCGTTGATGGTTGCGATCAGCATGGTCAGATTGACCGTCTCGGCTTCCGAGAAGTGGCCGCGGAGCTCGTCATAGACGTCGTTGGGCGCGTGGGTTTTCGAGATCAGCGTCACGGCTTCCGTCCATGCCAGCGCCGCGCGCTCGCGATCGCTATAAGCCGGCGCTTCTCGCCAGGCGTTCAGAAGATACAGGCGCTGTTCGGTCTCACCGTGCTTGCGCGCGTCCTGGGTGTGCATGTTGATGCAATAGGCGCAGCCGTTGATCTGCGAAGCGCGGATCTTGACCAGTTCGATCAAGGATTGCTCGAGGCCGGAGGCCTGTACCTGCGTTTCCAGCGCGCGCAACGCGTTGATGGTGTCGGGGGCGGCCTGATGGAAATTTACTCGCGGTTTCACGACTGTTCTCCTTTTCTGGGCTGGATGTTTTAATGCGCGCCGCCCGATGCAAGATGGTCGGGCTTCCTAAGCAGCAAGGTCGCCATCAGCGCTATGACCAGCGTGGCGCCGAGCAGATAGAAGGTGTCGCTGAAGGCCAGGATAAAGGCCTGCTTCTGGACGATGTGGCCGATCGCAACCAAAGCGCGATGCGCCGCTTCCGCGCGGTCGGTGACGCCGTGATTGACGAAATATTGCGTCAACTGCTCGATCCGGGTGCGGGTGGCCTGTTCCAGCGGCGACACCGATTGCATGAGCACGTTGGAGTGATATTGCTCG
>VAZG01000088.1 GCA_005885285.1 Alphaproteobacteria bacterium | reverse complement strand
GGCTTGTTGGACCGCCGGGTGTCCGGACATGCGCCAGAACCCCGTCGGTGAACCGGCGGCGACCGCTGCATGGAACTTTGGCACGCCACGACGGCGCAGTTCTTTGAAGCGATTGCGCCCGTTCTGCCACTGCCGCCAAAGATACGAGCGTAATCTTCGGCGGATCCACGCTTCCAGGTTGGTGAGCACGCGAGGGGTCTGGCAGAAGCCGAAGTAGCCGCGCCATCCGATGAGGTATGGCGTGAGGTCGTTGATCAACTGCGGCAGGCTGATCCCCCGTGTCCGGCGGGTCAGGTCCCGGATCTGCGTCTTGAATTGGTCGAGGGCTTTTGGCGCGATGCGCCGCTCGCTCCCATCATTCGAGATGCTGAAGCCCAGGAACTTGCGCTCCTCCGGTCGCGCCACCGCGCTTTTCGCCTCGTTGACCGTCAGCCGCAGCTTCGTGGTCAGGAACCGGCTCACTGAGGCCATCACCCGCTCACCGGCGCGACGGCTGCGAACATAGATGTTGCAGTCGTCCGCGTAGCGGCAGAAACGGTGACCCCGTCGGGTCAGCTCCTTGTCGAGATCGTCAAGCACAAGGTTGCTTAAGAGGGGCGAGAGCGGACCGCCTTGCGGGGTCCCCTCGTCCACCGGGCTGACCAAGCCATTTTCCATCACCCCGGACTTGAGAAACGCCCGGATGAGTTTGAGCGCACGTTTATCGGTCACCCGCACGGCCACGCGCGCCATCAAGCTGTCGTGATTAACCCGGTCGAAAAATTTTTCGAGATCAAGGTCAACCACGACGTTGTAGCCCGCGGCAATGTATCGTTGCGCTTGGGCCACCGCCTGATGGGCGGAGCGTCCCGGTCGGAAGCCGTAACTGTGCTCGGAAAATGTCCGGTCCCACCGCTTCTGGAGAACCTGCAGCAAGGCTTGCTGGATCAGTCGGTCGACGACGCAAGGCACGCCGAGTTTTCTGACCCCACCGTCCGGCTTGGGTATTTCGACCCGTTTGACCGGCTTCGGCTGGTAGGTTCCCTCAAGCAACTGAGACCGGATGCTCGGCCAGTGCTCACGCAGGTGGTCCTTGGCATCGTCGATGGTCATCCCATCCACGCCAGGACTGCCCTGGTTGCTTCGAACGCGTTTCCACGCTCTTACGAGGTTCTCTCGGTCGCACACCTCCTCCATTAATTGCTCTGCGGAAGCCGGGCTTTCGGATGTTGGTTTCGCCACGAATGGTTCGGTCCCTTGATAACCGCTGACCGGGGTTTCACCCTGAGCCACCGGTTCCAAGGCCAGTGAGTACTGGATCTTCTGCCGCATTCCACTCATGAGTTGCCAGTCCTACTTGCCACTCTCAATCGTTCGGGCCTTCGGCCATCGTTCCCGGCTCGGCCTATCTGTTGCTCCGCCTTTCGGCTTTGGAGTGCCTCACTAGCTTTGCCGACGTCATGGCCTACTATGCCGTCTGCTGACTTCTGCCCTGCGATCAGACGGCCTCTCGGCCGGCTCAGTCGCCCGGAGACGACACGGGGCAGATCTCCCGGGGTAAGCTCAATCGCCTTCGGTGCACAACCGCCGGATCTACGCCTCGCGCCGTTGATGGATATGGACTTCGCGATACGTTGCCCGCTCGTCCGGCGCTCGCGCCTCCTATCCGGTTCTTGTTCATCGGCTCGCACCTTTGCTTCGCGCTTCCTTCAGACCTCGCCTCGCGGCGATAGCCCTTGCGCATCACTAACCCTTCACCTCCATCAGGTTGGGTAGAGGACTTTCACCTCCGAGCTATTGAGCATGCCCGGCACACAACGAAACCGCTTCGCGGTAGTGAGCGGCTGACGCCGGGGTCTCCTGTCTGAGAGGGTTGGTTGCTGGACCACCTCATCAGACAGGAGTTCCCGATGGCTGAGATCAGCCCTCTGCGCCGGCGCATGATCGGCGACATGATGATCCGCAATCTGTCGCCGGCGACGCAGCAATCGTACCTCTATGCGGTCGCCAAGTTCAGCCGGCACTTTGGCCACTCGCCGGATCGGCTTGGGCTGGAGGAGGTGCGCGCGTACCAGCTGCACTTGATTGCGCAGCAGCGATCGTGGGCGCATATCAATCAAGCCGTGTCCGCCCTGCGGTTTTTCTACGGCGTCACCTTGGGCCGCAGCGACGCTCTCGAACGCATCGCCGCCGCCCGCGAGCCGCAGAAGCTCCCGGTGGTGCTGAGCGCCGACGAGATCGTGCGGTTTTTGGAGGCGGTTCCCGGTCTGCGCAATCGGGCGGCGCTGACGACGGCCTACGGCGCGGGCCTGCGTGTCGGCGAGGTCGCGCGCCTGACCATTGGCGCGATCGACAGTGGCCGGATGCTGATCCGGGTCGAGCATGGCAAGGGCGGCAAGGATCGCTATGTCATGCTGTCGCCGCAGCTGCTGCAGATCTTGCGCGCCTACTGGCGCTTGGCGCGGCCGAGCCATTGGCTGTTCCCGGGCCGGGAGGTGGGAGAGCCGGTCAGCGTCGCCACCCTGCAGGAGGCCTGCCGGGTCGCGGCGCGGCGCGCTGAACTCAGCAAGCCGGTGACGGTACACACCTTACGGCACAGCTTCGCCACCCACCTGCTCGAAGCCGGCACCGATATCCGCATCATCCAGGTGCTGCTCGGTCACGCCCGGCTGTCGACGACCGCCCGCTATACTCAGGTCGCGACAACACTGATCGCAGACACGACCAGTCCGCTCGATCGCCTCAGTTTGGAAGTGATGCCGCCGAGCTGATCGCTCGACGTGCATCCCGCACTCGAGGTGGCGGACATCTTCCGTCGCCACGGCGCCGCCTATCGCGCCGATCAGCTCGGCAGCGTGACCCTCGGACAACGCCGAGTCATGGCGGCGATCGAGGCCTGCCGGACGGCGGCGCTTGGCGGCCATGTCGAACGTTGTGAGGATTGCGGCGAGACCCGCATCGCCTACAATTCCTGCCGCAACCGGCACTGCCCAAAATGCCAGGGCTTGGCCCGCGCGCAATGGATCGCCGATCGCCAGGCTGAACTGCTCCCGGTGCCCTACTTCCATGTCGTGTTCACGGTGCCGGAGGCCATCGCCGGCATTGCGCTGCAGAACAAGGCGGTCGTCTACGACATCCTGTTCCGGGCGGCGGCGGAGACGCTGCAAACGATCGCCGCCGATCCCAAGCATCTCGGGGCCGCAATCGGCGTGACCGCGGTGCTGCACACCTGGGGGCAAAACCTCTTCCACCATCCACACATCCATTGCATCGTACCGGGCGGCGGCGTGTCGCCCGACGGCTGCTGGATCGCCTGCCGGCCCGGTTTCTTCCTGTCGGTCCGAGTGCTCTCCCGCCTTTACCGCCGGCTGTTTCTGGAACGGCTGCAAGCGGCCTTCAATGCCGGGATGCTCAACTTCTTCGGAGAGCTGGCCGGGCTCGTCAAGCCGGCAGCCTTTGCCACCCATCTGCGGCCCTTGCGCAAGATCGAATGGGTCGTCTATGCCAAGCGGCCGTTCGGCGGGCCGCAGCAGGTGCTCGAGTATCTGGGCCGCTACACGCACCGGGTCGCCATTGCCAACAGTCGGCTCATCGCCCTGGCTGACGGACAGATCCGCTTCCGCTGGAAGGACTACCGGCACCCGCAGCGTGCCAAGGTGATGACCTTGCCTGTCGGCGAGTTCATCCGGCGTTTCCTGCTGCACGTCCTGCCGAACGGCTTCCGCCGGATCCGCCACTTCGGCTTCCTCGCCAACACGCACCGCAGCGCCAAGCTCGCGCTGATCCGCGGCTTGCTCAATCTGCCTGAACCCGAGACGGCTCCCGAACCCGCCGACTATCGCGAGCGCTACGCCCGGCTCTTCGGGCGACCGCTCGACATCTGCCCGGTCTGCGGCGGACACCTTGTCGACATCGCCGTGCTCAGGCGCGCCTCGACGCCTGCGTCCTTCTCGTATGACAGTTCATGACCGCGGCGCCCACTATCACTTCCGCTTTCGATCGACCGCGCCAATGCCGCGCCTCGAACGCCCCGTGTTATTGCCCGCGACAAGCAATGGCGCGATCGCCGATACCAAACGCACTGCGACATCCTTTGCCCGATCACTATCTGCCTTACCTCGGCAGCAGTGCACTCTGTCTTGGTTGCGCACGTCGCTGCTGGGCGCCATCACCACTGCGACTGCTGGGCCCACAGCCGCTTCAACTCCCATAGGCCGTACCGGCCAACGCGGTTCCGTTCAATCAGGCTTCAACGACGTCCCGCACCGTGCCGCACCGCTGACATCCTCGCGGGACCTCGTTGAACCCTCATGGATTCCGGTCGAAGGTGATCACTCGATTCTGTGATCGCGAGTAGGGCGAAGTGAGGGTATAGCGGCCCGCGTGGTCGACAGCTTTCAACCGAAGGTAGGCTCGCGCCTTTGCCGAACAGCAGGGGAACGAGATGCCGGCCGAGAGAGTGTCGATGCGCCAGATCCGGGAAGTTTTGCGACTGCGGTTTGCCAGCGAGCTGCCGCAGCGGGGGATTGCGAAGAGCCTGGGGCTGAGCCAGGGAGCGGTCAGCGGCTATCTCAGCCGGGCCCGCGCCGCCGGCGTGAGCTGGCCTTTGCCTGCAGATCTCGATGACGAGCAGCTGGAAGCGTTGCTGTTCCCGGCGCCGCCGGCGATCGCCGGGGATCAGCGCCCGATGCCCGACTGGGCGTGGGTGCATCGCGAGCTGCGCCGCCCCAATGTAACCCTGGCACTGCTGTGGGAGGAGTACCGGGCCGGTGCGCCCGACGGGTTCGGATATTCCTGGTTTTGCGATCTGTACCGGGGCTGGGCAGGTCGGCTGAAGCCGACCATGCGCCAGACCCATATCGCCGGCGAGAAGCTGTTTGTCGACTTTGCCGGCCGCACTGGCGAGATCGTCGATGGCCTTACTGGCGAGATCATCCCGGTACAGATCTTCGTCGCCGTCCTGGGCGCGTCGAATTTCACCTACGCCGAGGCGGTGTGGAGCCAGAAGCTGCCAGATTGGATCGCGGCGCATGTCCGCGCCTTCGCGTATTTCGGCGGCGTCGCCCGGCAGACGGTCAGCGACAATCTCAAGGCCGGGATCACCAAGGCCTGCTTCCATGAGCCGATGGTCAATCGGACCTACGCCGACATGGCGCGGCATTACGGCACCGCCATCGTTCCGGCGCGCCCCTACAAGCCACGCGACAAGGCCAAGGTTGAAGTCGGCGTTCAGGTCGTCGGGCGCTGGATCCTGGCACGGTTGCGGCATCGACGCTTCTTCTCGCTGGCCGAGCTCAACGCCGCAATCCGCGCCCTGCTCAAAGAGCTGAACAATCGCGTGATGCGCGGTTGGGGCACCAGCCGTCAGGCGCTTTTCGAGCAGCTTGACATACCGGCGCTCGGATCGCTGCCGCCGCTGCCCTACGAATACGCCGAGTGGAAGCGCTGCCGGGTCGGCCTCGACTATCACGTCGAGATCGCCAAGCATTACTACAGCGTGCCGCACCAGCTGCTCCGCCAGGAGGTCGAGGCGCGC
>VAZG01000087.1 GCA_005885285.1 Alphaproteobacteria bacterium | reverse complement strand
AAGGCCGGCGCGATGTCGTGATCTGGTGCTCCAACGACTATCTGGGCATGGGCCAGCACCCGAAGGTAGTCGGCGCCATGGTCGAGACCGCTACCAGAGTGGGCACCGGTGCCGGCGGCACCCGCAACATCGCCGGTACCCACCATCCGCTGGTGCAGCTCGAATCCGAACTCGCCGACCTCCACGGCAAAGAGGCCGCGCTGCTCTTCACCTCGGGCTATGGCTCGAACCAGACCGGGATTGCGACCATCGCCAAGCTCATCCCGGATTGCCTGATCCTGTCGGATGCGCTCAACCACAATTCGATGATCGAAGGCGTCCGCCAGGCCGGCCGCGAGCGCCAGATCTTCCGTCACAGCGACATGGTGCATCTGGAAGAATTGCTGCGCGCAGCCGGCCCCGATCGGCCCAAACTGATCGCCTGCGAGAGCCTCTATTCGATGGATGGCGATATCGCGCCGCTGGCGCGGATCTGCGATCTCGCCGAACACTATGGCGCCATGACCTATGTCGACGAGGTTCATGCGGTCGGCATGTATGGTGCGCGCGGCGGCGGCATCGCGGAGCGCGACGGCGTCATGCACCGCATCGACATTCTGGAAGGCACGCTCGCCAAGGCGTTCGGCTGCCTCGGCGGCTATATCGCAGGTCGCGCCGACGTCATCGATGCCGTCCGCTCCTACGCGCCGGGCTTCATCTTCACCACCGCGCTGCCGCCGGCGATCTGCTCGGCGGCGACCGCCGCGATCCGCCACCTCAAGACCTCGAATTGGGAGCGCGAGCGCCACCAGGACCGCGCCGCCCGCGTCAAGGCGATCCTGACCGCCGCGGGCCTGCCCGTGATGTCGAGCGAAACCCATATCGTGCCGCTGTTCGTCGGCGATCCGGAAGCCTGCAAGCGCGCCTCCGACATCCTGCTCGAAGAGCACGGCATCTACATCCAGCCGATCAATTATCCGACCGTCGCCAGGGGCACCGAGCGCTTGAGGATTACGCCCTCGCCCTATCACGACGACGCACTGATCGACGCCCTCGCCGAGGCGCTGCTGCAGGTCTGGGAGCATCTTGGCCTGCCGCTGCGCGAGCAGTCGCTGGCGGCCGAATAGGCCGCTCCGTTCGTAGCCCAATGGGCTTAACGACGATCGTAAATCCTGGATTTGACAGGAAAATCGCTGTCGCCTGCGGCAGCGCGAAGCGTTAGAATTCAAAAGCAACGATCAGGGGGCGGCCCGTTCTTTTAGGAGTTTAAGCAGCAATGCTGCACGACTGGGGCGTGATTGCCGCCGCGTTCGGCTACATCGGGTTCCTGTTCCTGGTGGCGAGCCATGGCGACCGCCTTTCGCCGGCGCAGCGCGGCCGCGCCAGCGCGTGGATCTATCCGCTCTCGCTCGCGATCTACTGCACCTCCTGGACGTTCTTCGGCTCGGCCGGCTTTGCGACCCGCACCAGCGTCGATTTCCTCGCGATCTATATCGGCCCGATCCTGATGATCGGATTGTGCACGCCGCTGCTGCGCCGCGTGATCCGGCTCGCGAAATCGCAGAACATCACCTCGATCGCCGATTTCATCGCCGCGCGCTACGGCAAGAGCCAGGCGGTGGCGGTGACCGTGGCGCTGATCGCGCTGATCGGATCGGTCCCCTATATCGCGCTCCAGCTCAAGGCGTCCGCGGCGTCGCTCGGGACCATCCTGAGCGAAGACCAGGCCTTTTCCCATATTCCGATCATCGGCGACATCGCGCTGATGGTCACGCTCGCAATGGCAACCTTTGCGGTGCTGTTCGGCACCCGCCAGACCGATGCGACCGAACACCAGCACGGCCTGATGCTCGCAGTCGCCACCGAATCGATCGTGAAACTGGTGGCCTTTCTCGCCGCCGGCGCCTTCGTCACCTTCTGGATGTTCGATCCGCATGAACTGATCCAGCGCGCGATGAAGACCCCGGAAGCGGTGCGCGCGATCCAGTACACGCCGTCGATCGGCAATTTCCTGTGCATGGTGACGCTGTCGTTTTGCGCCATCATGCTGCTGCCGCGCCAGTTTCACGTCAGCGCGGTGGAAAACTCCAGCGATTCGGAAGTCAGCCGGGCGCGTTGGCTGTTTCCGCTCTATCTCGTCGCCATCAATTTGTTCGTGATCCCGATCGCGATCGCCGGCCTCGTCACCTTCCCGTTCGGCGCCGTCGATGCCGATATGTATGTGCTGGCGCTGCCGATCGAGGCGGAATCGCCGTTGCTCAGCGTCGGCGTCTTCGTCGGCGGCCTTTCGGCGGCCACCGCCATGGTGATCGTGGAATGCGTCGCGCTTTCGATCATGGTCTCGAACGACATCGTCGTGCCGCTGGTGCTGCAGCGAAGCGGAGCATCGCGCGAAGGCAAGGATTTCGGCGATTTCCTGCTGCGCGTACGCCGCTTTGCGATCTTCGCCATCATGGCGATGGCCTATTTCTACTATCGCGCGCTCGGCAACACCCAGCTCGCGGCGATCGGCCTGTTGTCCTTTGCAGCGATCGCCCAGCTGGCGCCGGCGTTTTTCGGCGGCCTGTTCTGGCGGCGCGCCACCGCGCGCGGCGCCATGGGCGGCATGCTGGTCGGCTTCGCGGTGTGGGTCTATACGTTGTTCCTGCCGAGCTTCCTCGACACCAGCACCGCAGGGCTGCTGCTGTTGCAGCACGGTCTGTTCGGGATCGAGGCACTGCGTCCGCAGGCGCTGTTCGGCGCCGATCTGTCGCCGCTGTTGCACGGCGTCGTGTGGTCGCTGTCGCTCAACCTCTTGACCTATGTCGTGCTGTCGCTGACGCGGCGGCCCTCTTCGATCGAACTGGTGCAGGCCGATCTGTTCGTGCCGAACACCCTCGCACCGATCACGCCGGCGTTGCGGCGCTGGCGCTCTACCGTCACCGTGCAGGATATCCAGACCACCGTGGCGCAATATCTCGGCCCCGACCGCGCCCGACACTCGTTCGAGGCCTTTGCGATCACCCACCATGTGCCGCTGGAGCCGTCGGCGCCGGCCGATTTCGAATTGCTGCAGCACGCCGAACATTTGATCGCCTCTTCAATCGGCGCCGCCTCCTCTCGCCTCGTCATGTCGTTGTTGCTTCGCAAGCGCACCGTCTCCGCCAAGGCCGCGCTGAAGCTATTGGATGATTCCCACGCCGCGCTCCACTTCAACCGGGAGATCTTGCAGACGGCGCTCAACCACGTGCGGCAAGGCATCGCCGTGTTCGACGCCGATTTGCAGTTGATCTGCTCGAACCGGCAATTCGGCGAAATTCTGGGCCTGCCGCCGCATCTGGTGCAGCTCGGGATTCCACTGCAGGAAATCCTGGAATTCATGGGGGCGATCAGTTCTACCGGCGTGGGCGACGGCGAAGCCTTGCTGGAGCGGCGGCTTGCCGCCTACACCACCGAAGGCGAGCCCTACCTGGAGCGGCTGCCGGATCGCCGCATGGTGATCGAGGTGCGTTCCAACCGCATGCCGGGCGGTGGCCTCGTCATCACCTTCTCCGATGTAACGCCTTCGTTCGAGACCGCCGAGCAACTTGAGCGCGCCAATGCGACGCTGGAGAAGCGCGTGCGCGACCGCACCGAGGAGCTCACCCGCCTCAACACCGAACTGGCGCTCGCCAAGAGCACGGCCGAGGACGCCAACATCTCCAAGACGCGGTTTCTGGCGGCGGCAAGCCACGACATTCTGCAGCCGCTGAACGCGGCGCGGCTCTACGTGACGAGCCTGGTCGAGCGCCAGAATGGCGGCGAGGATTCGCGGCTGGTCGAAAATATCGACGATTCCCTTGAAGCGATCGAGGAAATCCTCGGAGCGCTATTGGATATTTCGCGGCTCGATGCCGGCGCCATGACACCCTCGATCTCGAGCTTCAAGATCGGCGACTTGATGCGTTCGCTCGAGATCGAGTTTGCGCCGAGCGCGCGGGCCAAGGGGCTGGAACTGACCTTCGTGTCCTGTTCGCTGCCGGTCGAATCCGATCGCTCGCTGCTGCGTCGGCTGTTGCAGAACTTCATCTCCAATGCCATCAAATACACCCCGCACGGCCGCGTGCTGGTCGGCTGCCGGCGCAACGGCCAATCCCTGAAGATCTGCATCTACGATACCGGCGTCGGCATTCCGATCGTCAAGCGCACCGAGATCTTCAAGGAGTTCCATCGCCTCGAGCAGGGCGCGCGGATTGCCCGCGGCCTCGGGCTCGGACTGTCGATCGTCGAGCGGCTGGCCCGTGTCCTCAACCACGGCATCGCCATCGACGCCAATCCGGGCGGCGGTTCGGTATTTTCGGTGACGGTGCCGACCGCGAAGGCGATCAACTTCACCGCCGCGGTCACCAGCGCCACGCCACTGTTGCGTACGCCGATGAGCGGCGCCCTGATCGTGTGCATCGAGAACGATGCGGCGATCCTCGACGGCATGCGAACGCTGCTCACGGCCTGGGATGCCAAGGTCATCGCCGTCAGCGATCCGGACGCCGCGATCGAGACGATCGAGGCGGCGGGCGGACGGGTGACCGGCCTTCTGGTGGACTATCATCTCGACCGCGGCAACGGGGTTGCAGCGATCCGCGACATCCGCCGCCGCTTCGGCGAAAACATTCCGGCCATCCTGATCACGGCGGACCGCAGTCCGCATGTGCGCGCCGCCGCGCGCGAGGAAACGATCGCGGTGCTCAATAAGCCGGTCAAACCCGCCTCGCTGCGCGCCCTGATCGGCCAGTGGCGCACCCAGCAGATGGTGGCGGCGGAATAGCAACTGGATTGCTTCGTCGCTGCCGATCAGGCGCAACGGCGGAACACGCTAAATTGGAACGATTGGTCCGAGCCCCAGGGCGTTGCATGCGCATGCCGTCGGGTGTCAACGAGCTGGAAGGCGCGCCCGAGGGTATCGCCAAGGCTCGCAGCATCGTACCGCACCACGGGCAGGCCGCTGCATCGTTCTGGTCCATCGAGCGCGAAGGTCGCAATGATGGCGTACCCCCCAAGCTTCAGGCCCCGCTCAAGTCGCTCGACATAAGCAGCGCGGTCGCGGTCCTCGGTCAGAAAGTGGAACGCTGCCCGATCGTGCCAAATGTCGTAAGCCCTTGGCGGGTCCCAGGCGGTAGCGTCCGCGACAATCCACTGAACCCGTCCAGCACGGCTACCAAGACGGGCCTTGGCAGCTCGCAGCGCCGCCTCGGATAGATCAAGAACCGTGACATCCTGAAATCCGCGACTCAAGAGATTGTCCACCAGACGCGAAGCACCGCCGCCTACGTCGATGACAGCCGAAGCAGGAGTCGCGCCGACCTGGGCAATCAGTTCAAGCGAAGGCGCGGGGTTTTCCTGAAACCAGCTGACTTCATGCTCGCCCTTCTTGGTGTAGACGTCCTCCCAATGGGCTTGACGGCTCGCACTCGGCATCGCTTCTTCCTCCGCCCGCCTCCCACAAGGTAAACCAGAACATGGTCATTCCGCCCATCCTTGACAACAAGCACACGTCGATGCCGTCCGTTTTCGCCCCGGCAGCCCTGCTCCGTGAGGCACGGCGACAGAAGGGGCTGGACGCTGTGGAGGTGCCCGCGGTCTGCATTTTGGATCCCGATGGCGACTTGGTGCGGCAGTTGCGACAAACTGGAGTGGCAAAGCCGTTCACGCCTTGGCCGTGTTATCATACCGAACTCGACACGTTCGAGCTCGCCGGCGAGGTCGTCGGGATTGTCGGGCGTGTGGTTGGTGCGTCGTTCGCAGTCCTTGTTGCCGAGGAGCTGTTTGCCAGCGGATGCAAGCTCATGGTGAGCGTCACCTCGGCGGGTCAAATAGTCCCTGCAGGGAA